>NZ_FXBA01000001.1:600000-900000 GCF_900177705.1 Fibrobacter sp. UWB15
TTTATTGGCCGGCATGAAGTCTCTTGCGCCGAATTCAATGCTTTGATGAAAACGGTTACGGGCATTTCGCTGGAATGTGAAGACGAAAACCTGCCGGCGACGAACTTGACCTATTACGATGCAGTTCTTTATGCCAATGCACGCAGTAAGGCCGACAGTTTAGATACCGTCTATACCTATTCGTCTGCAAAATTTGACGATGAAAAGCATTGTGTAAGCCTAGAGGGCTTTGCGTTTCATCCCGAGGTCAAGTCCTTTCGCTTGCCGACGGAGGCCGAATGGGTTTATGCGGCCCGTGAAAACTGGAATCTGCGCGAAGCATGGACGGCGGAGAATTCGGAATACAAATTGCATAATGTCTGTAGCAGGGCTATTCCCGCCACGGAAGTGTGCGATATGGCCGGTAATGCGATGGAATGGGTGAACGATTGGCTAGGCTCGTTCCAGAAAACGACGGTAAGCAATTATGTGGGCGCTCCCGACGGGGGCTTTCTGGGGCAACGCGTTGTAAAGGGAGGTTGCTATCGGAATGCGGCTTCGTCGATAACGCTGTATGGCCGCGGCGATGTCTATACGGTAACTTCTTCTACTCGGGCAGATTATGTTGGCTTTCGCTTGGCCTACGGGGCAATCCCTGATGCTGTATGGATGGGCGACGATGGCAAGGCGGCATCTAGCAGGATTATTCTCCTTGCGAATTCTTCGACAGTGGAAAGCCTAACGGGTACCTACAAGGTGAAACTCGCTTTCCGTAACGACATCACGGGAAACTTGGCCTATGTAGATTATTCCAGCGGTGTACAGTCGGTGATTGAAATCGAAGACAGTATCGAAGTTTTTCATCCGGAGATTTCTCCCGACGGAGAACACGTTGCGTTTTGTACCGGTTTAGAGGGCCTTTCTGGAAAGTCTTCGCTCTATGTCCGCAACTTAGATGCAGAAGGTTCGAATCTGGTAAAGCTTGATGTAGAAAGTGCTGCCATTCCGCGTTGGAGAATTCTTGAAAACGGCGACACCGCCATTGTGTATGTGACGGATGCCGGCAACAATAAAGATGGCTCTGTATTCCGTTCCGCATCTACCTGGCAGGTGGTTTTTGCAAATGGCCAGTTTGGTGTTCCGCAGAAACTTTTTGACGGTGCATACCATGGGGGCGTCAGTACGGACGGCAATCTTGCAGTGACGGGAGCGCGACTTCTCCGGGTGAATGTCTCTGGCCAAGAGTCGGTGTGGTACAATGGGGAACAGGCCTGCAATGTTTCCTTGGCGAAAGATGGTAGCAAACGTACCTTGTTCCTGGATTTTGCAAGTAAGTCTGGCCGCGACTTTGTAGGTAAACGATACGGCACTCACGAACGATTGCTTGTGGCCGATAGCACGGGAAAGTTGGTGCAGTCTGTAGGAGCTCCGAACGGGTTTACCTTTGACCATAGCGAATGGGCTGGAGACCTTAATTTGGCCGTGGCAACTCTTGCCGATGCCAACGGGGCTCATCGCATGATTACTCTGATGAACCTGTCCGACAGCAGCTTTGTGGAACTTGCCGAGGGTGATGAACTCTGGCATCCGAGTCTGTGGGTGAAACCCAGAGAATCACCTGTGTATTCGGGTTTGGACTTGGATAGTGCTGGTGTTTATATGTATCCCGATGATGATATGGGTTCCATTTTGATGCGCTATAATATGGAACTTTTGTGGCGCTATCGTGATACGGCGAATGTTGCCATTTTAGGTTCTTCTCGTCCGTTACATTCGTTGTCGCCGAGTCATTTATCTCCGGAATTTTTTGCCATAAATCTTGCGCATATCCCAAATTCCATCTACTCATCTCGCGATTATCTAAAAAAATATCTCTTGGCTCATCTGAAAAAATTGAAGTATCTCGTTGTGTCGTTGGATATTGATTTTTGGTGGAAGATTGCTGGCGAATATAGCGATAATTTCTTTGAGGTGACTTATAAAAAATACCCAGGATATGTATATGACGAAAATCATGGATATTGGAGTGACGGTTACCCTGAAGGCTTGCTGCAATGCACGCATAATTCCATTTCTGTAGCGGATAGCAAGCCGTTCTTGCAAGATCGTGGACGTTATACGGAATCTTATTGCGTCGCGTGGGGGGATCCTCCAGAATTTTCAGTAGATTCAACTTATTTCGATGACAAGATTTATTTGATCAATGATTGTCTTTCTGCATTAAAAGAAATAATAGAATTGGCTCAAGAACGAGGCATTTACGTTGTGGGGATGATTTTCCCTCAAAATCCGAGGTATAAGGAATCCGGAGCCTTTGGCCGTTACGGGATGCGTCGAAGCATGGCGATGTCTTTGATTGATCAGTTCCAAAAGTACGAAACGGAGTATCCGAACTTCAGGTTGCTTGATGAAAATAAAATGGGGAATCACGATTATACGGATGACGAAGCGTTAGATAACGATCACTTGTGCTACAAAGCTGTACCTAAAATTACCTCTCGCCTGGATTCGTTGTTGAAAACTTTGGAATGATAATAGCTGTCTTTGTTATACTCTTTGCGATATTCCCGCTGACCGATACCGACATCTGGTGGCATTTGGCTTGTGCTCGCGAATGGGTGACTACGTGGACACCTGTCCGCACGCCCGTTGTGAACGTGCATGAATATTTTCAACTGGCGGTAGGCTTTGTCTACGGTTTGGGTGGCGCTCTTCTCTTGGTGGCTTTCAAGGCGGTATTGTGGGGCGTTGTTGTCGCTCTGTTTTCTAAACGTCATTCTGAACTTGGTTCAGAATCAGCATGTCATTCCGGCCTCCGAGCCGGAATCTGCATATTCCTCCTCTTTGTATTCCGCTATCATTTTGAAATGCGTCCGGTGCTGTTTTCGCTATTGTTCCTCGGGATTTATTGGAATGTCTTGCCGAGGTTGTTTGCGAACAGTCGCTTGACCCCGGTGAACACGCTTTTTGCGGTTCTTATTCTTGCCATACAGTGGACTTGGTGCAAAACGCAGGGCTTGTACATTTTGGGCCCGCTGTTTGCGGTGCTTGTGTTGACTGCCAGAATTTGGAATTCGCGTAAGTCGGGTGATAAGTTTTCTCGGAAGGCGCTTGCGTTGCGGGGAGCTTTTGTTGTTGCATTGTTTGCGATGCCGTTCTTGCATCGCGAGGGCCTCGCGTTATTCCTGTACCCGTTTGGACTCTTGGACCGTTTGCTTGGACTTTCGCCCTCGGCGGCAATCTTTGCAAGCGAAATCGCCGAGAACCGTTCTCCGTTCACGCTTTTGATGGCGGGGGAGAATACACTGGAATGCGTGCTGATGATTTTGCTCTGCCTAGCAGGAATGGGACTTGCCATTTGGCGCTTGTATAAGAATCGCAGGCCGGATGTTTTGAATGTGACGGTTGTGGTGATGGCGATTCTTGCCCTTGTTGCCGAACGTAATTTCGTATTGTTCCTGCCGGTACTTTTAGCGACATTGCCTAATTTCCCATTTCACACTCCACATTTCACATCCAGCCGCCTACTGTCTACTGTCTACTTCCTACTTCCTACTTTTTTTATCTTCGGTCTCTGGGCTCGTTCACTTTATGCTTACGACATCTCCATGGTCGCTTACCAGCGTGTGCCGGTTGATGCGACAGCCTGGATGCAAAATCATCCGCATAAGGGTAAGCTTTTTAACGATGATCGTGCCGGCGGTTACCTGGCTTTAATGAACCCGGCAGATTCCATTTACATCGATGGCAGGTTTATCCTTAAGACGGCGGATTTCTTTGAACGGTATCTGAATTACGCCAAAGACCCCGCCCTGTTTATGCATGACGCCGATTCCTTAGGCATAGACCGCGCCCTATTCCCGCTGCAGTACTATGCCCGCTGGGATACACTTCTGCGTGCTTTGCAGCAAGATTCCCGCTGGCACCTGGCATATCGCGACGAATACTTCGCCGTATTCGATAAATAAAAAGGCCCGACCCATAAAAGGTCGGACCCCTTTCTCTCTCTCGTTTGATTGGATTTACTTAATCTGGAAGGCGCGAACCATGTTGGTTGCCTTACCATGGATTCGGGCGAAATACTTGCCGGCAGGGAGCTTGGCGAGCGAAAGCGTGCCACTCACGTTATCGATAGCCATAATCTTATTGCCCATCATGCTGTAAATTTCGACTGTCATGGGGGAGCCTGCAATGTGCAAGGCGTTGTCCGAATAACTCACGTTGAAGTTTACGCTAGCCTTTGCGAAAATCGGGACTTCGTTGCCGTTTTGACCGTAATTGTTTTCGTTGTTATTTCCTTGGTTGTTGTTTTCGTTTTGATTCTGATTATTGTTGCCGTCGCCCTGGCTTTGATTGTTGTTGTTGACAGCGCACTTGGTGTAGCTGGCGGGGTTGGTAGAAAGGTAGCCCTTCACCAGGTTGCCAGAGGTCGTGTACTGGAGCGAAGTCTTGGTAGAGGAACCTTCAAATGCGGCGGTACCTTCGCTGATTTTGGATGCAGACCAGTTTGCCCAAGAAAGCTGATACTTGTTCACGTATTCCTGCCAGCTCTGGTTGCGGCCCTGGTCCGGATTTCCGGCACCGCTTGCATCAGCCGTGCCCCATTCCGAAATGAACACGGAGAGCCCTGCTTTGATCGCCTTTTCACCCTTGACGCCTTCGCTTTCGCCGCCCCAACTGTAATTGCCTGCCCAGTTGTGGCTGTTGGCGTAGTAGTGCAAGGTGTAAGCGGTATTTTTCTTGGGATCGTTCACTTCGTTGCCGATAGCGTCAGACGGATTCTGGTCCCAAGAGGGGTTGCCCACGAGCACCAGGTTGTCGGAATACTGGCGGATCACTTCGATGACTTGGTTCGCGTAGTTCTTGACTTCGTTCCAAGAAATCTGCTGCGGTTCGTTGTAGACTTCGAAAATCACGTTGTCGTACTTACCGTATGTCTCGGCCATTTCTTTAAAGAAATTCTTGGCCGCATCGGTCTGCTTGTGGGCTTCGTGGGAATGCCAGTCGATAATCACGTAAATATCGTTCTTGATTGCCGCTTCGACAACCGTCTTCATAAATTGTTTCTGGTTGTTGGGGTCGCTGGCGTAGCCCTTGAGCTGAATGCCGTTCCATTCGCCCTTCCAGTCTTCGTTGCCGGTAGCCATGGCGGCACGCACAATCTGAATTTTCATGTCGTTCACCATGGTGGCAATGCCCTCTTCGCTCCAGAATTCCAGAGCCTGGGGCATTAAGCTCCAGTAAAGACTCATGCCGCGCACCTGGACTTCGGCACCGTCTTTAACGCCTTCGCAACTGCCGTAAATGCGGCCCTGACCTTGTGAGTTCTTGCCGGTCATCAGCTGACCATACTGGCTGACAGGCCCGATGCGGGTGGGGGTAATGTCTTGGGCGGTGGCAAGCGTTGCGCACAGTGCCAAAGACGACAAAAATGCGGATATGGTTAAAGTTTTCATAGAACATCCCTTTTTTTACGGAAAATAGGTTTTGGAATGCGAAAACGACAAAAAACGGAACCTTTTTCTGTTTACACCTGTATAATGGGCGAAAATCGCTTTTTTTACAGCTTTTTAGCGTGATTTTAAACACGAAACGCAAAAATAAAAGTTGTTTTTTTGCAAAAATCCATTATCTTTGAGGGTAGAGTAAAAAGGAGTATATATATGGGATGTAAAGTTTGGGCCGCGTCTTTGGCGTTGGCTTTTGGTCTTTCTCAAGCGACGGTGAATTTCCCGTTTCCGCAGATGTCTGACTATGGTGGCAATGCGACTCTTCTGAGTGACAAGGCCGCCGCTTCGGAACAGCTGAAAAAGCAGTTCCTGTACTGGAAACAGGCCATGTACAACGAATCGGGCGATATCGCAGGCATACGTTCTGACCCCGGTTCCGATGCGTATTTTTCGGAAGGTGTCGGCTACGGCATGCTTCTGATGGTCTACTTTAGCGACAACACGACGAGCTATCAGGCCGAATTCGACAAAATCTGGAATTTTTACAAGAAGTTCCAGAACGAAAACGGACTTATGATCTGGAAAATCGGTAACCTTTCGGAATCTTGGGATGCGGGCAACGGAGCCGCTCTCGACGGCGATATCGATGCCGCTGCCGCCCTTGTGATGGCGTACTACCAGTTTGGCGACGAAAAGTATAAGGAAGATGCCAAGAAACTCATCCAGGCCATGAAAAAGTCCGAGTTCGAATCGAATGGCTTGCACTTGCCGGGCGACAAGTGGGGCGATGCCGGCTTTAACCGTAAGAATCCGGGTTATTTCGATCCGGCTTACATGCCCTTGTTTGCCGCAATCGATGAAGAAAATGCCGAATTCTGGAGTAAGACAGCCTACGATGCGAATATGAAGTTGTACGAATCGAGCTCTGACGAAGTCTCGACGGGCCTGGTGGATGACTGGACCGACAAAAACGGCAAGAGCGAAGACGATTATTATAGCTACGATGCCTCGCGCGCTCCGTGGCGTAACGCGAAGGCCGTGTGCTGGCATGGCGACCAGCGTGCGCTCGCCATCGACAAGAAGATGGCGGAGTTCGTTTCTACGGTTTCAGCATCGAATATGAAAGGCCCCGTGATTCGTTCTTCGGGCAGTCTCGGCAATGACCACAACAGTACATTCGTGACCTCTCTGATGACAGCACTCATCTCTGATGCGAAGTACCAGTCCAAGCTTGACGAATACTGGAAAGAAGCTGTGGCGCTCGGCGATGAAAACTACTTTAACCAGTCGCTCAAACTCTTGAACGGCCTCCTGGTTTCGGGCAACATGCCGAACCTCATGAACGCAAATTCCGGCATGACCGGCATCGCGAAGTCCAAAGTTGCAAACGCTCCGGCGGTTTCGCTGCAGGGCCGCACGCTCCAAGTCCGCACCGACGGTGCCGCCCGCGTTGACGTGTTCAATGTGGCGGGCCATGCGGTCAAGACGCAGGCGGGGAGTCAGGCAATGGACCTCCAGGGATTACCTGCTGGTGTCTATATGGTTCGCATTCAGGCTAAAAATGCGACTGTGATGCAAAAGATTCGCTTGCAATAAAGCGTCTATTGTATGTTTTAGCGAAAAACGCAGGTGCCCGCTGGGTGCTTGCGTTTATTTTTTCGTATCTTTAAGGCATGAATAAGTTTGTGAAGTTTTGTGCCTGTGCCGCTTTTGGCGTGACCTCGGTATTTGCCCAACAGGGCGCTCCGACGGGTGCCGCCGTTGATCCTACTGCCGACGAACAAAAGGCTCTTTCTGCCCTCAAGGGTAAACTTGAAGGTGCAATCGTGTGGGCCACGAGTCGTGCGAATAGCCATCATGACATTTGGATTATGAATGCCGACGGTACAAACGCCCGTGCCCTTACGCAGGGTGACAATGTAGACTGGTTCCCGCGCATTTCTCCGGATGGCTCGACGGTGCTCTTTAACCGCAGCAAGGGCGGCTGGGTGCCTGAAAACGATGCCAACTACCCGGAAAAGTGGGACCTGTGGATGGTCGACATTTCGGGCGAAAACGCACGCAAGGTGGTGGACAATGCGACGTGGGGCACTTGGAGACCCGACGGCAAGTCGATTGTATTTAGCCGCGCAGGCAAAGTGTTTACGATGGACCTTGCCAGCAAAAAAGAGACTCTCGTGCTCGATGGCGAAAAGGCTTTCAACAAGTCCGGAGTGATTCTGCAGGAGCCGAACATGAGTCCCGACGGCAAGCACTTGGCCATTACGCTTCGCGGCTCCATGCGTGAAACGGGCGTGTGGGATCTGTCGAAGAACGCCTGGACCAAGTCCGGCGATGGTTGTCAGATTGACTGGAACTTTGATGGCTCCAAGCTTTACCGCGTGAACCCGACGGGTAACGGCGGTACCGCTGCCCCGAGCGAAATCCTCTGGTTCTCAGCCAAAGACGGCAAGCAGATTGAGAAGGTGGGCTTCTTCGGTATTCCGAAGAACGTGAAGTTGATGGACCTGCCTGGCCGCCGCAGTCACGAATATTTCCCGCGTCTTTCTCCCGATGGCAAGTGGCTTGTCTGGGGTGCAACCGACAAGGGCCATGACCACGACTTGTTCGACTACGAACTCTATATCTGGAAGATTGGCGAACCAGTGGAATCGGCAACCCGCATTACTTATCACAGCGGTAACGACCGCTGGCCGGACATTTGGCTCGGCAAGGTTCCCGTGAAGGAATCTGCTGCGCCTGTTGCAAAGGCTGCCGCTGCGACCGCCGCAAGCATGCCCGCCGCTGTTGCCGGTGGTGTGAGCGAAGCCAAGATGGATGAACTTATTCAGGCCATTGACCGCTTGACGGACGCCGTAAAGAATTTGGCAAAATAATCTAGTCCTCGCAAAGTTCTTGCCTGCTCGCTATCCGGGAGTTACCGGAACCGCTCGCTTGTCAAGAACACTTTGCTCGGATTATTGCTTGCTGTTGTTATCCGAACGAATCTTAAAGCACATGATGGCAAAGGCCCCGGCGACGTTCATGCTCGCCTTGCGGCCAGCCATCGGAATAGTCACCTTCATAGTCGCCTCCGCCATGAGCTCGGGGGCGATTCCTAATTCTTCGTTGCCGAGAATGATGAGGCCTTTTTCGGGCCATTTGACATCGTTGATGCTTGGAATGTCTTCGCCGGTTTCAAGGGCGATGATTTCATAACCGTTTTCCTTGTGCCACTTCACACAGTCGAAGGGCGATTCCCAGCGCTTGATGGGGATCCATTCCTGACAGCCGCGGGCGGCGCTCTTGACCGTCACGTGGTCGGGCCCGCAGCTGTAGCCGCTCAGGTGGACTCCTTCGAGCCCGAAGCAGTCCGTGCTGCGAATGATGGAGCCGACATTGAAGGCGCTGCGCAGGTTATGTACCAGTACGGCGAACGGGAGCGGGGCTTCGTTTGCGACTTCGCGGTCCCCCGGCTCTTGTTCCAGGTAAACGTCGCGTTCGAACCCGAGGCCCGCTCGTGTGCGGAAAGTCTTGTACAGGTCGATCATCTGGGCTTGATTTTTTCCGGTAAGGCGCTCGCTTTCGGGGAGCTTCATCCATTCGGCGTAAGTCTCGAATTCACGTTTGGCGCGGGGCACGTCGTCGCCCAGCTGCAAAATGATGACACGCAAAAGTTCGGCCATGCGCTTGGCCTTGGAGGTCTCTTTGGTAGCGAGGAATTTCTTTTCGGAAAACATGGCCATAATGTAGAAAAATGTATATTGTAAATGTGAAGAATATTGTTTGCTTATTGTTGGTTCTTTTCTTTTGCCTTTGGGGCATGGGTTGCTCGAATTCTGAATCGTTTTCTTCTGCACAAGAAAATACAATGCAAGATGTCCTTGCGCAGAATGGCTTTGTGCTTGTCCGTGCAAGCGGCAATCCGGTGACGCTTGGAACAGATGATGAATCGGCTTCGGTGAAAGATCGCCCTTCAATGGTCGCTAACTTCGATTATGATTTCTGGATGGGCAAACATGAGGTGACTTGTGGCGAGATGGGACTAGATTGCGACGATTCCTTGCCGGCAACGGATGTGACTTATTTTGATGCGGTATTGTACGCGAATAAATTGAGCAAAGCCGAAGGTTTCGATACGGCATATACTTATTCGAAGGCGACCTTCGATGAAAACGGAGCCTGTACGGGATTGGAAAGTTTGCTTTTCTGGTCGTCCAAGGAAGCGTTCCGTTTACCTACGGAAGCGGAATGGGCGTATGCGGCAAATCAAGGCTGGAATCCTGACGGTTCCTGGAATTCAAATAACTCGGGATTCAAACTTCACCATGTTTGCTCTTCGTATGTAAATAAACTCGGCTTGTGCGATATGGCTGGAAACGCAAAGGAATGGGTCGAAGACGCTCTTGTGCCGTTTGTTTCCATGGAAATTCTTGACTATATCGGCGTGCAAGGGAATAGCCTGTTAGATGAACGAGTTGTAAAGGGCGGAAGCTATCGGGATGGCCCTTCCGATATGAAAATTTTCAAGCGCGGCGATATCTATACGGTTACCTCGTCATCGAAGGCGGACTATATCGGCTTTAGGCTTGCGTTTGGCGCTATCCTGAATCCCGGCAAGCTTGATAATGAAGGCCACATGAACAGTGCGGCGGTCTCGATTCTGGCGCAGTCTAAAGATGTGAATCACTTTAATGCGGGCCTCCGTTCGAAACTCGTGTTCCGTAACGATGTGACCCATTCGCTGACGTATCTGTATTACCCGGCCGTCGGTGCGCCGATAACGGCGAACTTGAATTTTGGCATTTCCGCTTACCATCCGGATATTTCGCCTGATGGAAATTGGCTTGCGTTCTGCACGGGGCTAGAAGGTGTCTCTGGACAATCGAAGGTGTATGTGTACCCGCTCGATGGTGGCGATCTTGTGGAATTGAATGTGGAGCAAGCGGCGATCCCGCGGTGGCGCGTGCTTCCGGGCGGTGATACCGTATTGGTGTATGTGACGAATGCCGGCAACAACAAGATTGATTCGACCTTCTTTGCCTCTAGCACTTGGCAGGTGAAGTTCGCAAATGGCAAGTTCGGTACTTCGGAAAAACTTTTTGATGGCGCTTATCATGGTGGCGTTTCTGAAAACGATGAATTGGCCGTGACGGGTGCAAGGCTGTTGCGCTCTCGCGTTAAAGGCGAAGATGGAATTTGGTACAATGGCGAACAGGCTTGCAATGTGTCTTTGAGTAGGGGAGGCGCGGATCGCACTTTGTTCCTTGATTTTGCAAGCAAGAGTGGGAAGGCTTTTGTCGGAAGTGCTTATGGTGTGCATGAACGCGCTTTTGTGGCAGATAGTGACGGCAAAATGGTGCTGTCTGTCGCTGCTCCGGAAGGCTATGCATTCGACCATACAGAATGGGTGCTTGGCTCGGATTCCGTGTTCGTGGCAACGCTGACAAATGCAAATGGCGCTCACAAGAAAGTGGTCTTGGTAAATGCGTACACGGGAGAAATCCTCGACCTTGCCGAAGGTGATGAACTTTGGCATCCGGTAATGTGGCGCGATATTGCAGGTCGCGATTCCCTTGATCCGCTGCTGGATTTGGACAGTGCCGGTGTTTACTATACTGCAGGAGCCCCCTTCTTTGTGCTGGAACTGCGTGTGCAGATGGAAAATTTCTGGAAAATGCGCGATTCTGTCACGGCAGTTGCACTCGGGAGTTCACGTACGATGTATGGTGTTCATGCTCCGTGGGTGAAATCGCAGAAACTGTTGAATATGGCTTTTTCTTCGGGTGACATTTATGGAATCGATTACCTTGCCCGAAATTACGCCCTGCAACATTTGCCCAAGCTCAAGTATCTCGTGCTTGAAACATCGATTGACTTTTTGTGGGTGACTGAGGCCGCCTCTTGGCAAATCGTATTCGCAAGTGTTCCGGGTTACCGCTACGATGAATCGCATGATTTCTGGAAAGATGGCGTGCCGAAGGGTCTTGAAAAACTTGTAAGCGGTGTTCCTAAGCCGCAGTCAGAAATGACAAGTCCCGCCAAGTTAGGGGAGTTCCTGTTGCCCGCAAATGGATGGGGCTCACCGAACGTGATGCACGATACGACATTCATGCGTGCAACGGATCCGATTGTGGTGAACAATCTGGAAAAGTATAGGAACTTGGTGAAATTGGCGAAGAGCCAGGGTGTGACAGTCGTGTTTTTGATTCCTCCGCAGAACCCGGAATACGCCAAGACGGGATCGTTCGGAATCTATGGTGCTCTTCGCTCCGATGTGCAGAAAATTATAGACGAACTTTCGTCGATGGGGGCGGTCGTTTTTGATGAAAATAACATGGGAAAACACGCCTATACAGACGACATGGCATTCAATGAGGACCACCTGAGTAAGAAGGGTGCGGAAAGGCTTTCTGCACGTCTCGATTCGCTGTTTGTTGACCTCCAAAAATAGCCCGTTTTTCGTTATTTTTTCTATCTTTTATCTTACATGCAAGACTACCCGAAGACACGTGTCCTCATCGCAAACGATGATGGAATCCAAAGTGGCTATATGCTCGCTTTGGCGTGTGCGCTCGTCCCTTATGCGGACGTGTGCGTTTTTGCGCCCGAAGTGGAGCAGAGCGGGGTAGGGCACGCCTTTACAGTTCGGCGTGGGCTTTCGGTCAAAAAAGTGGAAAGCGCAGAAAATTCGGCCATCGAGGCGTATTCCATGTCGGGAACTCCGGCCGATTGCGTCAAGTTTGCGTTAGGCCATTTTGCTACCCACGGGCTTACTACCGAGGGGGCCGGTCCGGGTGCTTTTGACGTGTGTTTTTCGGGTGTGAATCTCGGCGAAAATTCGGGCGTATCGTCGCTTTATTCGGGCACGGTCGCAGGAGCTCGTGAAGCGGCTCTTTGGGGTGTGCCGGGCATTGCGCTTTCGCTCCGAGGCACAACCGCCAACATGCTCGAAACGGCGAAGGAATTTGCCGTGAAGGTGGTTAAAAACCGCCTGTTTGAACGGATTCCCGTGGGCGTATTCTGGAACGTGAATTTTCCAAAGGCTACCGCCGAAACCTTTAAAGGGTTCAAGGCGACCAGGATGGCCCTTGGAATGTTTACGGACCACTACACCCATGAAAATGGACTGTGGCAACTGGATGGCGATAAACTGTGGGACGAACAGCCCAAGGATAGCGATGACTATCTGTTGAATCAGGGCTATGCGACGATTACGCCCCACCGCATCGACCAGACCGACGAAGAAAGTTTAGAAGTAATAAATGAAATGATAGAGGAAAACTAATGTCAGAAGAATTGGTACCAGGTTCGCAAATCAGGTCCTTGATTGAAAAGGACATGCAGGATTGCTACTTGCGCTATTCCATGAGCGTGATTGTGGCTCGTGCACTCCCTGATGCGCGTGACGGCTTTAAGCCGGTGCACCGCCGCGTGATGTACAGTATGCATAAGCTCGGCGTGGTGCCGAACAAGCCGACGGTGAAGTCCGCCCGTATCGTGGGTGACGTGATCGGTAAGTACCACCCGCATGGCGACTCCGCCGTGTACGAAACTTTGGTGCGTATGGCGCAGGACTTCTCGCTGCGCTACCCGCTGGTGTTCGGTCAGGGTAACTTCGGTTCTATCGACGGCGACGGCGCAGCCGCTATGCGTTACACCGAAGCCAAGATGAACAACATGGGCGCCCTCATGCTGGAAGACTTGGAAAAAGATACCGTGGACATGGGCCCGAACTTCGATGAATCTTTGGAAGAACCGAAGGTGCTGCCCTCCGCGCTCCCGAACATGCTCGTGAACGGTACCACGGGTATTGCCGTGGGTATGGCGACTTCCATGGCTCCGCATAACCTCCGCGAAATTGCAAACGCCATTCATGCGGTGGCTGAAAATCCGGATATCTCCGGCGAAGACCTTTTGCAGTATGTGTCCGGTCCGGACTTCCCGACGGGTGGCGTGATTTGCGGCCGTGCGGGCATCCGTGATGCTTATTTGACGGGTCATGGCCGCGTGCGCGTGCGTGCCCGTACCGAAATCGATGTCGATAGCCGAGGCAAACCGCGCATTGTCGTCTCTGAAATTCCTTACATGGTCAACAAGGCCGAACTCTGCAAGAAGATTGCGGAACTCGTGAAGGATAAGCGCGTTGACGGCATTACCGACATTCGCGATGAATCTAGCCGCGAAGGTATGCGCATCGTGATCGAAATGCGCAAGGATGTGGTCGCCGAAGTCGTTTTGAATAATTTGTTCAAAAACACGCAGCTGCAGACCACCTTCAGCATTTATAACCTCGCTCTCGTCAACAACCTGCCGAAGCTCCTGACGCTCAAGGAACTTATCCAGGTTTACGTGGATCACCGCCTTGATGTGATTACGCGTTCCACGCAGTTTGACTTGAACAAGGCCGAAGCCCGCTTGCACATCATCGAAGGCCTGCGTATTGCAACGCAGAACATCGACGAAGTGGTGCAGATTATCAAGTCGAGCCCGACGACCGAAGCGGCAAAGACGGGCTTGCAGGACCGCTTCAACCTGGACGAAATTCAGTCCCAGGCTATCGTGGACATGCGTCTTGCTCAGCTCACGGGCCTGAACTTGGAAAAGTTGGAAAACGAATACAACGAACTCGTTGCAACTGTTGCCGACTTGAAGGACATTCTCGCAAAGCGCGAACGCCGCGTGAAGATTATGCTTGACCGCCTCGACGCCATCGTGGACAAGTGTGGCGATGACCGCCGTACTTCTATCGAAGATGCTGTCGATGACTACGATTACGAAGACCTGATTGCCGAAGAAGAACAGGTGATTACGCTCAGCCGCGAAGGCTACATCAAGCGTTTGCCGATCGATACCTTCAAGGCCCAGAACCGTGGCGGCAAGGGAATTATCGGTGCGACCCTCAAGGACGAAGACAACGTGGATCAGATTTTCACGGCATCGACCCACAGCTACCTGCTGGTGTTTACGAACAAGGGTCGCGCTTACTGGACCAAGGTTTACCGACTCCCCGAAGGAACCCGCAACGGCAAGGGCCGCCCGATTATCAACTTTATCGGTCTTACCGAAGGCGAAAAGGTTCAGGCGATTGTGCCGGTGCGCAAGTTCGGCGGTTACTTCTGTCTCGTGTTTGCAACCAAGAAGGGTGTCATCAACAAGATGGACCTCACCTTGTTCAGCCGTCCGCGCAAGGCGGGCGTGAACGCCATCAGTTTGGACGAAGACGATGAACTGGTGAAGGTGCAGCTCGTGGGCATGTCTGCCGAAGACTTCAAGGCTAGCCAGGCTGCCGAAGGCGAAGACGCTGATGCCGAAGCCGAAACACAGGCTGCCGAGGCCGCCATCGCCGAGGAATCCGAAGACGCCGAAGATATCGAAGGTCGTCCGATTCCGAAGGACTTGCTGATGCTTGCGACCAAGAACGGTCAGGCCGTGACCTTCCCGATCAGCTGCTTCCGCGCCATGGGTCGCGGCACGCACGGCGTGAAGGGCATTACCTTGGCCGAAGGCGACGAAGTGATTTCTCTGTTGTGGCTCAAGGCCGGCAACAAGATCGTGACCATTACCGAAAACGGCTACGGCAAGCGCAGCGAACCTTCGACTTACCGCATTACCCGTCGCGGAAGCAAGGGCGTGCGCAACCTGAATGTGACCGACAAGGTGGGCGCCGCCGTGTTCGTGGAAAGCGTCGCTGACGACTACGACTTGATCATTACCAGCCGCGAAGGCCAGGTGATTCGTATCAAGGCCGCCGATATCCGCCTCACGGGCCGTAACGCCCAGGGTGTCAAGGCGATTAGCCTGCGCGAAGGTGATGTGGTGCAAGATGCTACCGCACTTCCGAGCGTCGAAGATATCGAACAGGATAGCGCCGAGGCGAAGGAAACCTTCGACAAGGTGGAAGGCGTCGAAGTCGACGACGATTCTGTCGAAAAGGTTGAAGACAAGCCGGAACAGCAGATTGGAGTTCCTTCTTCTGACGAAGAATAGCTTCAAATTCCGCTAAATTACGCCGGATTCGGCATTTTGTAAATCTTTTGCCGTTGTTTCTCGGAACAACGGCATTTCTTATATATAAAGTCTGAATTGCTTTGTATGGATATAATTTTAATCCTAGGGATTATTTTGATAGGAGTCTAAAATGAAAATTCCATTCAAATCGGGTGTCAAAGTCGGGTTGGCTTTGACTTTGTGTGCAACTTCAGGGGCTTTTGCTCAGGATTTCTGTAGCAATGCTCAACATTCCGGTCAGAAAGTGACGATTACCTCGAACCAGACTGGTAAAATCGGCGATATCGGTTACGAACTCTGGGACGAAAACGGTCATGGCGGTAGTGCAACATTCTATAGCGACGGTTCCATGGACTGCACAATCACGGGAGCCAAGGACTATCTTTGCCGTGCGGGCCTTTCTCTTGGCAGTAACAAGACTTACAAGGAACTTGGTGGCGATATGATTGCCGAGTTCAAGCTTGTGAAGAGCGGTGCGAGTAATGTGGGTTACTCCTATATCGGCATTTATGGCTGGATGGAACAAGTTTCCGGTGCTCCGAGCAACCTGGTTGAATACTATGTGATTGACAATACTCTCGCCAATGACATGCCGGGTAGCTGGATTGGTAATGAAAGAAAAGGGACCATTACGGTTGATGGTGGTACCTATACCGTTTATCGTAATACTCGTACCGGTCCTGCAATTAAGACCTCCGGCAACGTGCAGTTCTATCAGTATTTCAGCGTCCGTGACAAACCGCGCGATTGTGGTACCATCAATATTTCCGAGCACATGAGACAGTGGGAAAAGATGGGCATGACCATGGGTAAGCTCTACGAAGCCAAGGTGCTTGGTGAGGCTGGCAACGTCAATGGTCAGGTTAATGGTGGCCATATGGATTTCCCGCATGCCAAGGTGTATATTTCTAACGGTGATACTCCGAAGTCCAGTGCTTCTGTTGCCAAGTCAAGTTCTTCGACTGCGGTTGCAAAGTCCAGTTCTTCTAAGGGTGGCTCGAATGTTTCGGGCACAATTGATGCCTGTAAGGATAAGATGGGCCATGAAGGCAAGGAAACGAGGACCCAGGGCCAGAACAACTCGAGCGTGACGGGTAATGTCGGTAGCTCTCCGTACCACTATGAAATCTGGTACCAGGGCGGCAACAACTCCATGACGTTCTATGACAACGGTACGTACAAGGCCAGTTGGAACGGTACCAACGACTTCCTTGCCCGTGTCGGCTTCAAATATGACGAAAAATCGACATACAGTGATGTTGGCCCCATTGATGCGTACTTTAATTGGAGTAAGCAGGGTAATGCCGGTGGCTACAATTATATCGGTATTTATGGCTGGACGGTTGATCCGCTTGTAGAATACTACATCGTGGATGACTGGTTCAGCGAACCGGGGCCGAACCTCCTGGGTTCCAAGAAGGGTGAGTTCACGGTTGATGGAGCAACTTATGAAGTTTACCAGAACATGCGCTACAATGCACCCTCTATCAAGGGGAACCAAACCTTCCCGCAGTTCTTCAGCAAGCGTAAGGGAGCTCGCTCCTGTGGTCATATCGACATTACGGCTCACTTCAAGAAGTGGGAAGAACTCGGTATGAAGATGGGTAAGATGTACGAAGCCAAGGTGCTTGTCGAAGCTGGCGGTGGTTCGGGTTCCTTCGACGTTTCTTACTTCAGGATGACCGACAAGAAGCATCCTCTTGCCGAACCGGAACCGGAATCCAGCAGCGAAGAAGCTAAGTCTAGCTCTAGCGAAAAGGTGAAGAGCTCTTCTAGCCAGGGTACTATCGGTATCGCTCCGGTGGAATTTGCAGTGCACGAAATCAGCGGCAAGTTCCAGGTACTCGACATGCAGGGCCGCTACCTGGGTTCTGTGGAAATGCAGGCCGGCAGCAACATGAAGGATGTGCTGTTTGCCAAGTTCCACAAGCCGGGCGTGTACATGGTCAAGCAGGGTAGCTACCTGAACACTGTCAGAGTCAACCGCTAAGAGTTTCCACAATCTTCAGGAAATCCCGAAAAAAACTCCAAATTTTGTGGAAGAAGGCGCCTCACACACTGTTGTGGGGCGTTTTTATATACACGAAAAGAATGCCGTATTTTGACGTAAAATAGGCTTTTTTGTGTAAAAATTGTGGATTTGGTGTTGTTTTTTGCAACAACGCCATTTATATGGGGACTATTCCAAATTAGACCAAATGGATATAACTTTGGAATAGAGGTTGAACGGGATTTTCTTAAGGAGTATATTATGAAAACCAATCTTTTTGTTAAAACAGGCTTGGTGCTTGCCTTTGGGCTTGCAACCAGTGCGTTCGCTCAGACTGAAAGTTTCTGCAGCACCGCTGCACACTCGGGTCAGTCTGTGAAGGTCTCTTCGAACAAGACCGGTCAAATCGGTGATATCGGTTACGAACTTTGGGACGAAAACGGCTATGGTGGTGATGCAACCTTCTATAGCGATGGTTCCATGGAATGTAACATTTCCGGTGCTAAGGACTATCTCTGCCGCGCGGGTCTTTCCCTCGGCAGTAACAAAACCTACGATCAGCTTGATGGTGACATGATTGCCGAATTCAAGCTCATCAAGAATAATGCACAGAATGTGGGTTATTCCTACATCGGTATTTACGGCTGGATGGAAGGCGTTCCCGGAACGGCTAGCCAGTTGGTGGAATACTACGTGATCGACAATACCCTCGCCAATGATATGCCGGGTAGCTGGATTGGTAATGAAAGAAAGGGTACTATTAATGTTGACGGCGGTACCTATACGGTTTATCGTAACACTCGTACGGGTCCGGCTATTAAGAACTCCGGTAACGTGACGTTCTATCAGTATTTCAGCGTGCGTACTTCTCCGCGTGATTGCGGTACCATCAATATTTCCGAACACATGAGACAGTGGGAAAAGATGGGCCTGACCATGGGTAAGCTTTACGAAGCCAAGGTGCTCGGTGAAGCTGGTAACGTGAATGGTGAAGTTCGCAGCGGTCACATGGACTTCCCGCATGCTAGGGTTTATGTGGGTTCCTATGTCCCGCCTGAACCGCCGAAGCCGATTGAACGCAAGGCGTTTGGTGGTACCCCGGCTTCTATTCCGGGTATTGTCGAAGCTGAAAACTTTGACGAAGGTAACCAGGATTCTACCTATGGCAACTCCAGTGTAAGTTCGAGTGCTGAAGTCGATAAGGATTACCGTGGTTCCGATTACAGCAATATCGGTATTGTGAACAGCGGTACTGGCAAGGCTATCGGTTATACGAGTGCCGACCAGTGGATGGAATATACCGTGAATGTTGCTGAAGATGGTGAATACGATATCGTGGCTTCTGTTTCGAATGGTTCCGGTGCTGGCAAGTTGAACCTCGCTATCGATGGCAAGCAGATTGCTTCGCTCTCCTTCACGGGTACAAGCAACGACTGGGATGCCTATGAAGACGCTACCGGTAAGGCTACGCTCACCAAGGGTCAGCATGTTCTTCGCATCACGATTGCCAACGACAACACCAACGTTGACTACGTGAAGTTCAGCAAGGAAGGTGGTGAACCGCAGGCTATCGCTGCTGACCTCCGCCTGAACGCTACTGGCAAGACCTACCAGGTGTTCGACATGCAGGGTCGTAACCTCGGTCGCGTGGATGTGGCAAACGGTGCTTCAGTATCTGACGCTCTCTTCGCCAAGTTCCAGAAGGCTGGTGTCTACATGGTCAAGCAGGGTAACAAGCTCAATCTGGTACGCGTGATTCAGTAAAACTTAACATCCAAATGCTCCTATATTGTGGATGAGAAGGCGCCCCGCGAACGCGGGGTGTTTTTTTTGTAGATACAGCCTTTGCCTACTGTCATGCTGAGGACGCTCAGCATCGGCATTTCATGCTTGAGTCATGCTGAGGACACTCAGCATCAGCTTTTCATTAATGCTATATTTCTCTCTGAGGTTTACACTATGAAATTCTTTGTGACAGGTGTGGGTGGCCAGCTGGGCCATGATGTAATGAATGAACTTGCAAAGCGCGGCCATACGGGCGTGGGCTCCGATATGGCTCCTGCCTACAGCGGTGTGGCTGACGGCTCTGCTGTCACGACCATGCCTTATGTGCAGCTCGACATTACGGACTCTGTCGCCGTCGACAAGGCTCTTTCTGAAATCAAGCCCGATGCCGTAATCCACTGTGCCGCATGGACTGCAGTCGACATGGCCGAAGACGATGCCAACGTGGCGAAGGTCCGCGCGGTAAATGCCGGCGGTACGCAGAACATTGCCGATGCCTGCAAGCGCCTGGGCTGCAAGATGACCTATATTAGCACCGACTACGTGTTCAACGGTCAGGGCACGGAACCTTGGCAGCCCGACTGCAAGGATTACAAACCTCTGAATGTTTATGGCCAGACCAAGCTCGAAGGTGAACTTGCAGTCGCGAATACCCTCAGCAAGTATTTTATTGTGCGTATCGCTTGGGTGTTCGGCCTCAATGGCAAGAATTTTATCAAGACCATGCTGAACGTGGGCAAAACTCACGATACCGTGCGCGTGGTGAACGACCAAATCGGCACCCCAACCTACACGCTCGACCTTTCGCGCCTGCTCATCGACATGAACGAAACCGAAAAGTACGGCTACTACCACGCTACCAACGAAGGCGGATTCATCAGCTGGTACGACTTTACCTGCGAAATCTACAAGCAGGCAGGGCTTTCGACCAAGGTGGTTCCGGTAACGACGGCTGAATATGGCCTGAGTAAGGCTGCACGTCCGTTCAACAGCCGCCTCGACAAGAGCAAACTTGTTGCAAACGGATTCAAGCCGCTCCCGACGTGGCAAGATGCGTTGGCCCGCTACCTCAAGGAAATCGGAGAATAATCGATGGCAGAAAAAGAAACTTACCGTGAAGTGATGCCGGGCGAACTCCCGTGCGAAGTGCCGGAATGCGACGGCGTGATGGTCGTCGACCCCGATAATAGCTACAAGCTGACTTGCGACAAGTGCGGACACATAAAAGAGTAGACAGTATACAGTAGGAAGTAGACAGTGGTTAGTAAACAGTGATTAGAAAATCCTAACCACTAACCACCAACCACTAGCCACTTTTTTTAATGCTTTTGTCGTCCCTGAAAATTACCTACCCAGAGCTTCCTGTTGTTGAACATCGGGAAGAATTTTTTGAGTTGCTTGAAACGCACCAGGTGGTGATTGTCAAAGCGGATACTGGGTCCGGTAAGTCGACGCAGCTACCGAAGTTTTTGCTAGAGTGGTATGCTAAAAAAGTAGACGGTAGGAAGTCGGAAGTAGGAAGAGAGGTTTCGGAATCTCAGACATCAGAGCGCGAAGCGCGTCCTCAGAACCCCTTTAAAATCGGTGTGACGGAGCCGAGGCGCCTGGCGGCGATTTCTATTGCGGACCGCCTGCGCGAAGAACTCAAGGACGAAACGCTCGTCAGCACCAAGATTCGCTTTTGGGAGCAGGGCCAAAGTGATGCGCCCATCAAGGTGATGACCGACGGTATCCTGTTGCAGGAATTCCGCCGCGATAGACTCTTCCGCCAGTATTCGGCGATTGTGATTGATGAAGCGCATGAACGTTCGCTGAATATTGATATCCTGCTTGGCATTTTCAAGACGGTGCTGAAAGAACGCGCCGACTTCAAGTTGATTGTAGCGTCTGCGACGCTGGATGCCAAACTTTTTGAAGAATTTTACGATAACAGCTGCGTGATGGAAGCCGAGGGGCGCACGTTCCCGGTGGATGTCGAGTATTATTTTTCAGACGAGAGAACGGGCAGAGCCCTGCAGACGAGAGACGAGAGGGTTTTGGGGCGCGATATCAGTGGCAAGGGGGATTCGGGTTTGCTGGATGAAGCCCGCGATGCGATTCTCGACCTGGAAACGCGCCATCGCGACCATCTGCTTTGTTTTTTGCCGACGGAACGCGACATTCAGGATTTAGCGGGGGAGCTTGCCCACGAACTGGATTCGGCGAGTTTCGATATCTTGCCGCTTTATGGCCGCATGAGCCCCGATGAGCAGCGCCGCATTTTCAAGCATACGAGCAAAACCCGCGTGGTGCTCGCGACAAACATTGCCGAAACTTCCTTGACGATTCCGGGGATTGCCTACGTGGTCGATACGGGCATGGCCCGCATCTCGCGCTACAACGCGCAGTCAAGAATTCAGGGGCTTCCGGTAGAAGAAATTTCAAAAGCGTCTGCACGGCAGCGCACAGGGCGCGCGGGGCGCGTAAAGCCCGGCGTGTGTATTCGACTTTATTCGCCCGAAGAATTCGAGAAGCGAGACGAGTTTACGGAGCCGGAAATCCGGCGTAGTAATCTCGCGAACGTCGTTTTGCAACTCAGAAGCCTCGGGCTTGAACTTGAAAATTTCCCGTTCCTGCAGTCGCCGCCGCATTCGGCATTCCGCGGCGCGTACAAGACGCTTTTCGAACTCGGCGCGTTGACTGCGGATAATTCCAGTGGCCATGTGACGAAGCTTGGCCGCGAAATGACGCGGCTCCCGATGGACGTGGCGCTTTCGGCGGTGCTTTTACGGGCGCGCGAATCGGGAGTGCTACAACCCGCGTTAATTGTCTGCTCGGCACTCTCGATTCAGGACCCGCGAGTGGTGCCGAGCGAAGAGCCGGAGCGCACCCGTATCCGCCAGCTGCATCGCAAGTTTGCGGGGCACAAGAGCGACTTTCTCACCTACATTTGCATGTGGAATGGTTTCTGCAGTGAATGGGACGGAAAATCGTGGAACAAGTTGCGCAAGTATTGCGACAAGTTCAGCTTCCATTTTTTGCGTTGCCGTGAATGGATTGATTTGTACGAACAATTCGGTCGCATCCTCGACGTGAAATATGAAAATCGCGTCTGCCCACTCGATAGTTTCCACGCTGACAACCTGCATATCGCTCTCCTTTCAGGATTCTTGGGTGGCATTGCCCGCCGCGATATCGAAAACGGTTGCTACCGACTGGTGAGTGGCCGCGAAACGCATGTATTCCCCGGTAGCGATTTGTACGGCAAGAGTGTGGAATGGCTCTTTAGCGCCGAAGTCCGCGAAACAAGCCGCATTTTTTTGAACAAGGGTGCCGAAATCAAGCCTGAATGGATTATGCAGGTGGCAGAACCCTTCTGTACCCGCCGCTGGTTTATGCCGACCTGGAATCAGGAACGCGGCTTTGTAGAAGCGGTCGAAGAAGTGAGCTTCAGGGGGCTTGTCATCAGTCGCGGTCACCGGGTGGATTACGCCCGCGTAAATCCCGACGAATGTGCCGAAATTTTCTGGCGCGAGGCCGTGGTGCTTGGGCAAATGGCCCGCCCCTTCGCCTTCATGACCCACAACGAGCGCGTCGTCGAAGACCTGCATGGGCTTGAGGCCCGCAAGCGCCAATTCGGGCTTGCTCCCAGCGAAGACGCCCTGGTGGATTACTACGTGCGCATTGCCCCGCGGGTCAATTCCATCAAGACGCTCAAGGATTACATTCGGGAGCACACCGACCAGTTCCTGAAATTTGATGCGAAATTTTGGCTGGACCAGTTAGACGAGAGAACGGGCGCTGCCCTACAGACGAGAGACGAGAGAGGTCGAAATACATTGGGCGATTTTTTGACCCGAAACTCGGACCTTAAACCCTATACATCAAAGGCGCAACGCGCCGACCTCGAGCCCACTCTCGGCGGTTCTATCGAGCAGTTCCGCATTGAAGGACTCGACGGTTCTAGCCGCATGGTTACGGGCGAGATGGTTTTTGACGCGACCAAGGAATACGATGGCATTACTCTCGACTTGCCTTACGACTTGATTCCGCAACTGACTCCTGCGAAACTTGCGCTTTCGATTCACCAGTGGCGCGAATGGATGATTGAATCCATCGTGCGCGAAATGCCCAAGGCCGCAAAAAAACAGCTTGAAAACCGCCGCACCTTTATCGACGATGCTTTCTGTGATCGTCTGAAGGCCGCTCCGCACAAGTCACCCTTGGTCTCGCTGTACGAGGTATTTGCCGGAATCAAGCAAATCGATTGCGATATTCCGACGGTGACGCCCGAAAAAGAGAACCACCTGCGCCTGCATGCCAAAATCTTTAAGCAAGGCTTTCCGGAAAAATTCGCCGTCGAGCTTAATCCGGAATGGGGATGCTTCAATTTGTTCGCCGCAGTCCGCCCGATTGTGGTGACCTTCGGCATCGATTTTGCGCTCGGCGGTATGCGCTTCGGTTGGCGCCTCGGCGAATCGGCCCTGATGACTTCTGAAGAATCTGCTTTCTGGCAGGACTTTAGAAAGCGAGTGGAAGGGAGCACAAATGCTGCCCCCGAAGGCTCTGATGCGCATACAGCGTTGATAACCGATCGTCTGAACTTGCTCGAAACCGGGGGGCTCTATTCCGACGGATTCAAGACAGCGCTCAAAGCTTGGGCTCTCAAATCACTCGTCGCCGACCATCTGGATGCGAACCGCTGCGTACGCTTTACCGGCCTGGAATTTTCCCGCGGAAAAAAAATCAACGATTTCAAGAATCTCGCGGCGACCTCTCGCAGCGAAGATGACGAGGTGCGCCTCGCCTTGGTGCGTGCCACGTACGAGTCGGCGCTTCTCGGTGCCGAGGCGTTCGTAAAGTATTGGGACGTTCTCCGCGAATTCTCGGTTGCCATGCGCCAGGGCGGCGACCATGCTCGCGATGCCCTCGGCGTCATCACGGCGAACCACAAGTCTATCGGTAAAATTGTTGCGCTCTATACCTCCGATAAAGAGTCAATTCTGTTTGAAAGGGTTTGTCTTTTGAGTGATTCTGTGGTGCCTGCCCGCCCCGAATTATCGGTGCGCACGCTCCGCGAAAAGTTCCGGCCCTACCTCAAGGCCCGCTTCATGAAGGACCACGAGCTCAAAAACGCCCGTGACTTGCTTTCGAAAATGGAGCGCCTCTCGCAAGACGATCCTGAATATCCGGAACTATACTTGCAGGCAAACGCCCTGCTCGAGGGCTTCGAAGTCCTCAAGTTCAAGCGCAAGGGCGACGATTCCGAAGATGTAATCGAAGATGACGCCCTGAAAAAACTCAAGGGCCGGTTCGGGCGGCTCTAGTGCCCGCGACTTTCTGATTCGATATTTATATTTTAGGCAAAAAGAGGTGCCCGATGCAAATTTCCGAATTCTCGACATGGCTAGACAACTTGCTTGAACCGAAGATGTTCAGGGATTACTGCGTCGACGGTCTTTGCGTCGAAGCTTCCGACAAGGTCACGCGAATCGTCACCGGAGTCTCTTTTCGCGATCGCCTCATCGATGCCGCTATTGAAAACAAGGCCGATTGCATCATCGTGCATCACCCGAATGGTTTCTGGAAGGGCGAAAACTGCAGGCTAGTGGGTAAATTCGGTGAACGCATGCGCCGACTCATGCAGCATGGAATTTCTCTTTACGGCTTCCACCTGCCGCTCGACGGTCATATGGAAGTGGGGAATAACATCTTGATTGCCAACGCCTTCGGCCTCCAAAATGTGGAAGGGTTCCTCCGCGAAGGGGAGCGTACCATCGGGGTCGTGGGCGAGTTTGCCGAACCCGTTTCCTGCGAAGCGTTTGAGGAACTGGCCTGTGGCGTGTTCGAACATGGCGTGCAGCATTCCCTGATGTACGGCAAACCATCCATTAAAAAGCTCGCCGTCTGCAGTGGCTCGGCCGGAGCTCCAGCCATTGAAGAAGCAATCGCTCTCGGTTGCGATGCCTTTGTGACGGGTGAAATCAAGGAAGCGGTTCCTATCGCCTGCGAAGAACTGGGTTTCAACTTGCTCAGCTGCGGGCATCACCGTACCGAAATCTTCGGTGTCCGGGCCCTGGCTGCTAAAATCCAGGCCGAACTGGGTATCCCGGCCTCTTTTATCGATATCGATAACGAAGTGTAAATTTCCTTGATTTTACACCTCGTGTAATGTTACTTTTTCCTTTCCCTAAGAAGAATGATTTGGCGATTTTGAACGAAAATCGCCGTTTTTGAATGGTATACCCCCCTGTATGACCCATGTCACACTATTTTACATTGCCACCTGAGACCTTTTTGCTATCTTTCCGCTCGTGAATTTTTACAAGACAACCATACACTTCCAGAACTCCTCGAAGTCGATGACCGTCCATATGCCGGTGTTCCTTTTCAAGGCATGGCCCGTGCTTCGGATCTTTGTTGCGATTGGTGTATTGTTGTTTGTCGTCCAGATGGTTTCGACCACGATTTACGATGGCATCCTGAATCACCAGTTGAACGAGCGCCATAAGCTCGACAAGGAAATGTCCCAGATTCAGGGAACCCTCGACTACCTGTCGAACACCACGGCTTCTTTCTTCTCGGACGAAAACCGCCTTTATGCAAGCTTTGGACTGCCTGTGCAGGATAAAGAATCTCGTGAACTCGGTATGGGTGGTTCTGTAAGTCCTAATTCTCTTTTGCTGCGCAAGACGTCCCCGGTCTACGAACGCATGTCCATTTTGAATGAAACCGCTCAGCGCATTCAGGGCAAGCTTGCGAACAACGATTCCTCTTTCCGCACACTGAACAAGTTCATGGATCAGAAGCACTACATGTGGCGCTTCATTCCGTCTATTTCTCCGACAAACGGCCGCTATGCCTCGGCTTTCGGCCCCCGTATCCATCCGGTGACGGGTGAAGTCGGCAAAATGCACCAGGGTGTGGATATCGCAAACGAACGCTGGACTCCGATTTATGCTCCTGCCGATGGCGTGGTGGAAGTCGCCCAGTTGAGTTCTACCTTCGGTAACTTTGTAACGATCGACCACGGAAACGGCATCAAGACACGCTACGGTCACATGCAGTTGTCCATTGTGCATCCGGGTCAGTATTTGCATCGCTACCAAGTGATTGGTTATATGGGAAACACCGGCCGTTCCGTCGGTCCTCACCTCCATTACGAGGTCTGGGTCCGCAACAGCCCTGTTAACCCGCTTGCCTATATGTTGCCCAACGGATATACCGTCGACTAACGGTTCCGGGTAACGCTCTGCCCCTAAAATATGGCGCCGGCTTTGACTGGCTAAGGGCAGTAACCCCCTAGGGGGTCTCATGAATCAGAATGCATTTTTGCGTTTGTACACGCTTCTTTGGGGCGTGGTGTTTTTCTTTTTCGGTTTGGCCCGAGCGGACGAAACTCCGGATCTCTACTTTACCGAGGTTCACCATTGCCCTGTAGAACCGGAACCCGAATGGGTGGAGGTCTACAATGCTTCGGGGCGTCCGCTCCCGGTAGAGGATTACCGCTTTTGCAACCGCGCCAAGAACTGGGGCGCAAGTCAAGGCAAGGCAAAGACTCGGCGCGACACCGTTGCCCCGTACGAGACGGTGCTTTTTACCCGCGACACGCTCCTGCTTCGCGAATATCTCGGGTTCAAGGATGTGCGATTGATTCAATATGCCATGGGGTACTTGAACAATACGGCAGGCTCGCTTGCCATTTGCAAGGGGGACTCTGTCATTGACAGTGTGGCATGGGATAAGTCGACGGTTGCCTGCCCTTCGGGTTTCAATCCGCGGACGGGCCGCGCCGAAAATACGCCGGGCTTCCAGAAGACGATTGACAGCCGAGGTTCTCGCGGGGCAGGAACGGTTTATCAGAAGGCTCCCTTTACCTTCAAGTTGTCGACTCGCGTTGTGCGGGTGAACAAGACGCCCTTGCGGGTTTATGTAGAAAGCGAACAGTCGGTGGTGTTGAAATTACTGGATTCTGCTGGTCGAGAACAATGGAACATGAACGTGTCTCCCTATTCCAATGCGTGGCTGAATATACCGCTTCAACACCTATCGGGTATAGGCGTAGCCTATATCTCGCTTTCTTCCGGTCGCTACGAAAAATTGGTCGGATTCTTGTTGAGGCCGTAATATGCGAAGTGCTGTTATCTTCTTCGTTTGGCTAGCGAGCCTTGCCTGTGCGATGGATTTTCCGGGAGAATTTGTCCAAAATCCCGAGGGTAATCTCGCCTTTTCGGGGTTGCCCGGGTACAAGTCAACTCCGGCCCGTTATTTGGAAGAGGGGACTGCAGCCGGATTTGGAGTGGCCTATGCCCGAATACCCGGGGCCGACTTTCAAGTGGCGGGGGCTGCAGTCGAAATCGGTCTGTGGAAAAGTCGGGTCGGCGTTTTCGGCTCCTATACAGAAATGGATACTCTTTACAGGCAGGTGTATTCCGAGACTGATCTTTCGTTGACACGTTCCTGGTTGATTGCTGGCGTGGGTTATGGTGTTTCGGTTGATTGGCTTCCAGGCGAAGAAAGCTGGACCTTGAATCGCTATAAAGTTGGGTTTGCGGTTCTAAAAAGGCCTTTGACTTTTTCCGGAATGGCATCCCTAGTCAACCAAGGTTCGTTTTTCCAGATGGATTATGGGGTGTCCCTTCGGTTCGATGGTGAAATTTTCGGGACTTTCGTGGAATATGATGGGTATTCCGTTGATGTAGGGAACTACTTGAATTTTTCGCATATGTCAGTAATATCCGCTTACCGCTTTCCGGAGTTTGCCATTTCTGTTTCGCTGGTAATCTCGGTTGGGGGGTGGTCTCTTTCGGGGGCTTATGGCGATGCCTACCCCATATGGGATTGGTTTGGGTTTACGGTATCTAAGACAATCCGAAAAAAGACTATATTGTAGATATGCAGGTATCTGTAGGTCTTTTGATAGCGCTTTCTTTTGTCTGTTTTCTTGTGACAACGGCGTTTGTGATTTCGGTCCTTTTGATTAGGGACTTGCTCCACAAGCAGAAAATCTATTCCAATTTTTCTGGATTCCTGAGTGATTTTCTGGTCATTATTTCTAAAGAAGGCCGACTGATTGACGCATCTCCCTCTTATATTTCGGACCCCCTTTATAACTTGATCATGCGCAAAAAGTCCTTCAAGAAGGTATTTTCGGCGCCGGAATACAAGCGTTTCTCGGAGTACATTAGAGGTCTGGACGCCTATCCTGATATTCCCTTCGTATTCTCTCAAGATGCAGGGGATGGCTTGAACTGGTACGAAATTCGTGCACGGCAAAAGCAGGAGGGTGATGTTCATATGGTCCTTTTGCTGAAAAATGTGACCCTGGATGTGGAATCCCGTACGCAGCGCGATGAATTGAAAGAAAAAGTGGATATGTTACTTCAGAGTACGGGAGATTTTCTGTGGTCTATGGATGTGGATTCCCGTAAGTTCACTTTTTTGACGCCTCTTGTAGATGACGAAGGTCGTGCAATTCCTAGAACCCAGGGGGTGCAAGATATTCGTGCCATGATGCCTGAAGAAGATTATGCCTTCTTTGACAAGCATTTGAACGCCCGTATTGTGGAATTTCGTGCCAAGGGTCAAGATTTTAGTGAAACACGCGGCGTGAGACTGCGCCTAGAAGGTGAAAACGGCAAGTTGGACTGGTATGCGTTCTGTGGTCGCCTTTATACCGAAGAAAACGCAAAGATTGTGTTCCGCGGTTCTGCCCGTAGGTTGGACTTGCAACTTGAAACTCCGGTTGTGGAAGCGTCGGCCATGAGCGAATCGACCCAGGTGTCCGCATTGGCTTTCCCGGATATTCGTCTGTTCTGGATTGACCGAGATTACAAGATTTGTGGCTGTAATCAAGCCTTTTCCCTTGCTTTTGGTAGCCCGATTCCTGAAGATATCAAAGGCAAACGCCTACTCGAAGTCGTTCGCCCACGCTATTTCTCGCTCTTCCACGGCGTACTTTCGGAAGTGTTCGAAAAAGGTCTTTCTAAATCTTGGAAAGGCGCCTTTGGTGTGGGAAAGCGCTTGCTGTGGTTCAATGCGGTGCCGTTGAAACGCCCTGATGGCTACACATACCGCGTTTTGGGAGTGTATCTGCAGCTGGATGAAAATGACTTTAGTTCCGTAAATAATTTAACACTGGAGAAAAAATGAAAAAGTTGATGTTACTTGCTGTTGCTTCGCTGCTTGTGCTTTCTGCATGCGAAGGAAAGAAAGACGAACAAGTTCAGGTTCAGACGCAGCCCGCTCCTGCAGTTGAACAGCCTGCTGCAAAGCCTGCTCCGGCTGAAGAACGTCCGGCAATGCAGTCCATTGATTGGGATAAGGCTCTTGAAATGAACAAGAACGGTGCCATTTTTGTGGATGTCCGTAATCCGCCGGAACTTAACGAAGGCTATGCTCCTGAAGCAAAGAATATCCCTCTTGGCGAATTGAAGAACCGCTTGGCTGAACTTCCGAAAGACAAGGACTTGCTGATTTACTGCCGTTCGGGCCGTCGCAGCGAAGCCGCTACGAATTACCTGCTGGGTCAGGGTTATACTCGCGTGTATAATGTACTCGGTGGTTACCTCGCCTTTCCGCAGAAGTAATGAACTACCTTAACCTCGCCTTTGAAAATTCTCTTTTCTCGGTCGGCATCAGCCGTCCGAATCCTGCCGTAGGTGCCGTCGTCGTTCGCGATGGCATCGTTGTCGGGAAGGGGCGTACACAGCGCCCGGGGAATGCTCATGCCGAGGTGATGGCGCTGCGTGACGCGGGCGAGCTCGCCCGCGGGGCGGCCATCTATGTAACTCTTGAACCCTGCTGCCATTATGGCCGCACGCCCCCCTGCACAAAGGCAATCATCGAAGCCGGCATCAAGGAAGTCTACTTCGCGCATGCCGACCCGAATCCGGTGGTGCGCGGCAAGAGCCGAAGCATTTTAGAAGAAGCCGGAATCAAGGTTTACGAAGGTCAGGATGCTTGCGAACGTGCGATTGCCGATACCGGCTGGATCGATTCCTGCTCGCATGACGGCTGCAAGGTACTTTCTGGCAATCCGGCTGCCATGGCGGGGGAGCCTGAAACTCGCGCCGAGGCAATCGCCGAAGCCCGTATGCTCTTTCACGAAATCGAACGCTTCTTCGAAGCCTACGATTTCTATGTCCGCAACAAGGCGACCTTTGTCGAAATCAAGTCGGCCATTTCGCAAGAAGGCTACATGGGGGCGGTTGTAGGTGGTGCAAAGGGTACTGCGTGCAATGCGCCGCTCAAAATCACCGCTCAAGGTGCCAATTGCTGGAATCATGAACTTCGCGCCATGAGCGATGCAATCCTTGTGGGCGCAGGCACCGTACTTGCCGACAATCCCTCGCTCGATGTACGCCTTGCCCAAGGGAATAATCCCGTGAAAATCATCTGGGCCGGGCATCACGAATTTAGCGCTGATGAAGTAGCGACCCTTCGCGTGTTTCAAACGCCTGTAGAAGAAGGCAAGGCACCCATTGTCTTTACATGCGTGCCGCAGCCCGCGCTGGATAAATTGAATGCAGGGGAGGCGCCGGCTGCTGAAAATTTCGCAATTGAAGTCGTCGCTTTAAGTAATGCCTCTTTCGTTGCCAACTGGCACGAAATGCATGCGAATCTTTCTGCCCGCGGCATGCACCGCCTCATGGTTGAGCCGGGTGCACGCCTTGCAGAAGAAATCTTTAAATGCGGTCTTTGGAACCGCCTTGATTTGTGGCAGTCCTCCGACGCAACGGTCGATCGTGCGCTAGAATCTAGCGGCGCCGACGGCCTTGCTTATCCGGAATTACCGACGGGTCTTGTGGCTAAGGAATCCTTCATGATTGGCCCCGACGTGTTGACCGTATACTCCCGCTAGTCACGCCTACCGCCACCCTGAACTTGGTTCAGGGTCAGCTTTTCTAGCTAAAAATCAGATGCCTTGCATCAATCGCTTTTTCGCAGGTCCTTCAGGCAATTCCAGGAACAATTCCTTCGCAAATGCCTTGGTGAGCATGGCACGGGCCTTGTCGGAGGGAATTCCGCGGCTCGTCAAGTAGAACATCTGATCCTTGTCGAGTTCGCCAACGGTATTGCCGTGCGTACATTCCACATCGTCGTGGTAAATCTTGAGCACCGGCTTCACCGAAACACTCGGACCGTCGCTTAAGAGAATCGTGTTCACCAGCTGGCTCGAATTCACCTGGCTGCAGTTATTGCCCACAATCACCTGGCCATCGTAGCTGGCGTAAGCGTTTTCGTCAAGAATGTTACGTACAAATTGCGTGCTCACTGTTTCGGGGGCGTTATGCAAAATCGTCAGGCGCTGGTGCTTAGACGCCGTACCCTTCAGAATGTTCAGGCTGTGGTAATCGAAGTTCGCGCCTTCGCCGTTCAACTCGACGCGCGCACTGATGCGGCCGATGCCTGCATCTTGCAGAACATTTGCGAAATGCACCGTAGAATGCGCGGCCTGCTTGATGTCGAAATGCCTAAAGGTCAGCGGCAAGTCGTTTGCGGGGTTTGCAAAAAAGATTTCGAGTTCGGCACCTTCGGCAACGTTGATGTCGAATCGTTCGGCGCAAATTTCGTGCATCACCTTGTTGTCCAGGATTTCGATGCTTGCTTTGGCATTCTTGCCGATGTTCAAGACGGTACGACCGAAGTCGTTGTTGCACTTGAGCATCGCCATTTCGTTTTCGCCGTCATCAATCGACTTCACGAGTTCACGGGCGTTGCAGGCAATCGGCAGAAGGGCGGCAAAGTCGTCTTCGCTAGCAAAGTCTTCGTCGCAGGTGCATACGTCTGCGACGCGGCAATCTCCATCCGCGCCCAGTACATTCGGAATCTTGTTGACTGGGAAAAACGTCCACAATTCGTTATTGCGACGCGGCATTCCCAATTGTTTAATGCGGGTAATGGCGTCCATTAGTTTTCCTCGATCCAGTCGTAGCCTTGTTCTTCGAGCTTAAGCGCGAGTTCCGGGCCGCCCGAAAGAATAATCTTACCGTGGCGGAGTACGTGCACGTAAGTCGGCTTGATGTAGTCCAAAAGCCTCTGGTAGTGCGTCACCAGAATCACCGCCTTTTCGGGCGACATAATCTGGTTGATACCGTGAGCCACAATGCGGAGAGCGTCAATGTCAAGGCCCGAGTCCGTTTCGTCGAGGAACGATACCTTCGGGTCCAGAATCGCCATCTGCAGAATTTCGTTGCGCTTCTTTTCGCCGCCGCTAAAGCCGTCGTTCACGCCGCGGTCGCGGTAACGGTCGTCCATTTCGAGCATGGCCATCTTTTCTTCGCAAAGCTTCTTGAAGTCGGCATCGGCGAGCGGTTCAAGCCCCAAGTAGGTGCGCTTGGAATTGAGCGCCATCTGCAAGAATTCCACGTTGTTCACGCCCGGAATTTCGGTGGGGTACTGCGTGCTGATGAAGAGGCCTGAATTGGCGCGGTCGCAGATTTCCATCGAGAGCAGGTCCTTGCCGTCGAGAGTCACGGAACCTTCGTTCACGGTGTAGGCGGGGTGGCCTGCGATGACCTTTGAAAGCGTACTCTTGCCAGACCCGTTCGGGCCCATGATGGCATGGACTTCGCCTGGTTTGACTTCCAGGTTGATACCCTTCAAAATCTGGGTTCCGTCTTCGATACTTGCTTTAAGGTTCTTGATGGACAGCATATTACCTCCGGCGCTTTTTGCGCTAGAATCATTTTTTACGGCACAAATTTAGAAAAACTTGCGGCCAGTGTCTTATCAATTTTTCTTATAATCAGACGAACGGTTTACCCGAAGTCGTCAAAGTCTTCGTTGAAGTTGTCGTCGTTGCCGTAAGAGTATTCTTCGTCGTCTTCGGGTGGCGGGGGCTCAAAACCCTCGGGCGGTTCGTCGCTAGACATTTGCTCGTTGGCGAATTCATCCGGAACTTGTGACGGTGCATTTGCAACAGGTTGAGCGCTCGGTGCCGGGGTTGTCGGTGCAACCATTGCGGGTGCGGCTTGGACCGGTGCGGGGGCTGCGGCGACGCTCGGCGTAGAAATTGGAATGGCTGGCGTCGGAGCCGCAGGCATCGGAGCACCCTGAATCACCGACTGGAACAATATCAGCTGAGCCTTGCTGCGGACCACTTGGTCGGCGAACGCGTCGATGGTGATTTTTTCGGCGTTGAACAGGGCGTTCAGTTTTTGCATGCCCTGCGTAAACTTGGACATCTGCATGCGCGTTTCGACCGCTTCGTTGCTGGTCAGCGGAATCATGTGCTTTTGTCTGTCGCAGAGCTTGGTCGAAAACACGGTCAGCGTCTGGTAAAATTCGATGATTTCCTGCGGTGTTTTCCACTTTTCTTCGGGTAGGCCTTCCAAAAAGAGCCTGAGCGTGGGCGACACGTTTTCGTACATCAACTGCGGCGAAACGGCGCCAGTCTCGGCGTAGAGTGCAATTGCCGAATTCACGAATTCTTCGACCACCGGAGATTCAAACATGCGGACTCCGCTTGCGGCCCAGTCCATGTCAAAATATTCCAGCGCGCGGTCCATGAGTGTCGGATTACGAAGCACCAGATTCGCGAATCGGATTTCCATCGGCGGAATGCTTGCCCAATCGAGTGAGGCTGCTTGCTCCAATTGCGGAATCACTTCAGGTGCTCCGGGGGTGGCTGCGTTTGCCGCTATCGGGCGGCGTTCTTCGGGGCCTTTTTGCGGCTTCAGACTTTTCACTTGGGCCAAGGAGCGGCTTGTATTGAATCGTTCCGCAATCAGCTTTACATACTGGTTTTGAAGTTCGCGATCGGTAATGCTTTTTACGAGTGACTTGGTGTAAGTCACAAAACGGGCGCGCTCTTCAGGGCTTTGCATGTCGTGTTGGCGGGCCAAATAAGAAAGCCAGTCTTCGGATTCGCGCAAAGCGGCTCGGAATGCGTCTGCACCGCGTTCGTTTACAAAGTTGTCGGGGTCGATTTTAGTGCCATCGGGGCGCGAAAGTGCAAACACGCGGGGCGCAATTCCCTTGGGCAATACGATTTCCAAACTTCGGAGGGTTGCCTTTTGACCGGCGGCATCGCCGTCGAATACCAAGTAGGCTGTATTCGCGTATCGGGCAAGAATGCTTGCGTGGGTTTCGGTCAGCGCTGTTCCCGAAGCAGCCACTACGTTTGTGACACCGCCTTGATACAGGCTGATCATGTCAAAGTAGCCTTCCACGATAATCACCGCATTTTCTTTCGCGATGCTTTGGCGGCTTTGGTGCAGGCCGAACAGAATGTCGCTCTTGTGGTACAGCGCCGATTCCGGGCTGTTCATGTACTTTGCGCGTTTAAAATCCTTATTCTCGCTTAGGTCACGGCCACCGAAGGCGACAATCACGCCCGAAAGGTTCTGGATGGCGATCATCAGTCGGTCGCGGAATTTGTCCGAGATTCCGCCGTTTTCCTTTTGGACGGCAAGTCCCGCCTTGACGCAGTCGAGCGGCGAAAAACCGTTCTTGACGGCGTAGCCGATAAAGCCTTCGCGTCCATCCGGGGCGTAACCGATATGGAACAGCTTGCGAGTCTCGTCGGTAATATGGCGGCTCGAAAGGTATTGTAGCGCTTTAGGCGAAAGGGCGAGTTGCTGTTCGAACCATTCGCAGGCGAGTTCATTCAGCCTGCGGACCATGGCGCGTTCTTCGGTCTTTTCGCTATCTTCGGGGGCGCCTAGCTGGGGGAGTGCAAAACCGGTAAAGTTTGCGACCCATTCCACGGCCCCCTTAAAATCCATTTTTTCGTGTTCTTGGACGAACTTGAATACGTCTCCGCCCGCGCCACAGGCAAAGCATTTATAGATGCCTAGGCTCGGGTTTACATTCATCGAAGGGCTTCTATCATCGTGAAAGGGGCAGACGCCCAAGTAGCGGCCATTTCCGGAACGTTTCAGCGGTACAAAGTTTTCAATCACCAACGCAATATCTGCGTGGGCTTTGAGTTGCTGAATGATTTCGTTAGAGTAAAACGCCACGGCTCAAATTTAGCAAGAATGCGCCTTCAAAATTATGACAGGAATAAAAAAAAAGAATCCGTTCTTGAAGAATCGGATTCTTTTTAGTAGCGGGGGCAGGACTTGAACGCTGCGACCTTCGGGTTATGAGCCCGACGAGCTACCAACTGCTCCACCCCGCGTCGAGGTTGCACCATATATAGTAAATTTTTATAGCCTTGTCAAGGGTTTTTTACACGAATTTTTTCAGGATATGCTTGCTGGCAACGAAATAATCAATACCGCTAATAATGGTAATTGCGGTGATGACGCCCATCACAGCTTGCGGGAAAATGGCCCAAAATGCTTGATAATTGGGAATAATCGTTTCCATGGGGTCGAGGGCGCCAAGCAAAATGGCTACAATTCCGATACCCTGGAGTGCGGTTTTCCATTTGCCGCTGCGACGAGCGGGCATAATCAGGCCTTCGCTTGCGGCGAGAGTACGGAGCGTCTCGACGCTCGATTCGCGGAAGTAAATGAGGGCGACCATCCACACCGGGGCATACCCCGTAGCGATAAAGCACATGAAGATTGTCATGTTCGAAATTTTGTCGCTGAACGGATCCAGGTACTTGCCGAGAGTGCTCACTTCGCCGAGTTTGCGGGCGAGGTAACCATCCAAAAAGTCTGTCAGCATAAAGCCGAGCACCATCACCAGCGAAAGGCTCTTGAAAACGAGGCTGTTATTGCTGTAATCCAGGTCGTTGTCGTAGAAGAAAACCCACAGGAAAAACGGGGTCAGCACAATGCGGCTCATGGTGAGCTGGCTTGCAATCGAAAGCGGCTTTCTGTGAGCTGGGTCGCGGTAATACCAGTAGGCGTATGCAACGGTCGAGGCGATAATCAAGAGAATCGACGTCACCATGCAAATTTGCTGATAGTCTTCCAGGTTCAATAGGTACACGCCCATCGTTACTGTAATCGCAATGTTTGACAATTTACTCCAGCGACGCTTGCGGGGGAGCGACTTGCCTTCGCGAAGTACGCCGAGGCTAAAGAGCGTGTGCGCGACAAGACGGGCCAACAGGAATACGCAACCGACGGCGAGCAACTTTTCGGCTTGGTCATTTTGCAATAAATCGCGCACAAAAATGCTGGTCATCACTGCAAACGAAAGGAATCCGTCAATCACGTTCAGCCAAAGTCTATAATAGGGCTTTTCGATTTCTTGCGAACGAAGTTGGTACAAATTAACCCAGCCCATAATTAAGGCGATTGCAACCAGGGCTGTAGCGGTTTTTGCCATTCCCATCCAGATAAAGACAATGACGGCTATAAAAACCATAGCCCTTAAAACGCTCCAAATGCGTGAGCGCAGTCTAATATCGGATGTTTGTTCTTGTGTCATTTAATGCCTCTGTCAAACTTCTAAAAGTTGTCTTGCATGTTCGCGAATCGTGTCAGATTCGCCGCCGAGCATGCGAGATAGTTCCTTGATACGACCTTCGTGGTCCAGTTCGACCACATGCGTATACGTGCGGCCATCGATTTCTTCTTTGCTGACCGCGAGCTGGTTCTTGGCGCGGCTTGCCACTTGGTGCAAGTGCGTAATCGTAAGCACTTGGTGGTGCTGGCCTAAATTCTTTAAAGCTTCGCCGATGCTGTTGCCGACTTCGCCGCTGATTCCGGAATCCACTTCGTCGAAAATCAAGAGGGGTACGCGGTCGAGGTCGGCCATCACGCTCTTGATTGAAAGCAGCACACGACTGAGTTCGCCGCCCGAAACCGCTTTTTGCAGGCTCTTGAAGCCTTCGCCGGGGTTTGGGGCGAGCGTGAATTCAATCTTGTCGGCTCCGTTCGGCGACAAGGACTGCATAGTAATCGATGTCGCAAAAATTGCCTTCGGCATGCCGAGCGTATTCAGGATGTCGCTTACGGCCTTGTCGTAGCGGGCGGCGGCTTCCTGGCGAGATTTCGTGAGCTTGAGGGCGGTCGCCTGCAATGCTTCCAACGCCTTCTTAGACTGCCTGGAAAGTTCTTCCAAGTCCGCATCCAAGTTCTCGAGGCTCGAAAGTTCTTCCTTGCGTTGTTCAGTCAAGGCAATCAGGCCCGCGACATCGGTGCGGTACTTACGCTTGAGTTTCTGAATCGCCGCAATGCGGGCGTTCGCGCGGTCAATATCGGCGGCACTCATGGCTGCTGCCGGGCGGAGTCTCAGCAAGTCCTTGCAAACGCTTTCGTAAGGGTCCGTCACTTCGTCAAGCGACTTCAGGTAATCTTCGTAGTCCGGGAGCTTTGCAGCTAGCGAACGCAACTTGGACTGCAAAATCTGCACTTGGTCCAAGAGCCCGTTTTCGCCACCCAGCATTCCCTGGATGTCGTTCAAGTAGCGGGTTTCGGCTTCCTGCTTGCTTGCGCTGTTCACCTTTTCTTCAAGGGCTTCTTCTTCGCCTTCTTTCAGGGCGGCTTTCGAAAGTTCGTCAAACTGGAACTTCAAAAAGTCTTTTTGGGCGGCCAAGTTTTTTGCGCGTTCTTCGGTAGCCTTGATTTCGTCTTGAATCTTGTTCCAGGCGGTCCATTCGCTAGAATATTCAGCCAGTAAATCTCCATTTCCGGCAAAGTCGTCGAGCATCTGCGTATGCGTGCGGATGTCGCGCAGTAAGAGCTGTTCGCTTTGGCCGTGCATCTGGATCAGTTCTTCACCCAGACGTTGCAAATCGGGGAGTGCCACGACGGCTCCGTTCACGCGGGCGCGGCTCTTGCCGTTCTCCTGGATTTCACGGCGGATAATCAGTTCGTCGTCGCTGTCGAGCTCCAGTTCTTCAAGAACCTTCTTCACTTGCGGTTCGTTAGTGATATCGAACGTGGCTTCGACGACGGCCTTTTCTTCGCCGGTACGAACCATGGTTGCTTGCGCCTTGTCGCCGCATACAATGCGGAGGGACTTCAAGAGTACAGATTTCCCTGCGCCGGTTTCGCCGGTAATTGCAGTAAAACCATCGCGGAACGGAACTTCCGCATTCGCAATCAAAGTAAATCCACTAATCGACAGGTGCTTTAACATACGGCAAATAAATTAGCAATTTAGCTTGACACTAAGTGTCATTTTTCGAATTCCACTACGCTACGGTAGATGGGGCGACCTTCCTTGCGGTACTTCTTTTCGAAGCCGGTCATAATCCCTTCGGTAGGTTCTGCGGTATTTCGTTCCAGAATTTTGCAACCCTTGAAGTTGTCGAAAACTTCAAGCGCGACTTCGTTGTATTCCTGGTGGTCGGTTCCCCAGTAGAAAATGCGCTTGCCAGGCTTTAACACGCGGGCGACTTCAACCAGAAAGTCTGGGCGCAAAAGGCGGTTCTTGTGGTGGCGTTCTTTTGGCCACGGGTCCGGGAAATACATGTGGAATGCATCTACCGTATTGTCCTTCACGCAGTCTCGCAAAAAGAAAAATACATCGCCGCGGAGCATGGTGGCGTTGGCCAGAGCGCCGGCCTTGTCCATCTTGCGCTGGGCGAACTTGGCCCAGGTGTAATCCCATTCGCTACCCATAATGACGGTATCGGGGTGCTTGGGCGCATATTCCGAAAGGAATCCGCCCTTGCCGCTTCCGATTTCGACTTCTACACGGTCACCCATGTTCGGGAACATGTCTTTCCAGTTAAAATCCAGCTTGTGGGGGAGTCCGTCAGGCGTTGCAATCGGCTTGCGGTCGCCGTGCGTGCGGAACACGTAATGCCACAGTCCCTTCGATTCCGGATCTTCTTTCAAGTCGCGGTAAAATTCAGGAATTACGACTTCTTTTTCAACTTCTTCAATGTTTTCGATATCGCTCATATTCTTTATTAAAACCTCACGCTCCTAACCACTCCCAACTTCCAACTTCCTACTGTCTACTTCCAACTGTCTACTGTCTACTTCCTACTGTCTACTAAATAAACGCAACCACCCTATCTAAAAATTTCTCCGGGATTTCCTTTGCAATCATTTCGCGAATGTATTTTTCGGAATACTTCATCGAAAAATGCGCGAGGATAATCTTTTCGCATTTCACCTGGTCGCCCATGCGGTTCAACGCATCTGCAATTTGGCTAATGTGCGTGTGTCCCTTTTTGTGGCTCATTTCGTAGTCTTCGGGGGCAAGGAACGTACATTCCGTAATCAGCACCTTCGACTGGAATACGCGCTGGTTTTCCAGCAGGCTTTCGCCCATGCAGTCACCCATAAAGCTCACCAGCGGATCATACACTTCTCGCGTAATTTCGGTGCCGCTTTCGCGCAGCTTGATAATTTCGTCGGGAGTCTTTCCCAAGAATTCATCCTTGAGTTTTTTCTTGTAATGGTACAGGGTTCCGCCCATGGCATAAATGGAATGCCTGACTTCGAACGCTTCAAATGCCAAGTCCTTGCGGTGTTCCAAAAACAGCAGGTCGCCACTATTGACGGGTACAATTTCGGGGTAACGGAACTTGGTGTCAGGCACGCCTTCGAACATGGCCTCGGCATGAATCCAGTTACGGGCTCCTTCGCAAATGCGTTCGGGCATGTAATAGGTGCTTTCGCGTTCAACACCCATCATCTTGCGCAAACTGTAATGACGCATCAGGCAACGGGCGTGATCCCCGTGGGCATGAGTCAAGAAAACGTGATTCAACGAGGTCGCCGAAAGCGGGCATTCGCCCATATCAATACAAAAATCCAGTTCCGGGAGCTGGATATAGGTCGCAAGCCCCGAAATCGAAAACCCGACAACGGACGTACACGAGGTATTCACGTGCACTTGCTTTAGGGCGTTATGAATGTATTTACTTTCTGCCATGAATTTTCTACGCCAAATGTAGCATTTTAGAACTTAGATCGCAGAATGCAGAATCTGGAATAAACAAAAAAGAACTTAGATTAATCAATCTAAGTTCTGCAAACTCGGTTCTGCAAACTGCCGACTATTTCGTCTTCGCGTTTTCAGCGACAAGTTTATCGAAGTCTTCGCAACTTAACGTTTCGATATGGTTACCCATGGCGACACTACGAGTACGGGCATTACCCTTCTTTTCGGGAACGCGGAAGCAGAAATTGTAGACATTGCCCTTGTCGGTCGGGATTCCCATCTTGAAAATACGGATACGCTGGGCTCCCTTGTTGTAAATTTCGTGATAATCGTAGGAATTCTTGATTTTTTCGAGGCGCTTCTGCTGTGAAAATTCCATTTCTTCGGTAATGGGGCCTTCCAAAAGGAGCGGCAAGGAGTTCTGGAAACGGAGTTCGAGTTTTCCGCCAGATCTTACAATTGATGTTTCTTGCGGTTTAATCAGGTAACGCTGTTGCGGAATGTTCTTATATGCCAAAGAGTGGACTGTGCGAACGCCGCACATTTCTCGCATATCGGGTTGCTCAACAAAGTCAATATCGCGGCAGATAGGGGGAAGGTTCGTCGGAACTTCCAGATTATCGCCAGAGTTTGAACCGGCACAGGCGGAAAGGAGTGTAGCTATAGCGAAACCAGAGAATAGCAAGATTGTAGATTTCATGCCTTAAATATAATTTTATTATTTCGTTTTGCATTTATTTTCTTTAGAAAGTGTGATTTTTTTATTTCACGATTGTAAACTTTTGTTTTCTTTAATCCGTTTTTAGGCTAGAAAGTGATTGTCGTGGTTTTAAAAAATATCTTTCGCTCTTGTGCGGAGAAAAAAATGTATTTTTGCCGCGGATTAAGAATTGGGTATAACATGAATATTTACAGCTGGAACGTGAACGGGTTGCGCTCTGCCCTTAAGAAGGGCTTTGCGGACTGGTTCTCTGCGACAAAGCCCGACATCCTGTGCTTGCAGGAAGTCCGTGCCGAAGTTGACCAGATTCCCGAAGAAATCGCAAATCCTGAGGGCTACTTTGCCTACTGGAATCCCTGCCGCCGCAAGAAAGGTTATAGCGGAGTAGGCGTTTATACTCAGATCGAACCCGATCGTGTCAACTACGGTTTTGATATTGAGGAATTCGACGAGGAAGGCCGCGTTCTCCAGCTTGTGTTCCCGGATTGGGTCCTGAATAGCATTTATTTCCCGAATGGTGGTCAAGGCGATGATCGTCTAGACTACAAGCTGCGTTTTTACGACGCCTTCCTTGAAAACAGCATGCGTTGGGTTGCCGACGGCAAGCACGTGGTGACCCTTGGCGACTACAATACTTGCCACAAGGAAATCGATATTGCTCGTCCTAAAGAAAACGAAGACGTGAGCGGCTTCTTGCCGATTGAACGCGCGTGGATGGACAAATACGTCGAAAACGGCTTTGTGGATTCTTTCCGCAAGTTGCACCCCGATGAACGTGACCGTTATTCCTGGTGGTCAAACCGTTTCGGTGCCCGTAGCCGCAATGTGGGCTGGCGCATCGACTACGCTTTTGTAGACGAAGGTCTTGTTCCCAATATCGTGAGTGCCGAAATCCACTCCAGTGTCATGGGTTCGGATCATTGCCCCATCAGTATCGAGCTGGAGCCGCCGTTTGCTCCACTTCCCATTAGTCACGAAGTTTAGCGTGTCTTGATGGTAGTCCAAGCATCGTCAAAGAGCTTGGCAGCAACACCCGGGTCGCGCAAGAAAACCATGCGGTCAATTTCTTCCCTAGTGGGATTGATGACTCTGTTTTTCTTGAATTTGTCGTCAATGAGTTTCAGTGACGCATTGTTTGGAGTTGCAAAATTGATGGATGTTGCAAGTCTTGCTCCGTTTTGTGCGTCAAGAATGTAGTTCATGAAGGCGTGAGCCCCATCGGAGTTTGGGCGTGGCTACTCAAAGTCATTGCATCCACCCACATAAAGCTTCCTTCCGTGGGGATAGCGTAGCGAAGCGTCGGGTCTTCCGAAATGGCGTCCATGGCTTCGCCGTTAAATACGATAGCAGCCCAAAGTTCGTTTGCCAGAATCTTGTCTTTTGCGCTTACGGAACCTTCAAATCCTGCAAAATGAGAATCCTGCTTGCATCCGTGGATCCAGTCAACTGCTTTGTTGATGTCTTCAATCTTGATGCTGTTGGCACTTAATCCCTTAGCTTGCAATGCCATAGAAAGCATGGACCGGGATTCGTCTAGCAAGCTGAATTTCCCTTTGATTTGATTGGCGTCAACAAACATCTTGTAGCTGACGCTGTTCTCGTCAAGGGTTGTGTCGCGGTAAAGAATGCCGGTGGTTCCCCACAGGTAGGGAAGGGTGAAGTTGTTGCCCGGGTCATAAACGGAATTCTTGAACTGGTCGGCGACGTTTACTTTGTTCGGAACCTTGCCCAAGTCCAGGGGCGCAATCAGTCCCAAGTGAATCAGTTGCGGAATCACGACATCCGAGGCGATAATCACGTCGTACTGTTTTTCCATTGCCGTTTGCAGTTTGCCAATCATTTCTTCTTGGGCTTCGTATTCTTCCAACTGCAACTTGTAGCCGGTTTTCATTTGAAAATCGGTAATCATTTCAGGAGCAATGTATTCGCTGTATGTGAGGACGGTGACTGTCACTGGTTGTTGCTGCGATTTTTTTTCGCAACCACAAAAAATCCCTGTCGCAAGGAGAACCGATGCAACTGTGAAATAAGAAACCAATTTATTCATACCCTCTCCTTCTTTGACAGTCCTCCTAATCCCCATCGAGGTAACTAACTGTGCAGGTATTCCACAATCGCGTCATGAATCGTGGTGAATACTTCGCGCAGTTCCTCTTCGTCTTCTTCCAGAAGCGTCACACGGAACCCCTTCAAATCCGTGCAGAAACTGGTGCTAGGCACAACACAAATCCCCTTTGCGCCCAGCAGGTAGTAAACGAATCGGTAGTCAAGGTTGTTGGTCTTGCTGCACCATTCTTCCACTTTCTTCTTGATAATCGGATTGTCAATCTTCAAGGTCTGGTGGCTGTTTAGCGTTCCTTCGCGGAAGATGATGGTGTTGTAGAATGCACCGTAGGTCGGGTTGAAATACAGTTCCGGAATGTCGGAAAGGATTTCATTGATGATGGCGCTACGGCGGCCAATCTTTTCGTTCAAGGCGTCGCGGTGTTCCTTGAAGCGCTTGTCGCCAAGGACGCGCGGAATGGTCATCTGTGGAAGCGTTGTCGAGCAGACTTCTACCATCTTCGCGTTGTCCAAAGCACGGCAGAAGGCGTCGAACTGCTCGTCCTTGTCGCGGTTGTAATATTCAGCCCAGCCGCAACGAGCGCCCGGCCACGGGTATTCCTTGGAAATACCCTTGAGTGCGATACCCGGAACGTCACCGATGTATTCGGCGAGTGCATAAGCGTGGGCGCCATTGTAGGTAATCTTGTTGTAGATTTCGTCGCAAATGATAAACAGGTTGTAACGCTTGGCGATATCCACGATTTTCTGGAGGATCTCGAGCGGGTAGACCATACCCGTCGGATTGTCCGGGTTCAAAATGAGGATACCCGCGATACTCGGGTTGTACTTTACCTTGTTTTCGAGTTCTTCCAAATCCGGATACCAGTGGTTTTCGGGCTGGAGCCTATAGGTAATCGGGGAGGTGTGTGCATGAGCCGCTTCGGCGGAACTGTGGGTGGAGTAAGCCGGTGCAGGTCCGATGATGCGTGTGTTCATCGAGAGCAGGCCGTAGATGGTGGCGATGGCGTCACCGAGGCCGTTGAAGAACAAGATGTCATCGACGTTAATCTGTGCACCGCCGAGCTTGTTGTTTTCTTTTACCAGGAATTCGCGGGTTTCGAGCATGCCTTTGGAGGGGCAGTAGCCGTAACTGCGGTTCGTCTTGACGAGGTCGACCACGATATCCTTAATCCAGTCGGGTATCTGGCATTTCTTTTCGATGGGGTCGCCAATGTTTTCCCAGTGGATGGGGAGGCCGAGTGCCTTGAGCTGGTTCGCCTTCTTTACGATTTCACGGATTTCGTAAGAGAGTTCCTTGGCACCTTCGCTCAATAGTCTTCTGCGCATTTTATGCTCCTGTATAGGGATCGAAAATTCTCATTATTTTGCAAAGTAATAATAGAATATATTTTTGTAAGAATATTCGGATTCCCAGATGGTTGATGTAAAAAAAAGGTGAAATTGTGGGCTCGTGAGAACGAGCCATTAAAAAAAGCAGCCTTTTACGGGGCTGCCCTTGAAACGTTCTGTCTGGATTGAAGCGCTAAGCTTTACAGATTTTGGTTTCTCTGGACAGCCCCACAATAGCTCGGGCTGCTGCCGGGCTTGCTGCGATCGCGAATGCTGCGATGTTTTGTCCAAAGATTTTATTCATGCAATCAAATATAGTTTGTAAGTTGGGAAATTGTCAAGTCTATAGGAATTTTTTATTTTACTGAAAAAAACACATCCCACCTCTCATCACACACTCCACACTTCACATCCCTTCTCCAAAGTGAACAACCTCATGCATCAAACCATATTCGACCCCATTCGCCAAAAAGAAGTTCCCGCAACTCCGGAAGAACTGGTGCGTCAGGCGACTATCAAATTCCTGATAGACGAGGTCAAGGTGCCCGAGAACTTGATTGCGGTGGAGTTTGCGCTTTCGACGGTAGAGCCCAAGACTGATGACCGCGTGGATTTGTTGGTGCAAGATTTCAAGGCCTCCGGCGATTTAAAACACCCGTGGCTTTTAGTGGAATGCAAGGCTCCCGGCGAATATACTTGGGAGGCTTTGCAAGTGCAACTGAATAAGTACTTGCAAATTCTGACGCCCAAGTATGTAATGCTTTCTTTGGGTGATGCCGTGCGTTACTTTGCACTGGATGCCGCCACCAAACGCTTCCAGAAAATCAATAAACTTCCGGAATTTACTTCACTACAGAAATAACGCTGCCGTCCTTAAACTTTGTGGTCAGCGTATCGCCTGGCTTAAGTTGGCTTTTGTTGCGCACGAATTTTCCGTTGGCATCGAGTGTGAGTGTGTAGCCTTTTGAAAGCGTGGTTTCTGGATCAGCATTCTTCACGCGGAGTTCGATAAGGCTGAACTTTGATTTTTCGAGGTCCAGAATTTTTCGGGAACCCTGGTGTAAACCTTCGGTGTCGCGGGCGATGCGTTCCTGTTCGCCTCTAAAGACGAATTGCAAGTCCTTTTGCATGTTGCTTCTGTAGAGCGAAAGTTTCAGGGCTTCTTTTTGTATCAGGGCGTTTACTTTTTGCTGCAAGCAGTTTCCTGTATTCGAAAGGTCTTGCTTGTAATGGTGGATGACTTCTTTTGTCTGTAACGCGATTCCTTGGGCTGTTGCAAGCATCTTGTTCCAACTGTCCGCAACTCGGTCTGTCAAGCGCTTCGCGGTATCGGTTGGCGTGATGCAGGACTGGTAAGCGACTTCGTCCAAAAGGCTGCGGTCAATTTCATGCCCGATTCCGGTAAAGACCGGTAGCGGATAATTGGCTACGGCGCGGCACAAGGCTTCGCTGTCAAAAAAGTTGAGGTCCGTCTTGCTTCCGCCACCGCGAATAATGCACACTACATCTAGCTCTGAATCCTTGGCGAGTTCTTCAAGGGCGGCAAGAACTGTCGGCTCCGTGTCGGCGCCTTGCATTTTGGCGTAAGCGGTTTTCACCTTGAAGTTAAAAGGCGATTCAGCGAGCTTGGTGGTGAAATCCTTGTAGGCCGCGGTTCCTTCGCCGGTAATGAGGCCCACGCGAATGGGAACGTCGGCGAGCGTAAGCGCCTTGTTTTTTTCGAGCAGGCCTTCTAACGCAAGTCGCTTTAGAATGGCGCTTTTGGTGAGAGCAAGTTCTCCGAGCGTGTAAACGGGGTCGATATCCAGAATCTGTGCCTGCAATTTTCCGTAGGGCACGTACAGGTCGGCCTTGATTAAAAAGCTCACCTTGAGTTGTTCTTTCAAGGTAAATGGCTGCGGGTAATTTTCGACTTTGGCTCGAATGGCTGCGAATTTTGCCGCGAAACAATACAGCGGTACGGTTGCCAAGGGGCTTACGTTCCCTTCTTCAAAGTCCGCGATACTCAGGTAAACGACTCTGGATTTTTCGTTAATCTGCGTAATCACGCCACGCACCCATACAGCAGGTGTCGATTCAACCTTCTGCTTCAGGGCTTTCATGTATTGCGTAACGGTGTAGGACTTGTTTTCGCTTTCCATGCCGGTAATTATACTATTTTTGAAGCATGTCTAAAGTTGTTTCTGCCATGGAAGTCCGCCAGAATTTTGGCTCGATGTTGAACCAAGTCTCTATCAAAGACGAAGAAATCGTCATCGAAAGAGCAGGCAAGCCCTTAGCACGCCTCGTGAGCGTAAACGCTCCGACGGCAGGGCTCTTGGATTTCCGTGATATCAGTAAACTTCCCAACCAGATTTGGGAAGACTAGTCTTCCCTTGCAATAATTGAAATCTTCAACGTATCGCGCTTAGCTGGGTCGGCAACACTCTGGGCAATCAACTCTGCCGTCTTGTCAATGCCGCCTTCCAGGGCTATCAGGTAATTGGACGAAATCTTTTGTTCGTCCTTGCAGTCTTTTTCTTCGTAGCTACTGCTGTTGTTCAGGTAGTTTAAGGATTCGCAGGTGACGAACCACTCGATGTCGGAACCGATAATCTTCCAATCTGTGCTGGAATTGGGCGTCATCTGGAAAACAAAGTTCTTGAATCGGAGTGTGTCTCCGGCGAAGAAAATCTGTTCGTCAATAACGTCATCTTTTTCGGAATCGTAGAATTGCATGGTCTTTAAAATCCCCGGCTGTTGGACCAAGGTAAAGAGCTGCAATACATAACGGAGGCTATCCACGACGTCTGCTAATGGATAGGAGTTTAAACGCAGGTAATGCAGATAATACGCGCCTTCGGGCCATTCGCTGCCAATCTTGAAGTTGCCTCCGTAAATGGGGCTGATAGTATCTCTCGCTTTTTTGTCCTTGTCCAGGATCTCAATCAAGACGTTTTCGAAATTTTCATCGCTGTAGTTCTGAATCCAATGCTTTACGATTAGCGAGTCTCCTTTTTTGTAGTCACCAATCCAAACGAATTGTTCTTGACGCAGGTTGTACTTGTATTGGCCGATGTCGTCTTTGGGACGGGAGCGAACATAGGTCTCGCCGGGATAGTTGATGGAGTCGGGTTTAGAGAAGTATTCTCCCTGCTCCAGTTTGCGAGCTTTGGTTACAGCTTCAAAGGTGGCAAAGGGGCCTGTCCAAATGCTTGAGAAACTTTCGGGCTTGATCTTGATAGACCAGTTGACCGAATCGTTAGGCACAAGCATCGTGTCCAGATTTGTCTTCGAAGATCCCAGTTCCTTGTCTCCGTCAATGAGCTTGTAGAGAATAATGTTTTCGCCGACTGTGGACAGATTCACGCTGTAGCCTTCGTTGGCCGAGAATGCAATGGCCACTTCGTCGGGTGCCTTGTCGATCAGCATAATGCCACGCAAGGTGTCGCTCATTTTCATGGAAATTTTTTCATCATCGCCCGTATACTTGTAGTAGGCTGAGTCTACGAGGACTTTCAGCTTCAGGCTAGATTCGTCTTTGAATTTGCCTTCGATTTCCAAGTAGTAATGGTTGTCGTTAAAAGTCACGAAGGTGTTGGAATCCCTGAAGGTGGCGCTGGAATCTGCACCGTAGCTTGGAATCAAGGCGTTTCTGTAGACAGAGTCTTTTCTCGAGGCATCCTTGGGGGCTGCATTGGTTGCCTGCAGGTATTCTCCCAGTTCGTTCTTAATGAGAATCTGTTCGTCCTTGATGTTAGAGGTGCTTGCGAACACCTTGATGCGGCTACCTTTAGGAAAATCGCCCAAGTACATTGGCAAGTTTGTTGCGCCGCTGTCGAGGTAGATTTCGCTTTCGTCCATTTTAGAACTGTCGCCTTTGAACAGTTCCACGTAAAGGCGGAGCGTGTCGCCTAATTTGACCGTGTCTTTGTAGTCGATGTCTGCGCGAGTGCTTAAAGAACTGCTTGACTTAAATGAAGGAACCGAAGAACTGGACTCTTCGTCTGAAGCCGAAGAACTGGAATCATCGCCGCAAGCGGTAATGGCGACTGTCATAAACAATGCTGCGAAACTTAATAGATTCTTGAACTGCATAGTGGTTCTCCTAGTTCAGGATATAGAATTGCTGCTCGGCGGTAAATGCTTCACCAATCACGCGTAAAATATACTTGCCCGTGGGGAATGCCATCGCCTTGAATTTAAAGTGGGTCTTTTTTTCGCCTGCGATATCACGGGCGGCAACCGTGAGCATACGCTTTCCGAATTCGTTCACGATTTCAATCTGCACAAATTGCGGGTAACCGACTGTCAGGTCGAAGTCACATTCTAGATTGTAAATGTCAATATTCACCTTAGTCAGCGTGTATCCGCCGTCCATGGCTTCACCACCTACAGAACGGGAATTGTCGAAGTAACCGACATAAAGCGAGGGGGCGAGGTCTCTGCCGGCGGCTGCACTGTAAAGAACAGTTTCGCCGGGTTCCACTGCGGTAAGAATGAGGGTGTAAAGCTGCGAGGGGTGCTTACGCTTGAAGAATTCAGTAAGTGTCGGCGTACGTAGGAATGCGCCGAGCGGTGCCTTCGGGTTAATGGTAATAATACCTAAGAAATCGGCGTACTTGGTATCGACACCGCCACCAGAATTCTTGCGGATGTTGAACTGGCCGCCGGCTTGCGGAATGTTGGCCGGAGCGTTTTCCCAGGTGAGTTCGTAGGGAGCCCAGTCGACACCGAGCTTCTGGTCACCAAAGTTCATTTCCTTGTTGGTTTCCTTAAGACCGAAGATATTCAGCTGGATAGGCTTCTTGATAGAATCCTTGTTGAATTCCAACTTGAGTGCTGCGTCGAATAGCGGACCTGGCAATGCGGACAAGTCGTATCGCAGGTAAATCTTTCCGGCGTTTCCGGTGGTCACGTTTGCAACACGCAGGTCGGGGTCGGAATTGTGGGGACTAAAGTTGTCGAATTCCGAAATCCAGGTGGCAGCCCCCTTACCGCTGGGCATGCCGTCTCCGGTATTGTCAATAGTGGTGTAGTGCTTGTCGAATACGTAAACCTTTCCGGTGTCAGAGCCCGTCTGGTATCCGTCGTCGGCGGTAAAGATGATGTTGTAACGTCCACTTGCGGTAAAGGATACATCGGTTTCGTAAGCCATGCTGTCCGAGAACGCCACCTTGCCCGGGCCAAGGCCCTTCTTCCAGCGCACCGGGTCTTCGCAAAGGCCGTCGCCACGACCGTCGTCCACAACGGAGCCCTTGATCTTGAGCAGGTTGGGTTGCACCAGCACCAGTTCATGAGGAATTGATGCCTTCGGCTTTTCGTTGGCGCCAAGCCTAGGGGCGTATCCGGTAAACAGCGGAATCAACACACCTCCGTTGGGAGTGTGTTTCAAATCTTTACTGTAGAGAGACTTGATTGCAGAAGCCTTTCTTGATTCTTCTACAATGGTGGGGTAGGCGTTACCGCGGGTCAGCGTTTCACGCAGACCGGAAATTGAAAGCGACGAGTTGTCGTTAATGAACATGGGACGGTCTTTCGCCTTGTCGCTGGCAACAATTTCTACACCGATGAGTTCGGCGTGTGCCTTGTTGAAGTTCTGAATAATGGTGTTGCCCTTCTTGGCGGTAAGACCAAGAATCCAGACGGAACCGCCATTGTTTGTAATCTTTGGCCCCTTGGTGTCGCCGATCAATGCCACCTGGCGACCCCATACCTTCTGGTAATTCAGCTGGATGGTTCCGAGAGTGACGTCTTCCAGGTAAATTTCACCACCGCCGATTTCATCAGTTTCAAGGGAACGAACCATCATGTTCTTTAACAGCAGGTTGCGCTTTGCTTTCATGATGATGCCGCTGCCGAATTCGGAGAATCGTTCAATCGTCAGTTCGTTGAATGCGCCTGCTTCAATAATGAACTTGCCCTTGCCGTCGATACGGCCTTCGATACCGATAATCTGGCGAACGCGGTTGCGAATGTAAATATCTCGGTTAATGGTCCAGCGGCCTCCGGGCGGGAAGTAGATGGTTTCTGCACCATCGTCAATCGCTTCCTGAATCGCTTTGGAGTCATCGGAGCCCGTATTCGATTTTCCGCCATAATCACCGGCAACCGTAATCCAGTTGTCCGCCTTCTGTTCGGGGTATGCGGGGGTTTCTGCAACAGCTAGACGCATGGATTGTTTGGGGCTGTGGCAAAGCTGAGGCGTTTCTTGAGTTGCAAACTCAATAATTTCACCCTGGATCATTTCCTCGTTGTAGCCCTTCTTTTTAGACTGGATCATCGTCTTGTAGCGGGATACTTTCATGGAACGAATAAACATGTGGCTTTCGTTTTCGATTGCCATGGGAGCTTTGACTTTCTTGTTTTCGTTGTCGAATTCCAGTAAGCCGTCCAACAAACTCATCATGGCGGATTCGCCGTGGTTATACACGGCTGGTACATGCCCTTTAAAGCGGAGGGCACGAATGGCCAAGTTCATGTTGTCGTTTTCGATACCATATTTTTTCTGGCCGCCTATGGTCACGTGTTCCAGGGTGGCTGTGCCCGTTTCGCCTTTGGCGTAAATACCGATGTTAAAGCCGCGGATTTCGGTGTTCTTAATCAAGAGGGGACCAATGCCTTCGGTAAAGCCTAAGTCAATACCGTAAACGCCGGAAGTGTCTCCGGAATAAATCTTCACATTGTGAATGGTTCCCTGGTTTCCAGCGTTGAACTGAATGCCGATGGCGCCGGGGTTTCCCTTACCGGTACGAATTGTTACGTCACGAACGGCGTTTCTGTACTTGGGACCTGGACCTTCGCCAGTAAAAATAAGGGCTTTCGGAAATTCGGGGTTGTCAAAGCCGTAGGTATTGTCTGCAAGCTGGATGATCGTTCCGCCCATGCTCTGTCCCTGCAAAATAGTGCGGCGGCTAGAGGATTCCTGTTTTTTGGTGGTGGGCCAAGTGAGTTGATCGGTAATTTTATAGATGCCATGGGGCAAATAGATGATAAAGTCTCCATCGGGGTGGTCGTTCAACGCCCTCTGAATGGCTTCGGTGTCGTCGGTCTTGCCGTCGCCCTTAGCATAATAGGGGTCTTTTGTGACATTAACAATCGCGGAGCCCATGGGGAATTCCACCTGGGCAAATACAGATACTGTAAAAACGACAACAAAATAAAATAGAGTCCTATACATACTAACCTCATTTGTAAATATATGTAAAAAAAAGACGAGGTCAATAGGCTCTAGTTTATTTTGGGCGGCTTAGCCGTATTTATTTCTCACATTTTTCGTACACAAAGGGGTTATGGTCGCCCTGCACCTTAAAAATACGGCGGTCCCGTTCGCATTCTTTGTCTGTAACGGGGTACATCTTGTCCCAGGCTTCAAATAGTTTCCGGTCCTGTTTGGACAAATTAACGCCGTAGGTCTTTTCCATGTAAAGGCTGGCTCGGGCGATAATTCCGCGGGCTTCTTCGCGTGGCTGAGCTTTTTTTAGTTTGAAATCTACGATGGTCTTGCATCCGCCATACATGGGCTCGGGGTCGTTTGTCCACTGGCTGTACATGAAGTTGTTGCGGTCCCCGTTGACTTCGCCAATGGCGGGGTACAGGTTGTGCATGTCACCTTCCATAATCTTGAAGGTGGTGTCGTTGGCGCTGCAGTTCTTGCGGCCACCGTCTCGCCAGCAGGGGAGGTGCTGGCCCATGTTGTGGGCGGTGACCATGTGTTCCCACTCGATGCGTTCGGCGCGTTTAAAACTTTTGCGTTTTGGGTTCTCGCGCGGCTTGAAGTTACAACTTGAAAAGTCGACGTTCTTCTTGTCGTCGTATCGGCATCCGCAGTAAAGGGTTTCTTGCAGTTCGCCGTAGTACACGCGCCTTAGCTGTTTGCTCGCGTCGCGGTAGTTGTAATGCTTCGGGGCGGCTGTAGGGTCTACGCGCGACCACGCGATAGCGATAAAAACTGCCAGAAGCAGTATTATTCCAAAACTTTTCATATAAAAACCATGTAGTAACGAAAAGAAATATAGATAACTATTCTAATGTGTAATGTGAGGTGTGAAATGAATTGTAGACAGTAGGAAGTTGACCGTTGGCAGTGGTTTTGCCATTACACATTACACATTACACATTACACATTTTTTAAATTTGGCACATGCAATCACCTGGTATGGATTATTTGAATTCTCGGCTCATGTTCGGTATGGTTCCGGGGCTTGAATCGACTCGAAAACTTTGCAACGCTCTCGGAAATCCTGAACGCTCTTTCAAGACCATCCATATCGTCGGTACTAACGGCAAGGGCTCTACTAGCTACTACCTCGCAGGCATCTTGCAGGCGCATGGCTTTAAAACGGGGCTTTTTACGAGCCCGCATCTGGTAAGCCTTCGCGAGCGCATTCGTGTAAACGACATTCCCATTAGCGATGCCGATTTGGACCGCTTACTCCTTCAGGTGAAGGCTGCTGCCGAACAGGTGCAGGTGGAGCCGACCTTCTTTGAAGTCTTGACGCTCGTCTCGTTCCTTTATTATGCCGAACAAGGTGTCGATGTGGTTTCGATGGAAGCGGGCATGGGGGGCCGCTTGGACAGCACGGCGGTTGCATGCGGCAACATCGTGGTGCTCACGAGTATCGGACTCGAACACACCGAAGTCTTGGGCCCCACCGAAAGTGCCATTCTTAAAGAAAAAATGGCAATCGCCGAAGCGGACTCCGCTCGGGGAAAAACATTCATTGTCGGTGGCCTTTCCGAAAGCCTGCTCGCCGAAGCCTGTGCTTATGCGAGTGAACACAATGCGAAATGCGTTGTTCCTACAATCCGGACCGACATCAAACTCCCGAATCTGGGCCACCATTATATTGAAAACGCAAGCCTTTCTTTGGCCGCCGCCGAAAGCTTTGTTCACAGTGCGGGTCGCGTTTTTGACGATTCTCTCGCCTTAAAAACGCTTGAAACCCGTTCCTGGGCTGGCCGCATGCAGCAGTTGACCGATAAAAATGGGGTGGTTCGCTACATTTTGGATGGGGCGCATAATTCTCATGCGGTGCGTCGCTTAGTTGAAACCTTGGCGGAATATTACCCCGGTACCAAGTTCCACTGCGTTTTCGGAGCCCTTAAAGATAAAGATGTGGGCGAAATGCTTAAGTTGATGGCTCCATTTGTAAGCCACTGGCATATAACCAAGACTCCTTACCCGCGTTTCCGCGAACTGGACGATTTGCGCTCGGAACTCTCGAATTTGGGCTTGAAAGTTGCTAGCGAAGGCGAACTTAGCCGAAAATTTTTGGACCAAGTTGCCGAAACAGCCTCTGCGGATAATAAAAATATCCCCGTTTTAGTGACCGGTAGCCTCTATATGATCGGTGAAACGGTGCAGGCCCTCAAGGACGATTTTGATGGTTTGGCTTTTTTCCGTGGCCTTGAACCCTCGACAAACGAACACCGCTAAATTTGCGTAGAAAACAAATTCTGTAAACTGTTTTGGCTCCAAAGCAAATCCTGTAAATCCAAAAGTTTTTCTTGTAAACTTTAGTTTTCGCAAATTTTGCGTTTTTATCGCCAAAAACGTGGATTTTATCCATTATTTCAAAAATTTTGCCGTTTTTTTCGACTTTTTGCCAAAATTACTTGTATATTAGTATCGAAATTTTCCCAAAAGGTCCTTTTGGTGTGTTTTTTGCTATAGGGATCTTTTGGAATTGTTATTGGAGATATATATGGCAGAAGACTTGCAATACCTTATGGAACGCATCCAGAAAGATGCTGTCGATAAAGCAGAAAAAGAGGCGGCGGCTATCATTGCCAAGGCCAAGGAAAAGGCGGCCGATATCGTGAAGGCTGCCGAGGCCGAAGCGTCCGCCCGTCTGGAAAAGGCCGACAAGGACGCCGAAGCGTTCACGGAACGTAGCGAACGCACCCTTGAACAGTCCGCCCGCGACCTTTTGCTTTCGGTAGGCAAGAATCTCGAAAAGATGATTATGGACCTGTTGAACCTCGAGGTGGAGAAGTCCTTGGACGAATCCACCGTCAAGAGCATGCTCCTCACGGTAGCCAAGTCCTATACCTCCGACATCGAGGTGGATTTCTCCGACGCCGATGCCCGTAAGCTCAGCTCTTTCGTGATGGGCGAGTTCAAGAAGCAGCTTTCCGCCGGCGTGAAGGTCGAAAGCGACAAGGGTGTCAAGTTCGGTTTCCGCATCAAGCTCGATGGCGGCAAGGTTACCCACGAATTTACAGAAGCTGCAATGGCCGACGCTCTTTCGGCCCTGCTCCGTCCGCAACTTGCCAGAGTGGTAAACGCTGCCGCACAGGCGAAGTAACGCGGGTACTTGATGAGCAGTCCTTCTTACTTGATGGCATCTCTTCCGATGATTGAGTTTGGCGATCCAGCCCCGCTCAGTATGGAAGATTTTCGCCACCGCTGCATCGGCGTGCTGTCCGAGTCGGAAATTGCGGCTCTGGACGCGCTTCTGGATGACGGTGAATGCGAAGAGTGCGACGACGAGTTCGTGCGCGCCTACAAGGCCCACGAAATCCAGATGAAGAACGTTTCGGGCAGGCTCCGTGCAAGCGCATGGGGGCCCGATATCCGTTTTACGGAAAAGTCCTTCCCGGGTTACGATGTCGCCTTTGCCAAGATGATTCAAGATGCGTTTGCCAAGTCGAATCCTATGGAAAAAGAGCAGGATATCGACAAGGCCCGTTTCTGGCTTGTGGACTCGCTCGCAGGTGTGGGCGAGGGTACCGTCAAGCATGTTTACGCTTATGCGATCAAACTGAAGATTTGTGAACGTTGGGCGCGCCTCTCCGAACAAGCGGGCGACGCTGCCGTGTTGAATGTTATTAATGCAAACGATCCTGCATACGCCTCTGCGGCGGCACAGGAATGACCGGAGGTCCATTTTCAATGGCTAGTATCGGAAAAATCATCGGCGTCAACGGTAACCTGATTCGCGTCAAGTTCGAAAGCGCCGTGTCCCAGAACGAAGTGGCGTATGCCAAGCTTACTCAGAAAAACAAGGACGGCAAGTCCGAAGTTATCCCCCTCAAGAGCGAAGTCATCCGTATCCGCGGCGACTACGCCGAACTCCAGGTGTTCGAAGACACCACGGGGCTCAAGACGGGTGACGAGGTGGAATTCACCGGCGAACTTTTGTCCGTAGAACTTGGCCCCGGCCTTTTGACCCAGGTCTTTGACGGTCTGCAGAACCCGCTCCCGAAGCTTGCCGAAGAATGCGGCTTCTTCCTGCAGCGCGGTAAGTATTTGAAGGCGCTCCCCCGCGACAAGAAGTGGGCATTTACCCCGGTCGCGAAGGTGGGCGATGTGGTGGTCGCGGGCGATACGCTGGGCACCGTTCCCGAAGGCGTGTTCACGCACCGCATCATGGTGCCGTTCCGCCTGCTGGGCAAGTGGACCGTGGAATCGGTCTCTGCCGCTGGCGAATTCACTGTAGAAACTGTTGTTGCTAAGCTCAAGAATGCTCACGGCGAAACCCAGGACGTGACGATGGTGCAGACCTGGCCGGTGAAGATGCCGATCAAGGCCTATGAAGAACGCCTGCGCCCGAGCAAGCCCCTCACCATGCAGCAGCGCATTATCGACACGTTCTTCCCCGTGATGCAGGGCGGTACGTTCTGTACGCCGGGCCCCTTCGGTGCCGGTAAGACCGTGCTCCAGCAGCTTATGAGCCGCTACGCCGACGTGGATATCGTGATCTTGGCCGCTTGCGGTGAACGTGCAGGTGAAGTGGTGGAAACCCTCCGCGAATTCCCTGAACTGATTGACCCGCGTACCGGCAAGTCCCTCATGGAACGTACGCTGATTATTTGTAACACGTCTTCGATGCCGGTGGCTGCCCGTGAAGCTTCCGTTTATACGGGCGTGACTCTCGCCGAATACTACCGCCAGATGGGCCTGAACGTGCTCCTCTTGGCTGACTCAACCTCTCGTTGGGCTCAGGCTCTGCGTGAAATGAGCGGCCGTTTGGAAGAAATTCCGGGTGAAGAAGCCTTCCCGGCCTACCTCGAATCCGTGATTGCCGCCTTCTATGAACGCGGTGGCGTGGTACGCCTTAAGGACGGCTCTACCGGTTCCGTGACGATTTGCGGTTCCGTGTCGCCGGCAGGTGGTAACTTCGAAGAACCGGTGACCCAGGCCACCCTGAAGGTGGTGGGCGCATTCCTCGGCCTTTCCCGTGAACGTTCCGACCAGCGCCGCTTCCCGGCCATCCACCCGTTGGATTCCTGGTCCAAGTACGAAGGCATTATCGATTCCAAGAAGGTTGCCGAAGCCCGTCACATCCTCGCAAACGGCGTGGACGTGAACAACATGATGAAGGTGGTGGGCGAAGAAGGTACTTCGATCGACGACTTCGTGATTTACCTGAAGTCCGAATACCTCGATGCCGTTTACCTGCAGCAGGACGCCTATAACGAAATCGACGCCGCCTGCTCCGCCGAACGCCAGAAGTACGTGTTCGACAAGGTTTACACCATCCTCAAGACCCCGATGAAGTTCAGCGAGAAGGACGTCGCCCGTACGTTCTTCCTCAAGCTCACTCAGTCGACAAAGGACTGGAACCGCGTCAAGTTCGATTCCCAGGAATTCAAGGACCTTGAACAAAGTATTTTCGCTTCCGTGAAGGAGGTTTCCGCTAATGCATAATGTGGCATACCATCGTATTGAACGCATCGCCGGTTCCGTGATTACGCTCCGCGCCGAAGGTGTAGCAAACCAGGAACTTGCCCAGGTGACAAGCTCGTTCGGAACATCCCTTGCCCGCGTGATCCGTATTGACGGCGACATGGTGGACTTGCAGGTGTTCGCAGGTGCCCGTGGTATTTCCACCGACTCCGAAGTGCGCTTCCTTGGCGAACCGATGAAGGTTCCGTACAGCGAAGCCTTGCTTGGCCGTGTGTTTAACGGTGCTGGTAAGCCCCGCGACAACGGTCCCGAAGTGGACGGCGAACGCATTACTATCGGTGGCCCTTCCGTGAACCCCGCCAAGCGTATCATCCCGAAGACGATGGTGCGTACGGGTATCCCGATGATCGACGTGTTCAACACGCTCGTGGTTTCGCAGAAGCTCCCGATTTTCTCTATCGCCGGTGAACCTTACAACGAACTCTTGGCCCGTATCGCATTGCAGGCCGAAGTGGACGTGATTATCCTCGGCGGCATGGGCCTGAAGCACGATGACTACCTGTACTTGAAGGACTTCCTCGAAAAGAACGGTGCTCTTTCCCGTACGGTGATGTTCATGCACACCGCATCTGACCCGATTGTGGAATGCTTGCTTGTGCCGGATGCATCCCTCGCTGTGGCAGAAAAGTTCGCTACCGAAGGCAAGAACGTGCTCGTGCTCCTCACCGACATGACGAACTTTGCAGACGCCATGAAGGAAATCGCCATTACGATGGAACAGATTCCGTCGAACCGTGGTTATCCTGGCGACCTTTACTCTCAGCTTGCTAGCCGTTACGAAAAGGCTGTGGACTTCGAAGGTTCGGGCTCCATCACTATCCTTGCTGTTACGACCATGCCTGGCGACGACGTGACCCACCCGGTTCCGGATAACACCGGTTACATTACCGAAGGTCAGTTCTACCTGCGTAAGGGCCGTATCGAACCGTTCGGTTCTTTGAGCCGCTTGAAGCAGCAGGTGAACGGCAAGACCCGTAGCGACCACCGTACCATCATGAACACCATGATTCAGCTGTACGCAAGCTACAAGGAAACTTTGGAAAAACAGTCCATGGGCTTCAACATGAGTAACTGGGACCAGAAGCTGCTGAAATACGGTGCCCGTTTCGAGAAGGAAATGATGGACCTCTCCGTGAACATTCCTCTTGAAAAGGCTTTGGACCTTGGCTGGGAAATCCTTGCCGACTGCTTCGCTCCTGAAGAAACCGGTATTCCGACCAAGATGATCAACGAATATTGGCCCAAGAAGGGGTAATATGGCGAAGGTCAAGTTAACAAAGAACGCCCTCAAGGCGGAACGCGACGCATTGAAGCGCTTCCAGCGCTATCTGCCGACGTTGCTCTTGAAAAAGCAGCAGCTGCAGATGGAAATGCGCACGCTCCAGGAGAGGGTGATGGCTAAGCGAGAAGAGGAGGACAAGCTCCGCAAGAGCATGGCTTCCTGGATTTCGCTGTTTGCCGAACCCATCGAATGGTCAAAGTACCTGTCGGTGAAGGAAGTGCGCCAGGGCGAAGGTAACATCGCCGGCGTGAAGATTCCGACATACGACGGGGTAGATTTTAATATTTCGATTCCGGATTTCTTTACCACGCCCGTGTGGCTGGACGACGGTATCAGAAGCCTCCAGGGCCTGATTTCGCTGCGTCTCGAACGCCGCGTGCTCGAAAAGCAATACGAGCTCCTCTCGAAGGAACTGCGTACCACGAGCCAGCGCGTGAACCTGTTCGAGAAGGTGAAGATTCCCGAAGCGAAGGAAAATATCCGCGTCATCAACATCTTCCTGGGCGACCAGCAGACCAGTGGCGTTGCCCGCAGCAAGCTTGCCAAGGGTAAGGCTACCGCCCGTACCGCTGCCCAGGATGCACTCGCGAAGGAGGCCGCCGCATGATTACTCCTATGAAGAAAGTGACGGTGCTGACGGTTGCAGGTGCGGTTGAAGAGACGCTCCAGGCGCTCCGTACGCTTGAAATTTTGCACCTCACGCCTTTGCAGGCGGCTGCAGGCGCCAAGCTGAACCATGCCCGCGGCGAAATGAACCGCGTGCAGAAGGCCTTGGAAGTGGTGCCCGAGAAGGCCCCGAAGGGTGTGACTCCCGTGAAGGATGCCGCTCCTGCCGCAAGCCTTATCGATGAAATCCAGAACCTGGTTGCCGAAAGCAAGCAGGCGGAAATCGACAAGGAACAGGCCGAAGAGGAACTCTCCAAACTTTCCATGTTCAAGAACCTGGACCCCGCAACGGCAGCAGCCCTGCAGGCGAAGGGTATCTATGTCAAACTGTACCAGCTCCATGACGGTAAAGTCCCGTTCGAACTCGAGGGCGAAGGTTCTATCGAGGAATTCGGCCAGGATGAAAACGGCAAGTATGTAGCTGTCGTGAGCAGGGGAGAAGCCCCTGTGGCCGTGAAGGGCAACTTCACGGAACTCACGATGCCGCAGAAGTCGCTTGCCGAATACCGTGAAATGGAAGCGAAAGCCAAGGAAACGCTTGCCCGCGTCGAGCGTCGCCTGGGTGAACTTTCGGGTGCGCGCGAATCTATCGAGGACAAGCTCCTCGAAGTGGGTGACGACTACCGCATGGTCGAAGCCGAAGCCTCGATGGTGGGCGACAAGAACGTCGCCGCCGTGCAGGGCTTCTGTCCTGCACCTCGCGTGGGCGAACTCGAGAAGGCCGCCCGCGAGCACGGCTGGGGCCTCCTGGTGGACGACCCAGCCGACGGCGACGATATCCCGACGCTGTTGACCTACAGCAAGCTCAGCCGCCCCATGCAGTTCCTGTACGATATCATCGGCATTTCGCCGGGGTACAAGGAAGTGGACGTGTCGGCCGTGTTCCTTTGCTTCTTCAGCATCTTCTTTGCGATGATCGTGGGCGACTCGGCTTACGGCCTGTTGTTCCTCGGTCTGGCACTCTTTGCCCGCAAAAAGATGCCGAAGGCGAACCCTGCTGGTTTCCACTTTATCTACCTCATGAGCATCGCCACCATCGTGTGGGGTGTGATTAACGCAAGCTTCCTCGGGCTCAGCCCCTCGCTTGCGGGGTGGACGTATTACCTGGACATCACCAACTACGGCTGGTTGCCTGAACCGCTGAAGAACGCGATGCTCTGGATCCGCACAAGCGCCCCGACTGACCCGGCGAAGTTCGAAGCCTACAAGGCCTTCGCCCAGTCGATCACGCTGTTGCCCGAAAGCTTCGTGCCCAAGGTGGCGGGTGCCTCCCAGATGCAGCATATCCAGCTGTTCTGCTTCTGCATCGCCGTGGTCCACCTGAGTATCGCTCACGTGTGGAACGTCTGCGTGCGCATCAAGCGCAAGGACTCCACGTTCATGGCGCAGGTGGGCTGGCTCATCGGCTGCTGGGTGATGTTCTTCCTGGCCTGCCAGATGGTGCTCGGTATCGATATGCCGAAGTTCGTCATCCCGATGTTCATCGTGGAAGCGGTACTCCTGGTGCTCTTTACCGTGCCGCCCAAGAGGCTCAAGCAGGACTTCATCAGCATCCCGATGCTCGTGCTCGACGTGGTGAACAGCTTTACCGACGTGATCAGTTACATCCGTCTGTTCGCTGTGGGCATGTCCGGTGCGGCCATTGCCGAAGCGTTCAACGACATGCTTTCGCCGCTGTTCGGCTCCGCTGTCGGTATCGCTGGGGCTGCCTTCCTGCTGCTCTTCGTGCATGGCCTGAACATCGCGCTTGCGGTCATGGGCGTCGCCGTCCACGCGGTACGTCTGAATACACTCGAATTTTCAAATGGACTTGGCCAGGAATGGAGCGGATTCGCATTCGCGCCCTTCGCCAAGCAGAAAAATTAAACCAAGGGATGATTCCCGCTACTTAATGAGGAAAAAACAATGGAACCGAATACAATGGTTACTCTCGCTAAAATGGGTGCTGCTGCCGCTCTCGGCATTGCGGCAATGGGCTCCGCCCTTGGTTGCGGAACGGCTGGTATGTCCGCCATCACCATGTGGAAGAAGGCTTATGCCCAGGGCAAGAGCGCTCTCTTCACCTTGCTGGTGTTCGTGGGTGCCCCGATTTCCCAGACGATTTACGGCATGCTCTTGATGAACTTCATCCTGAGCAAGGCTGCCGAAAGCGGCTTTACCAACTGGGGCGGCTGCCTCGGCGCCGGTATCTTCGGCGGGCTTGGCATGATGGCCTCTGCCTGGTACCAGGGCAAGTCCGCGGCCGTGGCCTGCGACGCCCTCGGTGAAACTGGCAAGGGCATGGTGAACTACCTGATGGTGCTCGGTATCGTGGAAACCGTGGCCCTGTTCGTTCTCGTGTTCTCCATGATGGTGCTTTAATCCAGCGAGGTAACACGTATGGATCAAGCTCAACTTTTAACGCTCGCGAAACTCGGCGCGGTGGCGGCCCTGGGCCTTGCCGCGGTGGGTTCTGCGCTGGGCTGCGGGACTGCCGGCATGGCGGCCATCGGGGCCTGGAAAAAGGCGTATCTCAAGGGTAAGAACGCGCTGTTTACGCTGCTCATCTTCGTGGGCGCGCCGATTGCGCAGACAATCTACGGCATGTTGCTGATGATGTACATCCTGAACAAGTCCCAGGCGGCTCCGGCCAACTGGGCTGCATACCTGGGTGTGGGCATCTTCGGTGGCATCGGCATGATGGCCTCTGCCTGGTACGTGGGCAAGTCCGCTGCGGACGCCTGCAACGCCCTCGGCGAAACCGGCAAGGGCCTGGTGAACTACCTGATGGTCTTGGGCGTCGGCGAAACCGTCGCACTGTTCGTCATGGTGTTCTCCATGATGCTGGTATCGTAGGACAAAGTGTCATCCTGAGCCCCGGAACAAGTCCGGGGTAAACTCAGTCGAAGGAACTCCTAAACAACGAAAATGGCGGGGCTATGCCCCGCACCCTTTTTTTATCATTGGACTGCGAAAAACAATTAGGATTAGACCATGGTTCAGGAATCTTTTGAATTTGTCGTGTATATGATTCACGCTTGCGCAAACAAGTGGAATCGTTTGCCGTCTTTTGTGTATCGAAAGCTGGCTGAGTCAGGCTGTATTCAGAAATTCCTTGTTCCCAATTACGAAATTTTGCATACGCAGAGCACTGATTTCGTCGTCAGCGATATTGAAGAATATCTGAACGTCCGTAAGGTGGCCGTATGATCGTCTATCATGGTTCGAACGTTGTTGTTGACAAGCCGGATGTTGAGCATTCTTTTCGACCGCTTGATTTCGGAAAGGGATTCTATGTCACGACGGTGCGTGAACAGGCTGTCCGTTGGGCGCACAGGAAAATCGATATTCTAAAGGATGGGAACCTGAAGCCGATATTGAATGTCTATGACATGGACGATGTCCCTGCCGCACTCTCCGTTAAGACGTTCCCCGATGATTTAGAGGAATGGATTGATTTCGTGTGCAAATGCCGCGATGGTTCCTTGGAATATGCCCAATACGATGTAATTATGGGCAAGGTCGCAAATGACAAGGTTTTCCGTGTAGTGGATATGTATCACTCCGGTATCTGGGATATGCCGCGGGCATTGAAGGAAATAAAGGCTTATCCGACTTACGACCAGATTGCCTTTATCACGCAAAAGGCTATTGATGCGGTCCTGAAATACAAGGGTTGCGAAGAGGTGTAAAATGGTAGACGAAGATGTTCTGGAAAAAGTCTATCAGGAACGCCTGGAAGAGCGCATTATTGCGCATCTTGCGCAGGTGAAGAACTGTTCGCTAGAACAGGCGATGGATATGTATTATAACAGCGAACTGGCTGACAAAATCCATCAAGGGAAAGATGGAATCCAGTATCTGGACTATAAGGTCTTGGTGCAGATACTTGTTGATATGGGTGGTTAAGCCATCTTGGAGATAATCTCTGCGAATCCGTCATTGTCCGCCATGGCAATTTCGGAAAGAATGTCGGAAAAGGTGTCGGATAGCACGCTCGGGTACCTGAGCCCGGTAGAGTATAGGTTGAAAAGGCTGGCCGCGTAAGGAGCCTGCTTAGGCTAGACTTCGAGTTGAGTCAGTTTCCCGTTTTCCTGTTCCGCCTTGAATATGTCGTAGACATAGGGAGAACTTTCAAGGTAAAGTCCGGTTTCCGGGTCAACTAGTTTGGCGAATGTTTCAGAAGCGTAGAACCTACGCATAGCCTCGATGAGAGAGAGTTTCTGGTCTTCCATCACATACGAGATGATGTCTCCCGTTATGAGTTCAGCAAGCATTTTTGGCTTAGACATGGGTCGACTCCTTCTTTTTCAACAGCGCAATCGCTTTTTCTGAGTGGAAGAGAATCACTGTATCTTCCCTCCGTTCTGCTGGCTGACTAGCGTCAGGTCGTTGATGGCGTCTTCAAATGAAAGCGTATGCTCCACATCGTAGAATTCGACAAGGAAATCCATCGCTCCGTGATTGCATAGATAATCAAAAGCCTGCTTTTCGGTGAGGCTCTTGTTTGCGGCGAACTCGTTGACGCATGCAACGGTATATCTGATCAGTTTCTTGTCCATTTCTTAGATAATATACATCTTGACATCGCCGTTGTCCGTAACGGTGAAACTGTAGTTGGCGATAATCATGTCGGCCTTGTCGGCGATTTCATTAAGCTGTTGCTCGGACATTGTCCACCTCGACAGATGTTATCGGTGGCAAGAAAATTTTCGGGTCGATGTAAAGGTCTTCAAGGATAGGGACCAGGTCGATATAGTCCTCGACGAGTTTGTCCTTGTTCTGGCTATATACGGCATCGACCACCAGGTAGCCGTTGTCCCATTCCTTCACCTTTGCAATCTTGACAAGGCTATACGGCCCCTTGAACCGTATAGTCCGCCCGTTAAAGGAGAAGGATATGTAACATCCGTCATTTGACAGGATTGCCTTAGAATTGACCATGTTTGAAATGTAATTTAATTGGCGGGCTTAGTCAATAGCCTTAGGGGTCTGACTAAATGCTCGCTGGGTGTGTTTAACCTCATTTTTGCCTAAAAACCACCTACAATAGGGTAAAGTCGCTTCCGCATTTGCGGGAGCGGCTTTTACATTGTGGGGGTGTTGCCTGAACTTTTGCTTTTGTTACAATGTCACTTGTGTTGAGCTGCGGGGGCAAATGTCCGGGCGGTTTTGTCACTTGTGCAAAACGGCCCGGTCTTTTGCCGGAGTGTCTTTTACACTTATGCGAAGGAGCCTGAACATTTGGCCGAGTACCTTCACCGCTTAGGTGATGGTGCTCGGGCATTTGCAGGAGCAGCATTTACAAAGTGAGGTTCATGCTAGAGCATTTGCAGGAGTGGCATTATCACGGTGATGAAATTGCTTGGGCTTTTGCGCGAGTGGTTTCATCACTTGTGCAAAGGTCCTCGGACAATTGCATAAGCGCTTTCTCCACTTGTGCAAAGGCGTTTGGACATTTGCGGGAGTAGTTTTTACAAGGTGAAGTAGGTGCCTGGACTTTTGCCGGGGAGTGTTGCATTCTTGTGTAAAGGGGCCCGGGCAAATGTCCGAGGGGCAACACTACTTATGCAAAGGTGCTTGAACAATTGCTGGAGCTCCTTTTACATAGTGGGGAAGTCGCTTGTGATCCGCGCGATAATCATGTATATAAAACGATTCGTCTATATGACGATGTTACTGATACACTCACGTTTTTTGCGGAAAATCTGAATTTTGGTAAGATGATTTCTGGTGGAAATCAACAAGGTGATTCGACCAAATATTGTTATGATGACGATCCTTGGTATTGTGAAAATGGATGGGGTGGGCTTTATACCTGGGCTACCGCTATGGCTTTCCCCGCTGTTTGTGATTCTTCTCAAATGGGAAGTGAAAAATGCCCGAATACGACGGATGAGTCTAGGAATACTCTTGTACCACATAATTCGGAGTATGTTGTCCACCGGGGGATTTGCCCGGAAGGCTGGCACATTATGAATCAGGGGGAGTGGGTGGCTGCTATTAATGGGCATGGGGCGATGAATGGTAGTCAATATCTTAGTTCGGAGGTTTGGAATGAAGTCATGGAAAATCCGAGAGGTTTTTCTCTTTTGCCGGCAGGTTCATATGATTTTACAAATGGCCGGTTTGAAAGAATTATGGAATATGGGTATTATTGGATTCCAAGAGAATATTCTGATGAACCTGAATTTTTAGGAAGTTGCACCTTTGTTGCGCATCGTTCGTTTAATAGATATGCAGAATTCGAAAAAAAAGGTGCACTTTCTATTCGTTGCGTAAAGGATTACTAATCCTTTAATTTTATCCTAGAATTTTAAACAAAAAACCGGGCTGTGTTAAACGGCCCATTGGGAGTTATTATGTCCAAGAAGAACATCAAGAATAATAAGAAAAAAAATACTCACAAAAATTTCAAGATTGAAGCTTTAGAACCACGTTTGATGATAGATGCGTCTGCGGATAATTGGTTGGCCGAAAATGCCCTAACCCAATCAACGCAGATGAATTCTTTTGTTGATAATATTTGTGCTAGTTCTGCGGCAGGAGAAAATGATGTTTTCGAAGGTGTAAAGAAAATTGATGGAGATAAGATTGAATCTGTAAAAATTAAGGATTTGATTGGTGCCCAAAGTATGGCATCTAGTTTGAAGTTTGGAAATGATTTTAAGAATATACATAATTATATTGAAAATTGCACTGTTGTGGTATTAGAATAAAAAGGAAGTTAGAATGAAAACAAAAAGTCTTTACTTTTGCGTAGTCTTGATGACCGTTATGGCGATTGTTGCCTGTGATGACAGTTCCAGCGGTGCCGGACCGGACCCGGTAGCGGAAGTTTCGTCCTCTAGTGGCGATGACACAATCTCCTCGAGTTCTGTTACGGACAAAGGAACATCCTCGGGTGCTAGTTCGGTATCCAGCAGCGATATCTTTAGCTCAAGTTCAAAAAAAGAAACTGTTAAATCAAGCAGTAGCGCTTCACTTGTATCCAGCAGCTCGGTATCGATTGCTGATCAAAAGATCCCATGCGATATGCCTGAACATGGAATTTACCATATCGGGGATGAAGAATTTGTATGTAAAGACGGTTTTCTTGTTCCTTATGTACCGCCATCTAGTTCGTCTGTGCAAGTTCGTCCATTTAAAGAAAGGTTCAAAGTAGACAGTGTCTTTAACGAAGAGAAATCGTATGGAACGTTCAAAGACCCGCGTGATGGGCAGGAATATAGGACCATCGTTATAAAAACTAAGTCTGCGACATCACCTGAGTTTGAAGTGTTTGCTCAAAATTTGAATTATGGTACCCAGGTGAATCTTGGAACGACTGTTTTTGATGATAATGAGGTTGAAAAATTCTGCTATGACGATGATCCCTGGTATTGCGAGCATTATTTTGGAGGCTTATATTCTTGGAGCGAAACATTTGGACTCCCTAGGGCGTGTGATAGTGTGTGGACTGGAACGACGCCGAATTGTCCTGATTCCATTGCGACGGGAATAAAATCTGTTTATGATTGGAATTATCTTCAAATTCAAGGAATATGTCCGGAGGGTTGGCATGTGATGAATGAAAATGAATGGCGTGCCATGATACGAGGTGAAGAATCTGCATATAGATCTATATCGTTAGCTTCAGAGGGTGTAAATAGTAATGGCTTTTCTGCTTTGTTTGGGGGTGGTGCGTATAATAATCAAGATGGATATTATTATGATCATATAGGAAAGTATGGTCGTTATTGGATTCCCAAGGAATTTGATTCTGCAGCATTCTTGATGCGTTTAGATGAAACTGAATGGGATTTTTCCCGGTTAAAAAAGTTTTTTGGTCATTCAGTTCGCTGCGTTAAAGACTATTCGTTTACGATGTAAATTGATTTAGTTTCATTTTCGTTAAAAAGTTTAACAAAAAAAGAGGGCTTTGGGGAAAAGCCCTAAGGGAGTTATTTATGTCAAAGAAGAACAACAAGAGTAATAAGAAAAAGTCCATTCTTCCTTGCGTGCCAGATGGTGCTAATTCCACTCTTTCTTTTTTAGTGCTTTCAAATAATTTTGTTTCAAATCACGCTTGTTGCCAAAGAATGTCATTTCGGATTTTGAAAAAAGGCTGTTTTCAAGCTTTAGGCTTACAAGTTCCATTGTACAAATAAAGTCTGCAACTTGGAACAACTTGTAATCGGTTGGCATCACCTTTCGGAAAATCGGATTTGGCAAGAGTGCGTTAAATACAGATGACAAAAGCCTGCTCATTTCGACCTGTCCGTTGTCATAGTAAATCTTGACATCGTCAAAAGTAAGAAATTCATCGTAATGTGCCCTTATAAACGAAGATATTAGCTTCGAAAGTTTGCCTGTCGCTTCTACAGAATCTTCGATGTGCTTCTTTTCGATGTAAAAACATTTGTATTGAACGTCAATTGAACGGATAAAGGCCATCATCTTGTTGAAAATGCGTCGCCGGTCAACAATGTCCATGTCTTTATAGATTTCTTCTTTGCGGATAATCGGACCGGTGTGAATGCAAAGATTGTTAAGTCCCAAGTAGGATAATTCCGTATCTAGGCGATTGATTTTTTCTTGAATATCGACATCTTGACGATGGAACACCATCGTTATTATGTAATACGGGGAATGATAGCTATAGTCACCAAAGTCTCCCGATTCATCAATAAATACACTTAGTTCCTTCAAGATGTATTTCTCCACAAAAAAAGCGAGGAACTTCCTCGCCAGTAGATGGACCTGGGTCTTTCGACCAGCCCAAGAAGAATATACATAATTTTCTGAGGAAAGTCAATAGGTGAATGAACAAAAAAGCACTATTTTGCATCCGCGTTAGGCCTCCAGCCACTTGCAGTTTTACTGCTTAGTGGCTATGGTCCCCTTTAGGGGAGATAGTGACCCCTTGGGGACAAGACCCGCGCAGCGGGGCTTGGTTCTGGGAGGTGAGCGGCAAGCGTAAGCGAAGCCGATTGCCCCCAGAATATAGCCCGACCCAGCCCACCCTCCGGCAGGCTCAGGGGCCTTGGGGCTGGGGAACGCCTAAATCCAGCTAAAAAAAAACAATGGAACCGAATACAATGGTTACTCTCGCTACCGTGAGCCAGAAAGCGACTCAGCGTGAGCGAGTCGTGCTGGCGAGAGAACAACCAAAGGTTGTTCGGTCATTATAGGGGTGCTGCAGCCGCTCTCGGCATTTCGGCAATGGGCTCCGCCCTTGGTTGCGGAACGGCTGGTATGTCCGCCATCACCATGTGGAAGAAGGCTTATGCCCAGGGCAAAAACGCCCTCTTTACGCTCCTGGTGTTCGTGGGTACCCCGATTTCCCAGACGATTTACGGTATGCTCCTGATGAACTTCATCCTGAACAAGGCCGCTGAATCCGGCTTTACCAGCCGTGCTGCCTCGGCGCCGGTATCTTCGGCGGTCTTGGCATGATGGCTTCTGCTTGGTTCCAGGGTAAGGCTGCTGCAGTCGCTGCTGACGCCCTCGGCGAAACCGGCAAGGGCATGGTGAACTACCCTGTGAGCCAAAAAGCGACTCGTATTGACGAGTCGTGTTGGCGAGAGAACCAGCAACAAGGGCATTTTTTTAATGTGCATTTAGCTGGTCTGGTCGCTTGGGGTGCTCGGCGTCGGCGAAACCGTCGCGCTGTTCGTCATGGTGTTCTCCATGATGCTCGTGTCGTAGGACAAAGTGTCATCCTGAGCGAAGTTTCCTAAGGTCGGTGAGCCTGCCGAACCGCCGAAGGAAACGAAGTCGAAGGAACTCCTAAACAATGAAAATAGCGGGGCTATGCCCCGCTATTTCTGTAATACAAAAAGGAATCACGTTCGTGGGTCCTTTTTGTTTTGTCAAATTGAAAAGATGTTTTCGCTGGGAACAGAGCTTCTTATTTGCAGCAGCGGAAACCGACGTTGGGGTATTGGTTCTGCGGATAGAAACTGAACTTGTTGTCGGTGCACTTACTTTCGTTGTTGGTGTTCCAGGCACCGCCAGCGACTAAGTACATGTTCGGGTGTTCCTTGCTCGTGGTCGAGGTCCATTCCCAAAGGTTTCCGTTCATGTCGTACATGCCGTACCAGCTGCGGCACTGTTCCTTACGACCGCTGCGCTTGGCTGCCTTGGTGTTGGTGTTGCACTTGTTCTGCTTGTAGCTGTCGCCGTAGCTGTAGCGGGTGTTGTCCTTGCTTTTACAAGCGGCTTGCCATTCGGCGAGGCTACAGAGGTGCTTGCCTTCTTGTTCACAGAGCATTGCGGCCTGTTCTTGGCTCACCATGTCGCGGGGGAGTTCGTCGGCCTTGTTCGGGTATTCGTAGGCGTCTACGCAAACGGTCTTGCCGCCGAGCGGAACGGGGTAGGCGTTCTTGCCGCAAACGTTGTCGCTAGCCATGTCGTACTTGGCTTCTTCCCATGCAGAGCGGTTGCCCACGGAGTCTTCGGCGTAGAAGAATACGGAGCCCGTCTTGTTGTATTCAATGGCCTTGCCCGCTTCTTGGGCATGGAGCGTATCGCCAATAGAAAGGAATGTCTTGCACTTGATTTCTTCGCACTTGACTTTAAGCTTAATCGGGTCGTAGTAGCGGCCTGCGGGTGGTGCGATTTCAGCGACGGGCGGCACCTGGTCGGCGGCGCGAATGCTGTCTTGAATACGCTTCTTTTCAAGCGAGTCGGCCTTGGCTTTTTCGATGACGGCCAAGGAATCGGCGATGCGCTGCAGGCTATCCTGGCGTGCCTTTTCGATGGCGGCGAGGCTGTCCTTGATGTGATTCAGGCTGTCGCGCACGTGACGGATGCTGTCGCGGTTCACATTGTTCTGGAGTGCGGCCAGAGAATCAGCAATGCGCAGGCTATCGGCGATGCGTGCGCTGTCTGCGCTGAGTCTTGCCAGGGAGTCCGCCATGCGGATGCTGTCGGCGCGGGCCTGTTCCAAGGCGCGCAAGCTATCAAGCGTGTGGCGGCGCTGCATTTCAAGAGCGGTTTCCTGTTCCTTGGCCAGGGCGTCTTGCTTGATCTGGTCCAGGTGACACTGCACAATAAAAAGGGTTACAAGCAAAAGGAACATCAACACGAGAATCGCGATGTTCTTCTTTTTGCGGCGTGATTTTACCTGATCTTCTGTTTCGTTATTATTCATAAAAATCCTTTAAACCAATTACCTACTACCAACTTCCTACAGTCTTCTGTCAACCGTCTACTGTCTACTTCCTACTTCCTACTTCCTACTTCCTACTACCCCGCCTTTTCTTCTGCGGTTTCGGGCTTGTTGCTTTCGCGCACGTCGTTAAAAAGTTCGCCCCAGTGGCGGATAATTTCTTGCTTGAGTTCAGCAACGCTGATGTTTCGGCGCAGCGTGTTACGGTAGGCGATAGAGATATAGCCCGTTTCTTCGGACACCACGATCACGAGGGCGTCGCATTCGGCAGCTAGTGCTTTTGCTGCGCGGTGACGCATGCCGTAACCCGCTTCTTTTTCGGCGTTACCCGTGGGCATGGGCAAAATACAGCCGGCGGCAATAATGCGCTTGGTGTTCATGATGACTGCACCATCGTGCAAAGCGGAATTCGGGAAGAAGAGGGCGCGCAAAAGTCTAGAACTGATTCGGGCATCCAAGATTTCACCGGTGTCGGCGTAGTTACGCAGGCCCACGCGCTTTTCAAGCACAATCAGGGCTCCCGTGTGCGTTTTTGCCAAGTCCTGGCAGGCGCTAGCGATTGTCTTGGTGATTTCGTCGAGGCCGCTCGAATGGAAAAACAGGTTATGAAAATCGAGCTTACTGGCTGCCTGACCGATACGGGTGAGGGCGCTTCGAATTTCGGGCTGGAAAAGAATCACAAGCGCGATAATACCGAGGGTTGCAAGGTTACTGATAAGCCACACGACGGTATGGAGTTCCCACCACTGCGCAATAATCCAGGCAAGAATCAGCAACAGGCCGCCGAAAATCATCTGGGCAGCGCGAGTGCCGCGGAACAGCAAGAAGATGTAGTAGATGATAATGGATATCAGGAGCACGTCCAGAATATCTGCCGGACGCACATCGATAATCCCGAATAGCTTAAACAGAATCATTTCTTAACGCCTCCAAATACAGCAACGATTCCTTGGCCTCTTTCACGTCGTGCACGCGAATGCAGCTTGCGCCACCGAGTACGGCTACAATTCCTGCGGTTACTGTCGGAATCAGACGGTCGCTATTTTCGAGGCCGGGCATTTTACCAATATAGGACTTGCGAGAGGTTCCGATGAGAACGGGGTAGCCGTCTTTCAGGAATTCTTCGGTCGATTTCATCAAGTCGATGTTATCTTGTGCCGTTTTTCCGAATCCGATGCCCGGATCAATGCAAATCTTTTCGCGTTCGACGCCGAGGTCCAAAAGCTTTTTCACTTGCGACAAGAGTTCTTCGCGGACTTCCTGCACCACGTTCGTGTACGGTTTGAAGTCCTGCTGCATGGTGCCGAAGTTCCCGCGGATGTGGTTGAGTACTACGGCGGCCTTGGTATCTGCGACGGTCTGGAGCATGTTCGGGTCCATGGCGCAGGCGCTGATGTCGTTGATGATGTGCGCTCCGAGCTTCATTGTTTCGGCAGCAACCTTTGCTTTGACCGTATCGACCGAGATGTAGAATTCGCGTTCCTTGGCGAGTTTGGCGAGGCGTTCCACCACGGGGCACACGCGGTCCAGTTCTTCTTGCAGGCTGACTGGTGCGCTTCCCGGACGGCTGCTTTCGCCACCAATGTCCAAGATTTCGGCGCCTTGCTCCAGGAGCATCAGGGCGTGTTCGTAAGCGGCGTCAGGCTTGTTGTGCTTGCCACCGTCAAAAAAACTGTCCGGAGTCACATTCACGATACCCATGATCAGCGGGGTTTTGCAAGGCTGAACCTTGTTCCCGATTTTCCATGGGAGAGAGCGGCTATGATCCAGAACTTCTTTGAACATTACGAATTTTCCTGTTTTGCGTCTTCAGATGATTTCAGCGTTTCGGTATGGGCGTCATCGCTAGCCGGTGTGGTTCCGGAGGCGGGCGCGGGCTTGATTTCGGCTACGGGTGCATCAGTGACCGGTGCTACCGGCGGCTGTTTGCCCGGGTCAGGCGGCGGCGTATTTTCGCGCTTCTTCTTTTCTTCCATTTCTTCGAGCGCCTTGTATTGGCGGCTCTTCTTAGTGCCGGTCAGTTTTTCGCCGGCCATCACGCGGTCAATTTCTTCGCGGTCGAGCACTTCGAATTCAAACAGCGCTTCGGCGAGGTCGATAAGCTTGTCCTTGTTCTCTTCGATGAGTTTCTTGGCGGCCTGGTCCAGACGCTTGATGAGGTTGTTCACCGCGTTGTCGATCTTTTCGGCCATCATTTCGGACATTTCCTTCGGCTTGCTAATTTCGCGGCCGAGGAACACTTCGCCGTCGGTGCGGCTGTAGCAGACCGGCCCGATTTCGTCGTCGAAACCCCATTCCGTCACCATCTTGCGGGCAAGTTCGGTTGCGCGCTGAATGTCGTTGCTGGCTCCCGTGCTCTGGTGGTTGAAGAAGATGAGTTCGGCGAGGCGGCCAGACATCATGATCATGATGCGTTCTTCGGCGTATTCGCGGCTGTAGCTCACCTGGTCGCGTTCGGGCAGACTCATGGTCACGCCGAGGGCGCGCCCGCGTGGAATGATCGTAATCTTGTGGAGCGGGTCAGAATGCTTGCACAAGAGCGTCATCAAAGCGTGGCCTGCTTCGTGGTAAGCGGTGTGGCGTTTTTCTTCGTCGGTCATTAAGAGCGTGCGGCGCTCGGCACCCATGCTGAGCTTGTCGCGGGCTTCTTCAAAGTCGAGCATCGTGACTTTCTTGTTGTTGAAGCGTGCGGCAAGGAGGGCTGCTTCGTTCACCAGGTTTTCGAGGTCTGCGCCTGCAAGACCAGGAGTTCCCTTTGCGACAGCCTTCACGTCCACGTCGTCGGCCAGCGGCACCTTGCGCTTTTTCAGGTGCACCTTCAAGATTTCTTCGCGGCCCTTCAGGTCGGGGAGTCCCACCACAATCTGGCGGTCAAAGCGACCCGGGCGCAGCAATGCCTTGTCGAGCACATCCGGACGGTTCGTGGCGGCAATCAAAATCACGCCTTCGTTGGCGGTAAAGCCGTCCATTTCCACCAACAACTGGTTCAAGGTCTGTTCGCGTTCATCGTGACCGCCACCGAGACCAGCGCCACGCTGGCGACCCACGGCGTCGATTTCGTCGATGAACAGAATGCACGGGGCGTTCTTCTTGCCGGTTTCAAAGAGGTCGCGCACGCGGCTTGCGCCCACGCCCACGAACATTTCCACAAAGTCCGAACCGGACATGCTAAAGAACGGTACTCCTGCTTCGCCTGCAACTGCACGGGCCAAAAGCGTCTTACCGGTACCCGGAGGGCCAACCAGCAAAGCGCCCTTCGGAATGCGTCCGCCGAGGGCATCGAATTTCTTCGGGTCCTTCAGGAATTCCACGAGTTCCTGCAAGTCCTGCTTGGCTTCGTCGCAGCCGGCCACGTCGTTAAAGGTGGTCTTTTGCTTACCGTTCAACTGTTTTGCCTGGCTCTTGCCAAAGCTAAACGGACCCTTGCCGCCGCCACCCATCTGGCGGTTCATCATCAGGTAGAAGAATACAATCAGGAGAATCGCGGGCAGGAACGCGACAATCGTATCGAGCCAGGTGCTGGATTCGTGAATGACCTTGACTTTGACGCCCTTGTACATTTCCCAGGCGGTAATTTGGTCGTTGCTGACTTCCAGCATGTGGCTACGGAAAGATTTCGTGTTGCCGTTGTCGGCCGATTTGGTGAAACGGGCGAGCGCGCTCTGGCTCTTTTTCGCTTCGGCCTTTTCTTCGGCACTCATTTCACGCTTGCCTTCAATAATCACGCCATCGGGGGTCTTTTGCAAGGTGAGTTCGGTAATCACCTTGGTGGAGTCACCCATCATGGCCAAAAATTCGGTGCGCGTAATGTCCGATTCGCCATCTTTCCCGGCGAGCGGGAACATGACGAACAACAAAAGAATCATCACCAGTAAAATGATAAAGTTCTTGCTACGGTAGGGGGGAGTAGGTTTTCCTTGACTCATAAAATCCTTTTATACGTTCACTTGCAAGATACAAATTTTAGGGCTGCCTCAACGCTTTCAAATTCGCAAATCAAGACGGTAGAGCCCTTTTTGACGATAGAACGCTTGCGGTAAGCGGCGCGTACGGGAATTTTAACATGGGCGGGCTCCGTTTGGCTGTAAAAGAAGCCAATCGGAAAGCGGAATCCCTGTTCCGAAAGCCATAAACGGAACAACTCGGAAAGGTCGGCACTGGAGTGGGCTAGCAAGATTTTGCGGAAAGCCTTCTGGTTCAAAGCGATGATGGTATGAGGTGTGAGGTCGGTCGCTTCGCTCCCTTTGAGGTGTGAGAATGGAGCCGTGTCACCCTGACCCTGAACTTGTTTCAGGGGAAGGGTCTCTTGAAACATCGCGTCGCATTCTTCAATTACTTTCGCATACGCCTTATCGGCAAGCCTGGCAACCTTGCAAAGCTGCATTGTTGCCCCTGGGTTGGTTTCTTCCAGGTGGGGGAGGTATTCGTGCCGCACCTTGTTCCGTGCAAATTTTACGTCGGAATTGCTCTCGTCTTCACACCACTCAAGATTATTTTCGCGAGCATACGCAAGAAGCTCCGCCCGAGTCGTGTTTAGCAAAGGACGGTAGATAAAATGTGTAATGTGTGGTGCGTAATGTGTAGTGATCTCTTTTTCATTCCACATTTCACACTCCACATCGAACAATTCTCTTGTTTCTTGGATTCCTCTGAGTCCCGCAAGCGTTGTTCCGCGACGGAGTCGCATGTACATGGTTTCCGCTTGGTCGCCTGCATGGTGCGCAGTGACGATGATGCCCTTATTGTCATCCCCGCGCAGGACGGGCGGACAGCACTTGGCAACTTGTTGCTTAGTGCGCATGGTCCCCGTATGGGGAGGATCTCCTGTCTCGTTGAATACTTCTATCAGCGCCTTGTATCTTGCATCTCTCGCATTTTCTTCGAGCGAGCCTTCTGCATTTTTTAGCGCCTTGCCGTCCAGCTTCTTCAAGAAAAATGGAACGTTATACTTGCGGGCGAATGCTTCGACAAATTCAGCGTCGCGGTCCGCCGTTCCTTCTCGCAGCCCGTGATGCACATGTGCAATCCCCAGCCATTCGATGCCAAGCGCTTCGCGGTTAGCGATGAAATAATGCGCGAGGCAAATAGAATCCAGACCGCCCGAAACCGCAAGCAGCAGGCGCTTGAAACCAAGATGGTGGATATTATCTGCGATGGAATCTTTCAAAAGAAACCTTGAACCCTTTACTGTCAAAAGATAATAATTTATATTTACCCATCAAGGAGGCCGTTATGGCTAAAAATAAAGCGAAAGCGGCGGGCAAGGTTGCCGAAACCGCAAAAGAAAGCGCAAGGCTCAGAGCGATGCGCATAGACGGCTCCCAGAACGGAGCCACGTTACGGACAAGAATCGTCCGCGACAAGACAAAGTACAATAGGAATATCAAACACAAGAAATCCCTCGCCGATGCGGGGGATTTCCCTTTTATACAGGCAGTCGCAGGTTATTTGCCCGCTGCAATCTTGCCGTAAAATTCCTTGACGTCTTCCCAGCGGTAATACGGGGTGGCGGGGCAGTTCTTTACTGTTGCTGTATCGCATGTCACGGGCAGCTTTTGCTCGATTTCGTTGAGCATCACTTTCACCAAAATCGGGGTGCCCTTCTTGCTGGACTTATAGAATACGAACTGTACGTTGGCGGCCATCGGGCTGATTTCGTAGTCGCGCCAGACCTTGTGCAGGTTTTCCATGTCGGCAGTTTCGATGCCGGTGTTCTGCGTGCCGTTTTCTAGCTGTAAAAGCACTGCAAACGGGAAAATCACCGTATCGTGGCCGAAGCGGAGCGTCGCGGTGGTCTTTTTCGCGGGCTTCTTACCTGCGGTTTTGTCTGTTTTGGCTGTGTCTGCGGCGATTACTTTGTCTGCTTCGTCAAGCACATTTTTCAAGAGCGGGCGAGCGTTGTCGAGCCCCTGCTTCCTGGCGAATGGATTGTTGCCGAGAACGCTGTACCACCAGGCGTTCTGTGCATGCCAGCGAGCGGCAAGGTCTTCTTTGGTCCACAGGTCATCAAAGCTGAATTCGATTTCGGGGCTACCTTGCAGGCTGTTGCCGATTTCGTAAATCTTGCTGAAAAGGTCGCCTGCGTCTACATTCTTCTGGATGTAGTTGGAATCATTGAAAATCGTGCGCATCATGCGAGTCGGATTCACGTGGCTGTAGAGCTTCTCGTTTTCTTTTTGCCATGCGGGTGTGTTCGATTCACCGATGATTTTTCCGAAGTCGAGCGGGCTGATGAAGCTCATCAGGTACTTGCCCGATTCCTGGTGAATGTCGAGCTTGGGCTTCTGCGCGCGCAGTTCCTCGAGGAAAGCCGCCATGCTCACGACGCAGCGTACGCTGGTGCTGGCGTAGGCTTCTACATAGGCGTTGTTCTTGAACAGTTCGGGGAAGTTCTTCACCATGCGCTTCGCGATTCCCTGGTGCTGTGCCACGCCGAGCTGGGTCAGGTCGCCAGCGCGCGGGGCGGCATATTCGTCCAGGAACTTGGCGCGTTCAAGCAGGCTCTTGCCGAGGTCGGTGAGCTTGCCTGCGGAATCGGCTTTTGCGAGTGTATTGTACAGCGCGTGGTAATGGTCGGCCGGCTGGTGGAATCGGCTGCCGTGCCTGCCGTAGTGGCTAATGTAGAATGGCTTGTAGCCTACGGGTGCCTTGGTGTACTTGGCCGTAGGAGTGGGGTAGGCGTAATAGTTGCTGCCCATCTGGCGGAAATTTTTGACGCTATCGGTTGCGTAAACGGGGTTTGTTTGAGTTTCTGCAAAAGAAAGGCTGGCAAAAACAATGAAGCTTGCCTGAATGGCTTTAAAAAAGGAAGATTTTCTTGACTTGGACATATAAATTGAGCGAAAAGTGGTTTTTATATGCTTGTTGTTAATTTGTTTGTGACGAAAAACGTTTTCTAAAAAATAAAAAAGCATATAAATCTTTGGAAGCTTTTTTTTTATATGCTTCGTACTGTTTTGTTTGATTGAAAATGGGGCTGCGGTTCTGATTGCAGGCATATAAATCAACTCGTAGACCTGATTTATATGCCTAGGGACCCTAAAATGGCCTTCAAAAAGCCTTAAAGAAGCTTTTTTGAAGGCGTGAGGTCGTTAGGAGATACTTACTCGCAGACTTTAAAGAAGCAGCTGCGGGCACCCGTGTGGCAAGCGACCTGCGGACCTTGCATGCGGACCTTGAAAAGCAAGGCATCGCTGTCGCAGTCGGCAGCCCATTCCACTACGGTCATCACGTTGCCGCTGGTGTCGCCCTTGTGCCAGTATTCCTTGCGGCTGCGGCTCCAGAACACCATCTCGCCGCATTCGTGCGTGCGGCGGAGGGCTTCCTCGTTCATCCAGGCCATCATGAGTACGTCGCCCTTGTCGGCGTCCTGCACAATTGCCGGCGCAAGCTTAACGCCGTCCACTTCCACTTCGAATTTTATTTCTTTAATCAAATCTTTAAATTTCATAACTAGATCCTTTGACTCCACTTCGTTTCTACCCAAAGAGCATAATTCAACTAGAGAACTAAAGTTCTAAGTTTCGTATAGCTCAGGATGACACAAAGGTCTATCCTCTCACCTGGCCGTTACCGCGGAGCACCCACTTGTAGGTGCAAAGGCTTTCCACGCCCATGGGGCCGCGGGCATGCAACTTGTCGGTAGAAATACCCACTTCGGCACCGAGGCCGTATTCGCCGCCGTCGGCGAAGCGGGTGCTCGCGTTCACCATCACGCTGCTGCTGTCCACGTTCGCGACAAAGTAGTCTTGAACAGAGGCGTCTTCGGCGACTACCGCTTCAGTGTGACGGCTGCTGTTCTTTTCGATGTGGTCGCAGGCTTCGGCCACGTTATCGACAAACTTGACGCTTGCCTTGAGGGCCAAGTATTCATGGTGGTAATTGCTGTCGTCGCCAATATCTTTGATACGGCTGTCGTGGCTTTGGGCATCGTGATTGCCGAAGAGTTCCACGCCACGGTCGGCGAGGCAGTCGAGCAACTTTTTCACGTTGGCTGCATCAATGTGGCGGTCGATAATCACGCATTCCATGGCGTTGCACACGCCGGTGCGCTGCGTCTTGGCGTTAATCAGAATGTTCACCGCCTTGTCCATATCGGCGGACTTGTCCACATACACGTGGCAGATGCCGTTGAAGTGCTTGATCACGGGAATCTTGCTCTGTTCCACCACGGCGCGAATCAGGCGTTCGCCACCGCGGGGAATCACTAGATCGATACAGTCGTTACGCTGCAAAAGCATGCCCACCAAGTCGTGGCTCGTTTCTGTCACGAGCTGCACGGCGTCTTCGTCAATGCCGTTTTCGGCGAGAGCTTCGTGGAAAATGCCCGCGAGGCACTTGGCGGAATTCAGTGATTCCTTACCGCCGCGCAGAATCACGGCATTGCCCGCCTTAAAGCAAAGGCATGCGCCGTCAATCGTCACATTCGGGCGGCTTTCAAAAATGAAAAACACGGAACCGATAGGTACTGCCACGCGGCTAATCTTGATGCCGTTCTTCAGTTCGCGACTTTCGAGCACCCGGTTCAGCGGGTCGGTAAAGGCGGCGATTTCTTCGGCGCCCTTGGCCATCGCTTCGATGCGGGCGTCGTTCAAAGTCAGACGGTCCATCTTGGCGTCGTCGAGCTTTCCGGCAGCGGCTTCCAGGTCCAATTTGTTTGCAGCAAGGATTTCCGGCTTACGGTCGCGCAAAATTTGAGCGACGCGGTTCAGCACGGCGCTACGCTTTTCACCCGGCAGGGTACGGAGCGTCTTGCTTGCCTTCTGGGCATTTTTGGCCAAAAGGTCGGAGTATTCTTCCAAGTTGGAATATTTCAAATTGGAGCAAGTCATAAGCCGTTTTTATCCTTTTTTGTGCAATCCATGTGGATGTATAAATTGTTTTACATTGTAAAACTTGATTTTCATCACATTGGAGTATAAGTTAGTATCGTACAGGTTTGTTTTTACCCGCGACGAGGGTTTATAGTCGCAAGGTATCGGACTTGGGTGTTTAGACTCGGTGCAATCCTTCTCTCTCGGGGAGCACCGAGTCCTTTTTTTGTTCGAATCTTTTACAGCAAATTCACGATAGTCGCGAACAGCTTGTCGGCGAGCACGTTCGTTTCCAGGCCTTCGAATACGTTGAACTGGTTGAACATGATCTTGCCGTTACCGAACGGGTAGAGCTGCAGGTCCGAACCGGTCTTCACTTCGCCATCCTTTAGCGTGACAGAACGTGCGAACACCTTGGCGCCCGGCAGTTCGTTCAGCGAAATGCTCGGCATCACGGCGGCTGCATTGCTGTCGAGAACAGATGCTTCACCGAATACCGGTGCAAGTTCAGAACCCTTGGGCAAGTAGTGCAGGCTGAGTTCGTTTGCGCCCGTGCTCCAGTGAGATTCGATGTTGCAGTCGAACTGGTGGCTCTGGTTCAGGTAGTCGATATCTTCTTGCGTGAGGTCAGACAGCAAGAGCGTCTTGCCGCCGTTCTTCACCACGTCCACAATCTTGTCCAGAATTTCGTCGGGCCAGGAGCTCAGGTTTGCAGTAAAGATGACCTGTTCCGGACCAGTGAGTGCGGCGAGAGCGTCGCTCGATTCTTCGCTGTTGTCCAAGAAGCAAACCTTCTTCATGGCGCTCTTCACGTCGGCTTCGGCGATTACGATCAAGTCTTCTTCGGTCGTGTGAATCTTGTTGCCGTCATTAATGAGCGTGACCTGCAACTTGTAGCTGCCTTCGGTGCGCGGGGCCATCATGGTGCAAATGCCCATCTGCGTAAGGCTCGTCTTGCCGGCGGGTTCTTCAGGCGAAATCTTGTCGGTAGCGAGTTCCTTACCCTTGTCATCCACCAGCTTGACTTCGACAGAAACGTCTTCGTAACGGCTGTTGTTGAGGAGCGTTACCTGGAAACTGATTTCGCTCTGCGGGGCGACCACGTGTTCCAGTTCGCTGATCAAGGCGCGGCTCGGAGTCGTGATTTCCTTCGAGAATTCTTCAAAACCCTTGCTTACGCGGTTTTCGTCACACAGGCCGTCAAATTCGGTACCGCAGTCTGCCCACTGGTCCAAGAAGAAACCGGCAATCTGCGGGTTGCTCTGGAGGGCGGTAATCTGGTCGAGCTTACTCTTGATGGCGATGCGGTTTGCATCGGCCACAAAGCTCTTGTAGTCCTTCCAAATGGACATGTCGCTTTCCACGAAGGTTTCTACGGCCTTGATGGCGTTCTTGATGGCCTTCTGGTTCTTGGCGCTACGCGGTCCCTTGATGTTGGTGGCCGTTTCCGGGAGGAGAGTGTGGTTCTTGAGCGTCACCAGCATCTTGTTGTTGATGTCGCTCACTACATTTTCTTCTTCGTCCTGGAAGTGGCTGTCGCCAAGGCCAGTGTCGGGCACGGAAATTTCTTCGGCGTCGCGGTCAAAGCTGTGTGCCAAGAAGTGCGTGTAAGCGGCGTTCGGCGTCATGCGCGGGTTCATGCGCAGAGTGGCGTAAGTCGAAATCTTGTCGACCGTAACCGGCAAGAGTTTGCCAGTATCCTTGCGGAAGTTTCCTTCGTTGTCGATATAGATACTGTTCAGGTTGCTGATTACCGGGCGAGTCATGTCGACCGGGCTAATGGCGTTCAAAAGCTTGTTGCCGTTCTGCAACAGGAGCGTGCCGTTCTCGGCACCCATGACCCATGCGCCAATGCAGGGGTGGTGGTGCTGTTCAGCCACGATGTCGTTGATCAGTTTCTTGACGATTTCAAGACCCTGGGCGGTAGACCTCATGGTGTGGATCGGGAATTCCTGGAACACGATAAGACCGAGCTTGTCGCAAATGTCAAGTGCCTGGGTAGAAAGCGGAGCGCCGCAGCTACGAATGGCGTTGTAGCCGGCAGCCTTCACGGCCTGCAGGTCCTTTTCGAGCTTCGGGTTGTCGAATGTCCAGAGGCCGCCTTCGCTCCACTGCTGGTTGTAGGTGATGCCCTGGATCTTCAAAATCTGGTCGTTCAGGTAGTAGTCGCCCTTGAGGCAGTCGAACTTGCGGAAACCGAAGGTACGCACCACGGGGAACGCGTATTCGGCGCGCTTGATTTCCTTGCCGTCCTTTTCCTTGCCGGCCTTGATTTCCATCTGGAATTCAATGGCGTAAACGTTCGGGTGTTCGGGGCTCCACTGGAACTTGTGGCGCTGCTGTTCCTTGACTTCGAAAACAAAACGCTGGGTCATGTTTTCCTTGTCGAGCTTCAGGTTGTTCACGAACTGCTCGTAAACGTCGCCATCGGGGTTACGCATGAGCACGCGGAGCCTGGTCTGGAAACCGCGGGGGTTGTTGAAGCTGATTTCGCAGGCGATGCGCTGGGTGTCGGCATCGGGTTCGAGCTTCACGTCAGAAATGAAGGCTGCGGTACCCAAAATCAGGTCCACGTGGCCAAAAATACCGCCAAACGGGTACTGGGTCCAGGGGAGGCCGACAGGCAGTTCACCCGGGTGAACAAAGCGGTCATCGGCGCCGTCGGCGCTTTCGCGGCCAAAGTCGATACGGCTGTTCAGGGCACCCATGTTGGCGACACGCACGCAAAGCACATTTTCTTCGCCGAGCTTCAAGGCCTTCTGCAGTTCAATAATAAAGGGGGTGTAGGCACCGAAGTGCGTGCCCAAAAGTTTGCCGTTCAGCCAAACGGTGGCGTGGCTTGCAATGCGTTCAAAACGCAAGAAAATGCGCTTGGCAACCTGTTTTTCGTCGTCGATGGTGAAACGCTTGAAGTAGAAGGCGCAGTCGTGCGACATCAAAAGCTTGTCAAAAGCCCTTTCCCAGATGTGGGGAACTTGCACTGCCTGCGTGTCTTTGGGGTAAGTAGCGTACCAACGATTAGAAATACCGGCATCTTCGGTGTCCCAAATCATCTGCCAGTCGCCGTCAAGGCTCAAAATCTTGCTCATTCGAGTGTCCTTTATGAAATTTTGAGGTGAAATTTAGAAAAAAAGGGCGTTTGTGTCTTTACAATTCCCCAAATTTTGCTACATTTGGGGTCCCAATAGCAACCAAAAAAGGATTACAAAAATGTATTCTATTGTTGAAACAGGTGGTTTCCAGTATAAAGTTGAGCTGGGCAAGGCTTACAAGGTCCCCACGCTCGATGCCGCTGTTGGTTCCGAACTGGAGCTCAAGTCCGTTCTTCTTTTCGCAGGAAAAGAAGTGCAAATCGGCACCCCTGTCCTGAATGACGCCTCCGTGAAGGTCGAAATTCTTGCCCACGGCAAGTATGACACCGTCATCGTTTATAAGAAGAAGCGTCGTACTCGTTACGAACGTCGTAACGGTCATCGTCAGGGCTATACCGAGGTGCTGGTTACGGAACTTCGCTCCGGCGCAGAATCCGCAAAGGTCGACTCCAAGGTTATCGATCGCAACCGCGCTCGCGTGGCTGCCCTCGCCAAGCAGAAGGTACAGAATGTGCCTCTGACTCGCAAGGAAAAGATTGCCCAGGGTCTCCCGAAGCCCGCCAAGGTTAAGAAGAACTCTCTGCGTAAGGCTAAGGAGGTATAATCCATGGCTCATAAGAAAGGTCAAGGTTCAGTACGTAACGGCCGCGACAGTAACGCCAAATATCTTGGTGTGAAGAAGTATGCGGGCGAAGTCGTCAAGGCTGGCAACATCATCGTTCGTCAGCGCGGTTCTCACTTCCACAAGGGCACCAACGTTGGTATGGGCAGAGACTTTACTCTGTTCTCTCTCGTTGATGGCAAGGTGAAGTTCGAACGCCTCGATGCAAAGCGTCAGAAAGTTTCTGTCTACCCGGAAGAAAACTAATCGGTTTTGAATCGTTTAGAGCCGACGGTACCACAAGTACCGCCGGTTTTTTGTTTTTACCCACTACTTCCAACTTCCTACTGCCTACTGTCTACTGTCTACTGTCTACTGTCTACTGCCTACTTCCTACTGCCTACTGTCTACTTCCTACTATTATTTTTTGCTATTTTATAACCGATGTCTAGACTTTATACACTGCGTGTGGCGCTTTTTGCATTGTTTGTTGCGTTGTCCGCCTTTTTTGCGGGCTGTTCCGATGACGATAGTTCCATTGAATTTTTGTTTGACCGTGAAATATCGGATGTCTCGGTGTTGCAGGAATGCGCGAAAGACGCCGACAGTGGAGCCTATTGTTTTAAGGTGCGCTTCCGTTATCCGATCGATACGGAAAACCTTGAAACGATTTATCTGTGGGTGGATTCCACAGTGGTGGGTGACACCGCAAAGACTGTCGACGACGACAAGATTGCGAAGGCTACCGACCGCTTCAAGTTCCCTTCTGGAACGGAATCCCTGTTCGATACCATTGACGTGACTTCTTATATCCAAGATTTCGTGAAGGCTGGCCGCGACAGCCTTTTGGTGGCCATTTATTGTGACTATTCCAGTGGAAGACCCGGTACGGTGCAGCGCGTCTATTTGCATTTTGGCGATAAGATTGATCCGTCTGTAGTTACCATAACCGATTCCATGTGGACGACGGGTTACTTGGTCGAATGGTCCAGGTCAACCGACCAGACGAATTACTACGAGCCCAATGAACTTTCGGGGATCATTTACGGCTACAACATTGAATTCTATACCGAGGACAAGGACGAGGATATCCGGAATCTCAAGGTGAAACTTGAAACGCCTGACGGAATCGATTCCACGGGAGAAAACTTTAAGATCCATTATCGAATCACCGCAAACAACGATTCCATGTGGGTCGACACGGTGTCCCATGGCGATCGCGTGAAGAACTACCTGCGCATTATGGTCACAGATGGCAAGGGCTACAATCAAGAAAGCCTCGATTCCAATGTATTCCGTCTGGTTGTTGAAGGCTTGAAGGCTGAATCCAGGTATTCCATTACGATTTCTTCGTGGGATGTCTCGAAGAACGAATCGGACAAGTTCTGGAAGAACTTCATGACGACGGATTCTGTCGCACCCTTGATGCCAACAAAGCTTTTTGCGATTAAGGATTCCCTGTTCCCCGAAACGGCAAGGTTGGATAGCAATAACCGTTTGGCCATTTTCTGGAGCAGGAGCGTTGATCCGTACAAGAGGGATCACGGGATCGGAGTGGATACCGTATTGACCGTTCCGGATACTTGCCTTTTCCAGGTATGCTACGATACGGTGCAGACCTATAGGATTGAACGTTTAAACCTCTACAGCGGAACGTGGGATTCCATTCCCTATACGGGCGGCTCGAACCGCTATAGCAAGCTGTATAAGATTTCTGATGATACAATGAAGGTCGCTTCGACGGGAACTTTCGTGACGGACACCATTCGTTGGGTTTCTCCGGGGGATACACTGATTATTCGAATCCGCTCCATTGATATGTCGGGTTACTATTCGATTGCTTTGGTAGATACGATTGTTGTGTCGCCAGGGGAGCTTGCGAACGAAATTGAATGCCCTGAAGGTTTTGTTCCGGTGAAGGCTGCCGACACGACGGAGTTGTTCTGCATGGAACGCCTGGAGCACCAGAACGATTCCGGCTCATTTATGACCAACGTGCTGCATTCCGAGGCTTTGGCTACTTGCGAGGCGATGTCCGCAGACGGTTTTAGAGTAAGCCTTTGCAATGAACGCGACTGGGAACTGGTATGTCTTTCGGGCGGAAAGCTTGCTTATGGCGTTGTCCAGGAAGACACGCTGGATGTGCTGCAGTTCTTGATTACGGATTGCAACGTATCGACCAATGATTCTGTTACTGCGATGGATGTGTCGAAGAGAACATCGCGCTGCATGAATTCCATGGGTGTGCGCGATTTGCCGGGCCAATTGCAGGAATGGGTGAATGGCCGTTCCGAAGATACGTTGGCTGTGCTCAAGGGTGGCTCGTACAAGATTCTGGGAGGTATTGACCGCGAAATGCAGGCTCAGTGCGTTAGACGTAGTTTCCCTGTTTTTACACGCCTTGCGTACACGACAGATTCTGTTTACCTTTACCGTGAAGGAACCAAGGTGGATACGGTTTTTGAAGCGGATACCTCAAGGACTTTGTATAAGGTGCTTACGCAGAAGGATTTCACGGATAGCCTGCAGTTCTTTGATGTGCAGGATTCCAATGGGAATTCCGTGGGCACGGACTACGCCCCCTATTCCGAATACAAGAAGGGTGGCGACGAATGGCTTGAAAAGATTGGCAATGGCATGAAGTATGTGCCTGACCACGTTGAAGTCGTATTCCTGACGGGTGAGCATGTTTCTTACCGCGGGGTGGCGGATTTCTATAAGTCTCCAAGCATCGGATTCCGCTGCTGCGCATACAAGGAATAATTCGGATTTCGGATTTCGGAATTCGGAGTTGATTACAAATGGAAAATCAAGATTATTTAAAAGTTGCTGAGGCGCTTGCGAAGGAAGCGGGCGCTCTATGTCTTGAAATTCAACAGAACCTGGGTGATGTCAAGTACAAGTCCAAGAAGGACGTGGTGACACGTGCTGACATTGCAAGCGAAAAGCTGATTGTAGAAGGGCTTCGCAACGCGTTTCCGGAACATTCCGTTCGTACCGAAGAGGCGGGCGTTATTGAAGGCACAGACCCGCGATACCGCTGGATTATCGACCCGGTTGATGGTACGGTGAACTTTAGCCGCGGAATCCCGTTCTGGGGAATTTCGATTGCTCTTCACTTTGAAGGCAAACCGCTTGTCGCGGTGGTGAATCTGCCGCGTCTCGGTGAACTTTATACCGCGGTAAAGGGCGGGGGTGCTTTTATGAACGGCAAGCCGATTCATGTGAGCGAAGAATCGGACCCGGTGCATGCGATTGTGAGTAATGGCGATTTTAACGTGGGCGATGTAGCCAAAATCAATGCCCAGAATTCCAAGAATTTTGCCCGTGAAGCTGAAACTTTTGAACGCGTGAAATGCTTTGGCTCGGCCGTTATCGAAGGCTGTTTTACCGCCTGCGGGCGCTTGGACTGTTTTGTGATGACCATGAGCTACCCGTGGGATATTGCAGCCATAGCCTTGATTGTCGAAGAAGCTGGCGGCAAGTCGACCCATATTGACGGAACTCCCATGCAGTTCGTAGATGCCGAACAGGTTATTTTTAGTAACGGAATTTTACATAAAACGTTGATAGATACTATCTTGTAAACTTTCTTTTCGTGTGAAAAATCTCCAAAATAAGCTATATTGGCATTGGGTTTGCGGTGTGGTTATTTTTGGAGAAAGTCATGAATTGTAGAAAATACCTTTTGTCGGGCCTTGCCGTTTTTGGTTTGGCTGCGACGAGTGCTGTTGCAGCACTTAGCACCGACGACTATGTGGAAGCTGCGTGGATGACGACCCGATTCTTCGGTGCGCAGCGTTCTGGCCAGGGCCCCAACTGGATTTTGGATGGCACGAGCAATCCGACTAGCTTTACCAAGGATAGTTATAATGGTAAAGACGTGAGCGGCGGTTGGTTTGACTGCGGTGACCACGTGATGTATGGCCAGTCTCAGGGTTATGCCTCTTATGTGCTCGCCTTGGCCTATGCCGAATTTACTGAAGGATTCTATGACCTTTATACCGGTGACTACACCGACTACAAGGCCGCCAATAACTACTCCATGAAGAGCGGTAAGGCCAACAAGGTGCGTGACTTGCTCGAAGAACTCCGCTACGAAGCAGATTTCTGGACCAAGGCTGCTATCGATGGCAACAGCTTTGTGACGGTCAAGGGCGACGGTAATGCCGACCATCAGAAATGGGTGACTGCCGGTGCCATGAGTAAGCTTGGTTCGGGCGAAGGTGGCGAACCGCGCTCGATTACGGGTAACGCAAACGACGGCTTTACTCCGGGCCTTGCTGCCGCTATGCTTGCTGTCATGGCTCGTGTCGACCCCGATACGGTAAACCAGGCCAAGTACCTGAAGGCTGCAAAGACAGCTTATTCTTATGCCAAGAGCCACAAGGGTGTTACGAACTCGCAGGGCTTCTATGAATCCAGCTGGTGGGATGGCCGTTGGGAAGATGGTCCGTTCCTTGCTGAACTCGAACTTTACCGCACGACGAACGAAGAATCCTACAAGAAGTCTGCCGTTGAACGCTATGAAAATCTGAAGTTCAGTTTGGGCGAAGGCACGCACTTTATGTACAGCAACGTGGTGCCTCTGTCTGCCGTGATGGCCGAAGCCGTGTTCGAAGAAACTCCGCATGGCATGCGTAAGGAAGCCGTTGGCGTGTTGGATTTGATTTACGATGAAAAGGCTAAGGACGGCATTTTCCAGAATCCGAGCGGAATGGGTTCGGGCAAGTTCCCGGTGCGAGTTCCGTCTGGCGGCGCATTCCTGTATGCGTTGAGCGACAAGTTCAACAATACAGACGAACACATGAAGATGATCGAAAAGAATGTGGGTTACTTGCTCGGCGACAACGGTAGCAAGAAGTCTTATGTGGTTGGCTTTAACAAAAACGGTGCAAATGCTCCGTCTAGACCGCACCATCGTGGCTACTATGGCAACGAAAATGCGGGTGTCGAAGTGGGCGGCGCTCCGAATCCTCCTGAAAAGAACAAGCTCTTGGGCGGTATGATTGCTGGCGACTTTACGAGTGGCAATCACGACGGCAATACGTCTAACTGGCAGACGAACGAAGTTTGCGTTGACTTGAACGCTCCGCTCGTTGGCGCTCTCGGCTATATCTTGAGCAAGAAGGCTCCAAAGACCGACGAAGAACTTGGCATCAAGTCTGTTGTCAAGAAAGATACCGTTAGCAAGGATACAGTCAAGAAGGACACCACCAAGAAAGATACCAGCGATGCAATCATCCCGCGTCTTTCTTTGACCAAGAATTTCAATTTGGTCTCGAGCGGTTCCATGGTGAGCATCTCTCAGGTCTTGAATATGCCTTTCAGGGTGCAGGTCTTTGACCTGACCGGTAAGCTTTTGCAGGAAATCAAGGGCGAAGGTCACAACCTTCAGTTCAAGATTCAGGGTAAGGGTGTATTCCGTGTGCGAGTTATCTCGGCTCGAGCTAGCGAAATTTTCACGGTCAAGACTTACTAGCAGCCGCGAATAAAAAAAAATTGCGTAAAAACCCGCCTCTTGAGGGCGGGTTTTTCCATAATGTGAAATCCAATTTTCACTAAAATTCGTAAATTTTTGTTTATGTTTTGCTTAAGAATGGTTGGACTTACAAAAATGTAGGTTTCGTAGTTTGCGTGCCTTGAAATTTAAAGGAAAAAGGCAATTTTGAAAACTTGCAAAATACTAACTTACAAAAATGTAAGTTTTTGAAGATTTTTGCCCGTTTTTCACTATTTGTCATGCCCCTTTGCTATCTTTACAGACGTTAAAACATTAACAATCCAAACTCTCAACGGAGATATATAAAATGGCAATCAAGAATGCTTACCTTCAGAAAGTCTATGACAAGGTCGTCGCCCGTGACCCGGACCAGGCCCTCTTCCATCAGGCTGTCCGCGAATTCCTCGAATCCCTCGACCCCGTCCTCGAACAGGACAAGTCCTGGGAAACCAACGGCGTGATCGACCGCCTCGTCGAACCGGAACGCGTGATTACCTTCCGCGTGCCTTGGCTCGATGACAAGGGTAACGTTCAGGTGAACCGTGGCTACCGCGTGCAGTTCAACTCCGCCATCGGCCCCTACAAGGGCGGTATCCGTCTCCGTAACGAAGTGACGCTTTCCATGCTGAAGTTCCTCGGCTTCGAACAGATCTTCAAGAACAGCTTGACCACGCTCCCCATGGGCGGCGGCAAGGGCGGTTCCGACTTCGACCCGAAGGGCAAGAGCGACAACGAAGTGATGCGCTTCTGCCAGTCCTTCATGACTGAGCTTTGCAAGCACGTCGGTGCCGACACGGACGTTCCGGCTGGTGACCAGGGTACTGGCGCTCGCGAAATCGGTTACATGTTCGGTCAGTACAAGCGCATCCGCAACGAATTCGTGGGCGTTCTCACCGGTAAGGGCCTCTCCTATGGTGGTTCTCTCGCCCGTACCGAAGCTACCGGTTACGGTCTCTGCTACTTCACCCGCGAAATGCTCAAGGACCTCGCTAACGACTCCTTCCAGGGCAAGACCGTCGTGATTTCCGGTTCCGGTAACGTTGCTCAGTTCGCTTGCCAGAAGGCTACTCAGCTCGGTGGCAAGGTTGTTACGATGTCCGACTCCAACGGCTACATCTACGACCCGAACGGCATCAATCTCGACATCGTTTTCGACCTCAAGAACGTGAAGCGCGCCCGCATTAGCGAATACGCCAAGCTCGTTCCGGGTTCTGAATACCACGAAGGTTCTAAGGGTGTTTGGACGGTCAAGTGCGACATCGCTCTTCCGTGCGCAACCCAGAACGAACTCGACCTCGAAGGTGCCAAGGCCCTTATCGCTAACGGCGTGAAGGCCGTTGCCGAAGGTGCAAACATGCCGTCTACTCCGGAAGCTATCGAAGCCTTCCAGAAGGCAGGCGTTCTCTTTGGACCTGCCAAGGCTGCTAACGCTGGTGGCGTTGCTACCTCCGGTCTCGAAATGTCCCAGAACTCCGAACGTCTCTCCTGGACCTTCGAAGAAGTGGACAAGAAGCTCGAAGGCATCATGAAGAGCATCTACGCCGCTGCTTCCTCTGCCGCTGTCAAGTACGGCCAGAAGGGCAACCTCGTGATGGGTGCAAACATCGCCGGCTTCCTCAAGGTTGCCGATGCCATGAAGTGGCAGGGCGCTGTGTAATGACCGGACCGGCTAAGCTCTGCTTAGTCCGTACCCTGGAGCCGGTCCTCTCGCGACCGCTCCAGCTTAACGCTTGGAGCTTTGTCGCTCACGGTTAAGACCGTTCGCGGAAAATTACCACTCTAAAAAGTCCTCGGTCTCGAAAGAGCCGGGGGCTTTTTTGTTTGGAATAAAAAAGTTTACGCTTATTTGTCCTTTAGGCTTTTTTGAGTATATATTGCTTGGTAAGAGGGCGAAAATGAAGATACAGGCGTTTTTATTGGTGATGTTGTTGGGCGGAGCGGGACTTGCGAGTGCGCATGTCCTGAAAATGCCCGATTTCAAGGACAAGCGCGACGGACGCGTGTATAAGACGGTGCAGATCGGAAACCAACGCTGGTTTGCCGAGAATTTGCGCTTTAACGTGAAGGGGAGCTGGTGCTACGATAGTCGCGACTATAATTGCGAAACGTATGGCAGGTTGTACAATTGGGCGATGGCGATGCGCCTGGTGGATTTTTACAACAACCATTCCATTGCTGACATTGATTTTACCAAAAAGGACTGGAAAACGTATCATGACGCCTGCCCTGCGGGATGGCGCTTGCCGGCCAACAAGGACTGGGTGACTTTAAAGCGTTATGTAGGGCGAATCGGTAAGAGCGATGGCGTTGGTTTGAGCCTTAAGTCTCCTGAATTGTGGGAAAAGGAACTGCGCGTGCCTGCGGGTTCCGACGAGTTTGGCTTTAATGCCTTGCCGGCGGGTGTGCGTAACGAGTATACCGGCTTTATGGACTTGAAGTCTTCGGCGCAGTTCTGGTCTTCGTCCGAAATTGACAACGTGGGTGCGATTTACTGGGGGTTGCTGTACGATTCTAGGTCCTTCGATAAAATCTACGCATCCAAAGACGATGGCGCCTCTATCCGCTGTATCGAAAACAAGGTGTACCCCTTTAGGGAACCGCCTCCTCCGCCACGCCCGAAGGTGATTCCGCAGGTGGTCAATGTACAGAACAAGGCCGTGCTTACGATTCATATTGGCGATCAGGTGTGGATGGTCAATAACTTGAACGTGAAGGTGCCGGGTAGCTACTGCTATGACGACAGGGAAGAAAACTGCGAACGTTTTGGACGCCTTTACACGTGGGAGGCTGCGACCAATATTACGAAAGCGGCGAAGATGAAGGACGTTTGCCCCAACGGTTGGCATGTGCCGACATCGCTTGATTTTTACAGGCTCAATATTTACCTGAAGGATATTGACGATGCGGTGGGTGTGGGTACGAACTTGCGAGCCCGAGAAACCTGGATGGAAAGCGATCTTGCGCTCATGGGTGAAAACGGTTTCGGGTTTACGGCGCTGGCCTCCGGTGTGCGCGATTCCGCTGATACTGTTTCTGCGTATTCTGGAATTGGAACCTTTACAGGGTTCTGGACGGTGAATGAACTTGATTCGTCGCGGGCAATTGTCTGGACGCTTCCGAATAACAATGATGACTTCGTGATGGATTCGAGCCTGAAGAATAAGGCGTATCCGGTACGTTGCCTGATGAATCCGCCGGACATTGATGAAATTTATGACAGTACTTCGATTTACGACAAGCGAGACGATAACCGCTATAAGACTCTAGCTGTGGGCGAAGATGTCTGGATGGCGGAAAATCTGCGTTTTGCCGCGCCGGGGAGCTTTTGCTACGAGGACAAGGATATCCGTTGCCGCAATTACGGAAGGCTTTACCCGTGGCATGTAGCGATGCGCTTGCCCGAAGACTTTATCGAGAATTCGCTGGATAGCGTGTCGCAGGGGGCCGTTGTCGAAGAACATCAAGGAATTTGCCCCGATGGCTGGCATATTCCGCGGCAAGAGGAATGGATGCGACTTGGACAGTTTGCAATTAACAAACGCAAGGGCTTGGCTGCGGCCCTCAAGAGCCGCGAAGGCTGGGCTCAGGGCGACATGACCAAGAACAACAATGCGAGCGGCTTTAACGCTTTGCCAGCGGGGATTCGTTTCCGCAACGACGGCGAATACACGGAACTCGGGACGAGTGCGTATTTCTGGGCGGCCGAAGGCGGTGGAGGCTCTGGAGCCGCTTACTGGTATGTCGTGAGCAGCAAGGATGATTTCAAGAACGAAGAAGATTTCGACGGGAACGCTTATTCGCTCAGGTGCGTGAAAAACAAGAAATAGGGCATGGAATTTTAATGTGGGATGTGGAATGTGTGATGTGAAATTACTCATCTCACATTACACACTTCACATTGCGCCGTAGACGCTAACATTACACATTGCGGCTTTGCCGCTAGACGTCGCCGACTTCGCCCGTTGCCACGAAATTCCGCACAGCTCTTGTGATGCGCATGCTGCAGAAATTAGGCCCGCACATGCTGCAGAAGTGGCTTGCCTTGGCCTGGCTGCCGGGGAGCGTCTTGTCGTGGAATTCCATCGCCTTCTCGGGGTCGAGCGATAGCGCGAACTGGTCGTTCCAGCGGAAGTCGAAGCGGGCGCGCGAAAGGGCGTCGTCGCGGAATTGCGCTGCGAAATGGCCCTTTGCAAGGTCGGCCGCATGGGCGGCGAGCTTGTAGGTGACCACACCCGCGCGCACGTCGTCGCGGTCGGGGAGCCCGAGGTGTTCCTTGGGCGTCACGTAGCAGAGCATCGCGGTGCCGTACCAGCCGATTTGTGCTGCGCCGATGGCCGATGTGATGTGGTCGTAACCGGGGGCAATGTCGGTGGTGAGGGGGCCGAGCGTATAGAACGGTGCGCCGTGGCACTTTTCGAGCTGGCGGGCCATGTTGTCCTGAATCTTGTGCATGGGCACGTGGCCCGGGCCTTCGATAATCACCTGCACGCCGTATTCCCAAGCAATCTTCGTGAGCTCGCCAAGCGTGTCCAGTTCTCCGAACTGGGCCGCGTCGTTGGCGTCGGCGAGGCTTCCCGGACGCAGACCATCGCCCAAAGAAACGGCAACGTCGTAGGCGGCGAGAATCTCGCAGATTTCGCGGAAGTGCGTGTACAAGAAGTTCTGCTGGTGGTGGCGCATCTGCCAGAGGGCAAGGATGGAACCGCCGCGGCTCACGATACCCGTGGTGCGCTTGGCTGTCAGCGGAATGTGTTCCAGCAAGAGGCCCGCGTGAATCGTGAAGTAGTCCACGCCCTGTTCCGCCTGCTCGATGAGCGTGTCGCGGTACAGTTCCCACGTAAGTTCTTCGGCCTTGCCGTTCACTTTTTCGAGCGCCTGGTAGATAGGCACCGTGCCGATAGGGACGGGGCTGTTGCGGATAATCCATTCGCGCGTCTCGTGGATGTGCTTTCCGGTGGAAAGGTCCATGACCGTGTCTGCGCCCCAGCGCACCGACCACGCCATCTTCTCGACTTCTTCTTCGATGGAAGAGGTAATGGCGGAGTTGCCGATGTTGCTGTTGATTTTCGTGAGGAAGCGGTTGCCGATAATCATCGGTTCGCATTCCGGGTGGTTGATGTTTCCCGGCAGAATCGCGCGGCCCGCGGCGATTTCATCGCGCACGAATTCCGGCGTAATGGGGGAGCCTGCCACCTGGATTTTCCCCTGGGCCTGCAGCTCATCAAGACGCTGGTTTTCGCGGATAGCCACGTATTCCATTTCCTTGGTGACGATTCCCTTGCGGGCGTAGTCGAGCTGCGTCAGGTGGTGCCCCTGCTTGGCGCGGAGCGGGTGATGCTCGGCGTTAAAGCGCAGGTGGTCCAGCTCGTGGTTCTCGCGGCGGGCGCGGCCATAAGCAGACGTCATGTCGTCCAGCTGTTCGGCGTCGCCACGTTCCATAATCCACGATTCACGGAAACGCTCGATGCCCTTCGTCACGTCGAGCTTGGCGTCTACATCGCTGTAAGGGCCGCTCGTGTCGTACACGGGAACCACCGGCGTCTCGGGGTCTTCAGTCAAAATTTCGCGCATTCCCACGCGGATGTCCGGGTACATCTTGCCCGGAACATACACCTTGCGGGAATTCATAAAAGGCTTAAGGAGAGAATCCATTACGTTTCCTTAATGTCATCCCCGGGTTTCCCCGGTTTTGTCATCCCCGCGAAGGCGGGGATCTTTTTTTACTTACTTAACTCCAATCAGAGACAGGTCGCGCACAGCACCCTTGTCAGCAGACGATGCCATGGCGGCGTATGCCTGCAAGGCCTTGCTGACAACGCGGTCGCGGTGTTCCGGCTGCCATGCCTTGGCGCCGCGGGCTTCCATTTCCTTGCGGCGTGCGGCCAGCTCGTCGTCGGTGAGCTGCACGTTGATGCTGCGGTTCGGGATGTCGATTTCGATGACGTCGCCCGTGTGCACGAGGCCGATGTTACCCTTGTTGGCGGCTTCCGGAGAAGCGTGACCGATGGAGAGGCCGCTCGTACCGCCAGAGAAACGACCGTCGGTAAGGAGGGCGCAGGACTTGCCCAGGTGACGGCTCTTGAGGTAGCTGGTCGGGTAGAGCATTTCCTGCATGCCGGGGCCACCCTTCGGGCCTTCGTAGCGGATAACGACCACGTCGCCCGCCTTCACCACGTTCGGGTCGAGAATGCCCTTCACGGCATCTTCCTGGCTTTCGAACACCACGGCGGGGCCGGTGAACTTGAAGATGGATTCGTCGACGCCGGCGGTCTTCACGATGCAGCCGTCGATTGCGAGGTTACCATACAGAACGGCGAGGCCGCCGTCCTTGGTGTAGGCGTGTTCGCCATCGCGGATAGCGCCGTTGGCACGGTCGAGGTCGTGGTCGGGGTACATGAAGTTCTGCGAGAATGCTTCGATATTGTACTTGCGGCCCGGGCCAGCAAGGTAGCGCTGCTTGGCTTCTGCGCTCGGGTTACGCTTGAGGTCGTTCACTTCGAGAGCTTCGCCCATGGTGGCGGCGTGAACGGTCTTTGCATTCTTGTGGATGAGGCCCATGCGGTCGAGTTCACCGAGGATACCCATGATGCCACCGGCGCGGTTCACGTTTTCCACGTGTATGTTGTGAACGGTCGGGGCGACCTTGCAGATGCACGGCGTGTTGCGGGAAAGGCGGTCGATGTCCTTCATGGTGAAGTCAACGCCAGCTTCCTGTGCGACGGCGAGCAAGTGGAGCACGGTGTTGGAGGAACCGCCCATGGCGATGTCGAGGCGCATGGCGTTTTCGAAGGCTTCCTTCGTGGCGATGCTGCGCGGGAGGATGCTTTCGTCGTTCAAGTCGTAATACTGGTGGCAGAGTTCCACGATGCGCTTACCGGCGGCTTCGAAGAGCTTCTTACGTTCGGCGTGCGTTGCAACGATGGTGCCGTTGCCCGGGAGGCTGAGGCCGAGCGCTTCGGTAAGGGAGTTCATGGAGTTTGCGGTGAACATGCCGGAGCAGGAACCGCAAGTCGGGCAAGCGTTAGCTTCGATGGCGGCCACTTCTTCGTCGCTGATGGTGTTGTCTGCGGAATCGATCATGGCGTCGATCAAGTCGAGGGCGCGGTCCTTGCCGTCCTTCGTGGTGACATGGCCTGCTTCCATCGGGCCGCCAGAAACGAAGATTGCCGGAATGTTGAGGCGCATGGCTGCCATGAGCATACCCGGAGTCACCTTGTCGCAGTTAGAAATGCAAACGAGGGCGTCGGCGCGATGGGCGTTTGCCATGTATTCGGTAGAGTCTGCGATGAGGTCGCGAGAGGGCAAGCTGTAGAGCATGCCGTCGTGGCCCATGGCGATACCGTCATCGACGGCGATGGTGTTCATTTCCTTAGCGACACCACCGGCTGCTTCGATCGCGCGGGCGACTACCTGGCCCAAGTCTTTCAGGTGAACGTGTCCCGGAACAAACTGGGTGTAGCTGTTCACCACGCAAATCACGGGCTTACCAAAGTCTTCCACCTTGGTTCCAGTTGCGTGCCACAGGGCGCGTGCACCGGCCATTTCGCGGCCTTCCATAGTCTTGAGCGAACGAAGTTTCGGCATAATAATCCTCTTTTTGTGTCTTTTAAAAATTCGGTGGCGTTTTAACGCCAAATTTCGAATGGAAATGTAGAAAAAACTATAATTGGGCTTGTGAGTTTTCATCCTATTAAACATTTTATAACGATTACCAAGCACCGTAACGAGGTCGTTCGCTTGTGTTTCAAGGCGGGAATTGGTTTTCAGGGCTTGTTCCACGATCTTTCCAAGTATAGTCCGACGGAGTTTATTCCCGGGGCAAAGTACTATATGGGTGACCAGTCGCCCAACAATGGTGAACGCAATGCCAAGGGCTACAGCCTTGCATGGATGCACCACAAGGGGCGTAACAAACACCATTTTGAATTCTGGTACGATTACGAAATGGCGACTAAAAAGCTGGTGCCGATGGATATGCCGGATCGCTACATTAAGGAAATGTTCTGTGATCGCGTAGCTGCGTCCAAGACTTACAACAAATTAAATTACACGCAAGAATCTCCGCTGCTGTACCTCACCAAAAGTACCGCCCACGAAAAAATGACGGAGACGACTTACAAGAAGTTGCTTTACCTGTTAAAGATGCTTGCCGAAAAGGGCGAAAAAGAAACGCTTGCGTTTATGCGCCATACCAAGATTTTGCCGGTCGAATAGCTGCTCCAAACGTGATTTTTGTCACTTTTGACCCCCGAAATTTCGCTAAAAACGGCATTTTCAAAGTAGTTTATTTGTTGCAGAATACTTAAAATAATCTTATAATTGCTTATTTTAAGCTAAAAACGGCACTTGATGAATTTTATACAACAAAACGTTGTTCAAAAACCCTTTAAACCGGTGGGGAATAAGTCTATATTAAGCCCGACTTCTAAAAAACGAGGTTGGTTTGATGGAAAAAAATATTCTCACGAATAGATTTTGTGGTGTACTTGTATGCACCATTATGTTGTTTGTAGCACAGGTTTTCGCTGACGCCTGGGACGGAAAGTCTATGTCCCGTCCACAGCAAGACAAAAACGGTGTGTTTATCATTACGAGCGCAGAAGAACTAGCTTGGTTCTCTGATACAACTAACTATAAGTTGACCGGTGATGGTACAACTCAAATGTACAAGGTGAATGCAAGGCTAGATGCGGACCTTGACCTGGGGGGCGAATTGTTCGTCCCGATTTGTGGTGGTGGTGGTGAAAGAAGATTTCAAGGAACAATTGACGGAAATGGTCATACCATTTCCAATCTGAGAATTAATGGTGCCGAACTTGCCCAAAAAATGAATAATCCTAGATATGCACAGAATGTGGGGCTTGTCGGAGCGATGAGTGGTGGTACCATAAAGAACTTGGTCCTTGAAAATGTGGATCTTCAAAGTTCTTCCAATATGGGCCTTGTGGGAACGACAAGTCAGATTTCTGTTGGCGCTTTCGTTGGTTGGCAGGAAAATGGATTAATCGATGGTTGTGCCGCTTCCGGTTCTATTCAGACTAGCGGAAAGGGACAAGGTGTCGGTGGCATTGTTGGAAACGTTCATAAGGGAACGATTTCAAATTGCTTGAGTGAAGTGAATATCCGTGTTTCTGGCAATGATGCTCAAGTAGGTGGTATTGTTGGACTTGTCAAGAAGAACAATACGGTAACGGTCAAATCCTGTGTTTATGCCGGTGAAACGCTAGAAAGTATGGCAAATGGTGCTGTTGGTGCCATTGTAGGCAAACAGGTGGATGGTAATACCAAACTCAATGTTGAAGATTGTGTTTACGATTCCGATGTTGCTAAGTCCGGTGTTGGAGCTGCAGCAAAAAGCGCTAATGTGAGCGATAAATCGGTTGGCGCTTCCAATGTGAATTTGGAAGAACATATTTGCGCCTTGAATGGTGGCGAAATTGTTAATGGGGAATGCAGTGAAAGTTCTCCGTGGTCCGTGGGTGTGTCTGGTGTTTCTTTAAACGGCTCTGATGGTTACAAGGTTATCTTTAATGCCAAGAGCGGCACGTTTGGTGAAAATGCGAAGACGAAGAAAGTCCTTGCCAAGGGTGCAAAGATTACCGCTGAAGAAATTAGTATTCCGTCTCATGCCGACAGTGCTTTTGCCGGTTGGTCTTTAGATAAAAACGCTACCAAACCCGATGAAGATTTGGGTGCTTTGAAGGGACAGACGATTGTTTATGCGGTGTGGTATCCGTATTTTGATATCACCTTTGATGCTGCAATGGGTGCGTTCGCTGATAGTTCCAAGACGATGACTATAAAGGTCGCCAAGGGAGATATGGTGTCTGCGGAAGGTTTCACCTCCTTTGACCCTGTTACCGATGAAAATGGCGATACGTACTATTTTACAGGCTGGTCTACTGAATCTCATGTGTTTGGATCCGAAGATGAAATTTCGGATAAGGATACTCTGCATTTGGATGACTTGACTGCAACAGAAAACATGACTCTTTATGCTTCTTGGACGAAAGCAATCACCTATACTGTTGTCTACGATGCAAATGGTCATGGCAAGACAAAGATTGATTTTGTCAACGTGAATAAGGGTGAAAAGTTGACCGAACCGCCTGCGCCGACACCGGATGACGGTTATAAGTATACGGGCTGGTGCAAGGATCCGGCATGCAAAGAAGCCTTTAAATTTGATACCGAAATTGATGACAACTACGTCCTGTATGCAAATTGGGCTGCGGTTGACTATGAAATCACTTATGAGTTGAACGGTGGTACTAATAACAAGGCTAATCCGGCACTTTATAATGTGACTTCTGAAACGATTGTACTTGCTGACCCTGCAATGGAAGGTGCTAAATTCATCGGTTGGTTCTATGACGAAGCCTTTACTGAAAAGGCAACGCAGATTACTCAAGGTTCGACCGGAAACAAGACTTTGTTTGCCAAGTGGGAAACTGAAGTCTATGTCATTACCTATGTGGCAGATAACAATTCTGATGGTACGGCCTCCAGTGACAAGAAGGCCTATAAAGAGTCCGTCACCTTGAAGGGCGCAGGCTTCTTTACTCGCGATGGTTATACTCAAGATGGTTGGTCTTTGACCCCTGATGGTGATAAGGCTTATGATTTTGGCGCAACCTATGCTGATAATGCAGATTTGAACCTGTATCCGCATTGGGTGAAGGATCCTGTGGTAAGACATTTTGGTGCAGTGACGATTACTGAATATTCCGACAAGACCGTTGCTAAAATTGATGGCGAATACACTGGTCCTGATACAGTAAGGATTGAAAATGATATTAAGGTGGATGAGGTCGTATTCAATAGGAATTTTGAAGTTGGTAAGATGTCCACCATTATGTTGCCGTTCTCCATTGATACTTCGAAGGTGAAGGGTGGTACGTTCTATAGATTTAAGCGTGTTGAAGGTGAAGAAGGCAGCAGAAAAGTTTATGTTGGCAAAATCAAGACGGCTCAGATTGCCGCATCTACGCCTTATCTGGTGATGCCGACGACTTCCAAAATCACGTTTGAAGGTGATGTGGTCTTTAATACGGATGTAGAACCCGCAGAAAATTTGACCAATGGCGCTTGGGAATTTAAAGGTGTGTATGCTTACACTGAATTTGGCGGATTGATTGAAAAGAATAAGAATGATGTTTTTTACGGGTTTGCTGGTCAAGAACGTGACGGAGCAAAAGTGGGACAGTTTGTCAAGTTGGGAAATGCGAAATCTTCGGCATTGCGCGCCTATTTGGTAGAACATCATGATGTTGCTTTGGCGAAGTCCGTGGGTGAAACATTGGGCTCTAGCTGGGGAATCGCAAATGAAATTGATGTTGTTGTTGTTGATGAAAATGACAATGTGATTGAGACTGGTAGGCTTAATACTGTTACAGGCGAAATTCGCATGGACCGTTGGTTTGATTTGAACGGTCGTAAGCTGAATACAAAACCCACGACTCGAGGAACTTATTACCATAATGGCAAGCGTGTGATTGTCAAGTAATATAGAGGTGTAAAATGGAAAATCAAGAAAAGAAAGAATATGTTGCTCCGCAGATGACTGTGGTTGAATATGAATTTCAAGATTCGTTATTAAAATGCTCTGGCCCTGATATGGTTGTTTGTGATGACGAACCTTAAACAAGAGGTTGTTTTATGGAACAATCAAAAACCTTGAAGCCCTATACATCTCCTAAAATGGAGGTTGTTGAAATAAAACATCAAGAAGCTTTGATGCAGTATAGTGGGACTATTAGCCTTCACGAATTTGAAAAAGATTACAAGGCTTAAATAAATTTATCAGGGACCGAGTTCGGTCCCTTTTTTCTATCTTTGGGCCATGGGTTTAATTCTGAAGAAAACAGACAAGCTCTTGTTTAAACTGTTGCAGTTTGCGCTTGATACGACCGGCGAGTTAAAGGGGCTAGAAAAGGCGCCTTCGGAAGAAGATTGGAAGGCTGTTTATAAGTTGGCAAAGCGCCAGTCGGTTTTGTCGATTGCATTTTTGGGAATAAAGAAACTTCCTGAAAATTTTCGTCCAGAAAGAAAGATGCTTTTGCGTTGGTCCCTCGATGCCGAGGGAACTGCGGGCATGAATGCTCTCTTGAACCAAGAGGCTGCTCGCCTGACGCAGATTTTTGACGGTGCTGGCCGCAAGAATGCGGTGCTCAAGGGCCCTGCCAATGCAAGGCTTTATCCGGATCCGCTGAGTAGGCAGTGCGGCGATATCGACATCTGGGTCGAAGGTGGCCGCGACAGCGTGTCTAAATTGCTTTATGAACAGAATCTGCTAAATGCCGATACCGATGACCATGCCTATTCCCAACATCATATCCATTTGCCCAAGAATAAAGATGGCGTTACGGTGGAGGTGCATTTCAAGCCTGCATCGGGAATCCCGTTCCGCAATGGATCGTTGCAAAAGTTCCTGAACGAAGAAATCCGTAAGGCTGAAAAGGTACCCGAGGGCTTTTATTCACCGTCGGTCAAGTTTGCGCTCGTGATGCAAATGGCGCACTTGCAACAGCATTTTTTGAGTCGCGGGCTTGGTCTTAGGCAGTATATGGATTACCTGATGCTGCTTAGGCATTCTACCGAAAGCGACCGCAGCGCCGCGTTAGCTGTCATGAAACGCTTGAGCATGATGCGTGCCTGTGGAGCCGTGATGTGGGTGCTGCAGGAGGTTCTCGGACTTGAACGAGGCTTGATGCTTTGTGCGCCCGATGCCGCCCGAGGTAAGCGCTTATTGAAGCTGGCGCTTGAGGGTGGAAACTTTGGCCAGTATGCGTTGGAACCTAAACCCCGCAATGTTTTTGTGCGTTGGTTCAAGGATCGCATGAATGCTTTGTCTTGGCTGACCTTTGACCCGGTGAATGCCATCTTTAAGGAACTCAAGTACTGGCGTGCAACGATTTCGCTGATTCCTTTGCGTATTAAGCGCAGGAGAATTGCCCTATGATTTCTTCTGGAACTTACAAGGTTGCGGAGCATGTTTTTAAGGTGTCTGCAGCTGCAGACCTTTGCGATAAATTGTTCAGTGAATGTATGGATAACTACGAACCGTTTGCGGTTCCTGCGGCGCAAAATTCCGAATATCTTTTTAAAGTAAATGTGGAATGCGGCGAAGCTCCGGAGTACACCGAAGAATTGTGCCAAGATGAAGAAGGCCAGCAGATTATTTGTGGGCTTACCGCTGGTAAAAAATCCGTTTTTGATTTTCGCCTGCAACATAAGTTGACGGGTGTCCTGGTTTGCTCCGAGGATTACAGAATGGCCACGTTGTTTGTCCCGAAGAATGAACCGTTGGCTTTGCTCAGGTTTGCGGTGAACAATGCCATGATGGTTTTGTATGCCATTGCGACGGCCCCTTACAATACGGCTCTGTTCCATGCTGCTGTCGTGAGTTATGATGGTAAGGGCTATATGTTCCTGGGCAAGAGCGGCACTGGCAAGAGTACGCATGCAAGGCTTTGGCTAAAGTATAACGAAGGCTCGGAACTTTTGAATGACGACAACCCGGTGGTTCGCATTTTTGATGGCGCACGAGCGGTTGTCTACGGCTCGCCATGGAGCGGCAAGACGCCTTGCTACAAGAATCAGGAATTTGCACTGGGTGGTTTTGTAATGCTTTCGCAGGCTCCGTACAACAAGATTGAACGCTTGCGAGGCGTGCGCGCCTATGCGGCCTTGGTCCCTTGCATTTCGGGTAAACGCTGGGAGACTGTCATTGCCGATGGCTTGCACAAGACCGAAAACGCTCTTGCGATGAATGTCCCTGTGTGGTATTTGGAATGCTTGCCCGACGAAGAGGCGGCAAAGCTGTGTTGTGCTTCTGTCAGTGAAAGCCGATCCCGGATCAAGTCTGGGATGACATGCGGATAAGGAAATGCAGAAGAAAGACGATGAGTTGATTCTTTCGGAAGCCATTCGCCTAGTGGGCGAGGGCGTCGAGGTGATTTTCCCGGTGAACGGGAGAAGCATGCGCCCCTTTATTGAAGGTGGCCGTGACAGTGTTCTTTTGGTCAAGCCCGTTGACGTGAAGCCTATGGACATTGTGCTTGCCCGCGTCATCGGCGGAAATTATGTTGTTCATAGAGTCCTTTCGATAGAGGACGGGTGTGCAACGCTTATGGGTGACGGCAATTTGCAGGGGCGAGAAATTTGCGAATGTAAACAAATTTATGCCAAAGTAACGCATGTTGTGCATCCAAATGGTTACAAAAGATCTCTTTACACGCCTTTTATACAATTTGTCCAAAAATTGTGGGTCAAATTTTTACCTTTGCGTCGTTATTTGCTTAAATTATATAGAGTCTACATTCGAATCCGGAATTTCTAGAAGGAGAGTACACCATGCACATCAAAAAAGGATTTGTTCTGCGCGAAGTTTGCGGTGAACAGGTGATTATGGGCGAAGGCGTTGGCGCTCTCGATTTCGGGAAGCTCCTTTGCCTCAACGAAACGGCGTCTTGGCTTTGGAAGCGCGCAAGCGAACTCGGCGAATTCACGATAGTGGCTTTGGCCGAAGCTCTGTGCGACGAATATGATGTTGCTCCGGATGATGCGCTGACCGATGTGATGAGCATTGTCGAGCAGTGGAAAAACGTGAACGTTGTTGAATGAGATACCTTTCGTGGCTGTGGAATAAAACCGGCGGTTTCCGCCTGAATATTGCGCTCCGCATTGTATTTGGCGTGGGGCGAATCTCGCTTGGGCTGTTAATGGTATGGCTCAGCAAGCGTTTTATAGATGAAACAATTCGCACGGGTAGTCAAGACGATATCGTGCAAATGATTGCACTGCTTGTGGCAACGGTCGTGGGCGCGATTGTTTTGCGTATCCTGTTTTATTATATGACGAATGTGGCAATGGTTCGTCAGTCGAATCGCTTGCGCCTGCAGGTCTTTGAAGGCTTGTTCCTGCGTAAGCTTTACGCGGGGGCAGAACTGCATTCGGGTGATGTGGCGTCTAGGCTTTCGAAAGATATCGAGTCGGTGTCGACCACAACCATGGAAACTTTGCCGCAAATGATTGTGACGGCGATACAGCTGGTGGGCGCGTTCCTTTTGATGCGCTGGTTTGATCCGCGGCTCGCTTGGGCGTTGCTGTTGCTTACGCCGGTGGCGATTGTGCTCGGTAAGCTGGTGTCTCGCAAGCTCAGGAACATGACGCTTGCGATTCGTGAACGCGAATCTAAAATCCAGATGCAGGTGCAAGAAGGCGTGGAACACAACGTGCTCATGCGTTCGCTCGAAAGCGAAAACTGGGTGACGGGTCGCCTGGGCGACATGCAACAACACTTGGAAAGCGATGTGTTGCGCCGTACGCGGTTTACCACGCTTTCCCGTTTTGCGCTCGGGTCTGCCTTTGGGCTGGGTTATTTGCTCGCCTTTATTTGGGGCGGCCTCGGGCTTCGCGATGGAGCAATCACCTTCGGTATGATGACTTCGTTCTTGCAACTGGTGGGCCAGATTCAGCACCCGATTCTTTCGATTTTGAACATGGTGCCGCAAGTGGTGCATACGACGGCGAGCATTGACCGCTTGGAAGATCTTGAAAAATCCAAGGAACCCGAAGTGGACGGAACGCCTGTGGCGCTTGAAGGCTCGCTCGGGGTTCGACTCGAGAACCTGCATTTTGGCTATGCGGCGGGAAGGTACGAGGTCCTGGAAGGATTCAGTCACGATTTTGAGCCTGGCTCCAAAACGGCGATTATGGGCAAGACTGGTGCCGGAAAGACGACTTTGTTCCGGTTGCTGCTCGGCTTTGTAAGGCCTGATAGCGGTCGAATGCTAATTTATTCAAATTCCGAGGTGTGCGCGATTGGCAAAGAGACCCGCACGAATTTTGTGTACGTACCGCAGGGCAATACTTTGCTGAGCGGGAGCGTTCGCCTGAATTTGCAGCTGGCGAAGCCCGATGCGAGCGAACATGAAATGATGCAGGCGTTGCACGCGGCGTGCGCTGACTTTGTGCTGGATTTGCCCGATGGCTTAGATACAGAAATAGGCGAGCGCGGTCGCGGCTTGAGCGAGGGCCAGGCGCAGCGAATCGGAATTGCTCGCGGGCTTTTGCGGCCCGGGAACGTATGGTTGTTTGACGAGGTGAGTTCTTCGCTTGATGAATCGACGGAGCGCGAATTATTCGAAAGACTGTTTGCGACTTACCCCGACAAGACCATGATTTTTGTGACGCACCGTTCGGCAATGTCTGAAATTTGCGACGAAGTCGTTAGATTATAAGAGATACATTCGAATTCCCTGACGCTCGTTGTATACCGAGAAATCGGTAAAGGGGCGTTTTTGGGGGGATTTTAAGGGTGTTGAAAAGCTAAAAACGGATTTTTGCCGCATAAAGTGATTTTTTCGCCGTTTTTTGCCCCTGAAATATATTTTTGAATTGGATGCAAGGGCCTGTTGCCCATTGTAGTTTAGGGATGAATTTATGAAAAAAGGATTGTTTGGTGCTTTTGGACTTAGCCTGGCCGCTATCATCGGCATGCAGGCGACTGCCGCATACTCTGCCGAAAAGGCGGCCGATTTCAGCTGGAGCAACGTGAGCATGGGCGGGGGCGGATTCGTCTCCGCCGTGATAGCGTCTCCGGTCGACAAGGGGTTGTTCTACGCCCGTACCGACGTGGGCGGCGCGTACCGCTGGAACGAATCGACTGCCCGCTGGGAATCGATGATGGACTGGGTCGATGTTTCCGAGCGCGGCCTTTTGGGCATTGAAGCCATTGCCGTTGATCCGCAGGAATCGGGCGTTGTGTACATGGTGGCAGGAACCAGTTACTGGAACAACGGCCGTACGGCGTTCCTCCGCAGTAGCGACAAGGGTGAATCTTGGGATGTCCTTTACACTTGGGACGAAGACGGTACCAAGGGGGCGAAAGTGGCACGCTTTGGCGCTCATGGTAACGGCATGGGCCGCGGTAATGGCGAAGCCTTGGCGGTCGACCCGAACGATTCGAAGATTATGTTCTACGGCTCCAAGAACAAGGGTCTTTGGAAATCGACGGATAACGGAACGAGCTGGAGCCATGTGGATGCTTGGACCAAGGCGGCTGGGAGCGATACGACCTGGAATGGTTCGGGATTCAGCTTTGTGCAGTACGCTCCGGGCAGCTCCAAGGTGCTGTACGCCGGATTCTTGCGCGAAGGGACGACGGCCAAGGGCACGTTCGAAAACGTGTTCACCTCGACCGACGGCGGTGCAAGCTGGCAGGCGCTCCCGATTCCGGATTCATTGCGCAGCACGGCCGGCGGGAGCATTGTGCGCCTGATGCCGCAGCGTGCGGTGGTTTCGGGCGACGGTAAAACGATGACGGTGACCTTTGCCGACGGCGCAGGCCCGCATTCCATGATGTGGGACGAAGGCTGGGGCATGATTTACGACGGCTTTGGTCGCGGTGCGGTGCTGCAGCTTGATGTGGCGTCGGCGACTTGGTCCGACGTTTCTCCGGAAAACTTCCTGGACGAAGGTGGCGATGCCAAGTACGACAAAGTGGACGTGAAAGGTATGGTCGACTGCGAAGCCGCTGGCGGCACCGGCAAGACTTGCGAAGAATATTACCCCTACATTGCCCCTTATGGCGGCATTGCCATTAATCCGAAAAATGCCAACGAAATGGTGGTGACCACTGAAGGTTACCGCGGTCCGCAGTTCTGGTACACGGCTACAAGCGACACCAGCGGCAAGTGGAGCGACCAGTGGGGTACTAACATTTACCACACGACTGACGGCGGCAAAACCTGGATTGCAAGCTTCAAGTATTACTGGATGGAAGGGGGAGTCTATCCGACTACTCAGCAGATGGATGCCAACGGAATTGGCTGGATGCATAACGGTTCTATCCACTGGTCCGGTAGCGTTGCTATGGATCCCTTCGACAACAACCGCGTCTTTGTGACTTCGGGTAACGGTATTTTCCGCTGCGACAACTTGAGCGATTACATTTATAAGGAAGCGGAGAATTCTTGGGAAGAACCGCAGCTCACCATGAACCAGGTGTGGCATTTCTCGGCGCATGGCGTCGAAGAAACGGTGCCTTTCGAAGTGGTGAGCATTCCGGGTGGCCCCATGATTTCGATCATCGGTGATTACGACGGATTCCGTCATGATGACATCGCAAAATATCCGGCATTCAGGCACAAGACGAATGTTGGCGGCGATTATGTATCGTTGGGTACGACGCAGGGCCTTGCTTATGCTCCCAAGAGTGGCAAATTGGCCAAGGTGGCTGACAAGCGCGCCTATGAAGGCCAGTACAATGCAATTCCCATTGCCCCGGTGCAGTATTCCCTTGACTCGGGTAAGACTTGGACTGTTGAGACCTATACAGGGCCTGACGAAAAAGCCGCTAAGGGCACGGTAGCTCTTTCGGCAAAAGGTACTTACACCATCTGGGTTCCGATGGAAGGAACGACCGATGTCTATCGCAATTACAACGGCACGACTTGGGAAAAGGTTTCAGGAATCGACAACTCTGCTTTTGTGGTGGGCGATCCTGAAAACGACGAAGTATTCTATGCCTACACCAAGGCGGACGGCAAGTTCTACAAGAGTACCGATGCGGGCGCAAGCTTCAAGGCTGTGAGTACGCCTGGTGAAAGCGCGTTCAAAAAGTTCCGTGCCATTCCGGGCTTTGAGGGCGATTTGTGGTTGCCAGTCGCTATTCAGGATCCGTCGAACGGTACGCCGGCAAGCGGAAAGCTGTTGCATTCAACCGATGGAGGTGCCACTTGGGCTGCGGTTGAAGGTGTCGGTTACTGCGAAGCGGTGGGTTATGGCGCTCCCAAGGAAAAGGGCGGCTATCCGGCGATTTACGTTTTCGCAACAGTCGGTAAAGTGACGGGCGTATTCGGCTCCGACGACAAGGGTAAAACTTGGACTCGCGTGAACGATGACGGTCACGAATACGGCGGCCTTGCCAACGGCGAGTTCGTGATGGGCGACATGAATACCTACGGCGTGGTGTACATGAGTACGGCGGGCCGCGGCATTGCTGCCCGCGTGCCGAGCGACTGGAACATGGGAACTTCGAGTTCCGAAGGGACAACGAAGGTTGCTCCGTCTGCAAAGGCGATTGCTTCGGCCTCGGTAACCTATGCGAACGGTAACCTGGAACTGCACTTGAATGCAACCGTTGCCCGAGTTAGCGTGTTCGACATGAAGGGCAAGAAGATTTCTAGCCGCTATTACAGCAGCTCTGCCTCGGTGCCGCTCAAGGAACTGGTGCGCGCCAAGGGCAGCTATTTTGTTCGAGTCGATAACGGCAAGAAGGTGCTGTTTGCAAATCGCGTGATTGTGACGCGATAATGAATTTCAGAATGAAAATGAAAGAAACCCTGCCGTCGGCAGGGTTTCTTGTTTAAAGTTGTAAATCTTCGTATTTTGTAGAATAGCAGATTCTATAACTGTCTACTTCCTACTGTCTACTTCTTACTCTTCTTCTTGGTTTCAAGCCATTCGTCGAAGGTGATGCTGCGGTCGATGACGCCGTTCGGGGTCAGTTCGAGCACGCGGTTTGCAATCGTCTGCACGAATTCGTGGTCCTGAGAGCAGAAGATAATCGGGCCCTGGAATGCGGTAAGGCCGTTGTTGAGGGCCGTGATGGCTTCCAAGTCGAGGTGAGCGGTCGGTTCATCGAGGAGCAGGCAGTTTGCGTTTGCAAGCATCATCTTGGAGAGCATGCAACGCACCTTTTCACCACCGGAGAGCACGTTTGCGCTCTTGAGGGCTTCTTCGCCGGTAAAGAGCATACGGCCGAGGAAGCCACGGATGAACGTCTCATCCTGTTCCTTGCTGTACTGGCGCAGCCAATCCACGAGGGAGAGGTCCGTGCCGAAGTAGGCGTCGTTGTTCTTCGGGAAGTAGCTGTAGCTAATGGTGTTGCCCCACTTGAGTACGCCTTCGTCGGCCTTGGTTTCTTCGGCGATGAGCTGGAAGAATGCCGTCTTGAGTGTGTCGTATTCACCGACTAGAGCGACCTTGTCGCCGCTATTGAGGCTGAAGTTCAGGCTCTTGCAGATAATGCCGTCGCCGCCATCGATGGTGGCGTTCTTGACTTCGAGCACGATTTTGCCCGGTTCGCGGTCCATCTTGAAGTTGACCCACGGGAATTTACGGCTGGAAGCCGGCATTTCTTCAACGGTCATCTTGTCGAGGAGCTTCTTACGGCTGGTGGCCTGCTTGGCCTTGGCGGCGTTAGAGGCGAAGCGGCGGATGAACGCCTTCAATTCTTCGATCTTTTCTTCGGCGCGGCGGTTCTGGTCCTTGCGCTGCTTCTGGGCGAGCTGGCTAGCTGCATACCAGAATTCGTAGTTACCGCCGTAAATGTTGATTTTGCCGTAGTCGATATCGCAAGTGTGGGTGCAGACCGCATTGAGGAAGTGACGGTCGTGGCTCACGACGATGACGATGTTTTCGAAGCGTTCGAGATAGTCTTCGAGCCAGCCGACGGTTTCCAAATCCAAGTGGTTCGTCGGTTCGTCAAGCAGAAGAATGTCCGGGTTGCCAAACAATGCCTGGGCGAGGAGCACGCGGATTTTCTGGCCGCCATCCAAATCAGCCATAAGGCTGTAATGGAATTCTTCGGGAATGCCGAGACCCTTCAAAAGCACAGCTGCGTTAGAGTCAGCTTCGTAACCGCCGATTTCACCGAAACGGGTTTCGATTTCCATGGCCTGCATGCCCTGTTCTTCGGTCATTTCGGGGAGCGCATAGAGTTCGTCGCGCTTCTTGCCGAGCTCATAGAGTTCGGGGTAGCCCATCATCACCGTTTCGAGAACAGTATTCTGTTCGTAGGCGAAGTGGTCCTGCTTAAGGACGGCGATACGTTCGCCCGGGTCCTTGCTGACTTCACCGGTGTTGGGTTCAAGTTCGCCCGAAAGGATTTTCAGGAACGTAGATTTTCCGGCGCCGTTGGCACCGATGACTCCGTAGCAGTTGCCGCGCTTGAAGGAAAGGTTCACTTCCTTGAAGAGGACGCGGCTACCGTATTGAAGACTGACATTAGAGACGTTGAGCATATTGTTTAGTAGGAAGTTAGAAGTAGGAAGTAGACAGGTTTGTTGGAAGTAGGTAGTAGGAAGTTAGAAGTTACTGTCTACTGTCTACTTCCTACTGTCTACTCTCCGCCGAAGCTATGCTTCGGCGTTCGCTTTTTCTAGTTCGCGGGCGTTGATGATGAGCATCTGCAGGCGGTTTTCGATGTTCGCGAAGCTCGTATCCGGGTCGTAGTCGAGGCTCAAAACCTGGATGTGCGGGCAACGTTCCTTCACTGCCTTGGTAAGGCCGCGGCCAGAGATGTGGTTGGCAAGGCATGCAAACGGCTGCAGAATGATGTAGCTGTTGATTCCGTGCTTCGAGTTGTACAGGATTTCGCCCGGAATCATCCAGCCTTCACCCGTGTTGTAGGTGGGGTCGATGATGTCGGACACGTAATCCTTGAGTTCCACGCAGTCTGCATGATGTTCGTAGAGTTTGAACTTGTGCATGGACTTGCGAGCGGTTTCTACAGCGTGGGTATAGACCTTGCTGGTCACGCCGCCTTCCAGACGGTCCATCATCGGGTTTGCAGAGAATCCGCGCTTGATCTTTTCTTCGCGAACCACTTCGTCGACGCGGAAGAAGTCTGTCATGCCCGGCAGGTAGACTTCCATGCCGTTGTTCATCAGGTAGTTTTCCACAAATCCGTTTGCACTCGGGTGGTAGTTCATCAAGATTTCGCCAAGCACGGCAACGCGCGGCTTGCGGATGCCCTTCTTGCGTTCTTCGGTGATTTCGATACCGTTGAATGCTTCGATGCACTGTTCAAAGACTTCGATGAGCTTGGAGGGGCGCACGAGTTGCATGGTGGAGAGGTGGCCTGCAACGCCAATCACCTTCGGCATCCATTCGTCGTAGACCTTCTGGGTGTCGCCGGCGTTCACTTCGTAGGGGCGCACGGCACGGTACATGGTTTCGATAGCGTCCATGGTCACAAGGCCCCACAGCATGTGGAGTCTAAAGTCCAGACCCAGCTGGAAGCCCGGGTGCATGCCCTTGTAGTCCACACCGGTCGTAATGATGGTCACATCCTTGAAGCCCGCTTCGTCCAAAGCCTTACGGGCTAGTACAGCGTACTGCACGGCGCGGCAGTTTTCGCAGTTCTTCGCCAAGCACATGGAAACTTGGTTCTGCGGAACTTCGGGGTGGTCGACGAGCCAGCGGAGGGCTTCGCCGATGTTCACCTGGCAGGGGAAGCAGATGTCGTTGTGCACGAACTTCTTGCCGAGCTCGATGGCCTTGCGGTCGGCCACCGGCAGGTATTCGGCGATGTAGCCTTCCCGCTTCATGTACTCGCTGGCGAGCACGGTAAAGGCGGGGGAGAGGTTCGGTGTCAGAATGCGACGGCGCTTCTTGTCTTCGGGCAAGAACGGCGTATGGAACAGCGGTTCGTTGCTTTCGGGCTTGTCGGGCAGGTTCGCTGCACGGCGTGCCTTTACCGTTTCGATAAAGCTCTTGACGCGGATTCCCACGGGGCCGCGGGCATCGCCTTCGTCGAGCTTGAGCATGAGCATTTCCTTATTGGAATCAAGGTGCAGCATGCGCATCATTTCGTCGGTCAAAATCGAGTCGTGTCCGCAACCGAAGCTTACAATCTGGGCAAGTTCGATGTTCGGGTCCTTCGCTGCAATCATGGTGGCACCTATCATGCGCAAGTGGAAGGTGTTCTTGATTTCGATACGGGTGTGGCTCGGCACATCTTGGTCGAAAACGCCGGGGAGCGATTCGGTGGTGAGCACCGGAATGCCCATGGCGGTAAAGTGGCTTGCGATGTTGTGGTTGATGAGCGTGTCCGCATGGTAGGGGCGGCCTGCAATCACCACGGCAAAGGAGTTCTTTGCGCGTACATCGTCGAGGATCTTCTGGCCTTCTTCCAAAAGCGTGGTGCGGTAGTTGTTGAGTGCCTTCTCGCCTTCGGTAACGGCCTTGTCCAAAAGTTTCTTGTCGAGCTTCCAGTTTTCGTGGAACCAGTCAATGGTCTGGCTTCTGCGGAGCTTGGCGTTGAACCAGTGGAAAATCGGCTGGTCCATGGGAACGCCGTAGTTCTTTTCGGGCTCGTCGGTGTTCTTGCACACGTTCGGGTAGGCCTGCACCACGGGGCAAACGGACGTTGCCGTGAACTTGGTGTGGTCACTCGGGACTGCAACCATCATCGGGAAGAAGATGCGGTCGACCTTCTTTTCAATGAGGCTGAGCACGTGGCCGTGCACAAGCTTTGCCGGGAAGCAAACCGTGTCAGAGGGCACGCTGTGGAGCCCTGCTTCGAACATCTTGTAGTCACTCTGGCGGCTTACCACGACGGTGTAGCCGAGGCTCGTAAAGAAGGCCTTCCAGAACGGGAGCGATGCCCAGAATTCGAGCACTCGCGGAATACCGATGGTCTTGCCGTTGTTTTCGACGAGCTTTGCCGGAGCGTAGTCCTTGACCAACAGCTGGTTCGTGCGCTTGATCATGTCGGGCACGGACTGCATCTTCTTGTTGATTTCGGCGATGAGCGCCTTGGTCTTCGGATCGTTCGGGTCGGCGGTGACTTCGCCGCGTTCGCAGCGGTTACCCGTCACAAAGCTTTGGCCATCGCTAAAGGTCACGATGGTACGCGAGCAATGGTTGGTGCAGTACTGGCAGAGCTGACCCGGCTGGTTGTGCCAGCTGAAGGTCTTCATGGCGTCAAGCCCGATAAAGCGGCTCTTGAGTTCCGGTTCGGTCTTGCGCTTTTCTTCCATGAACTTCTTGGTCAAAAGAGCGATACCGATAGCGCCCATTTCACCCGGGCGTTCCGGACGGATAGGCTTAAGGCCTGTGTACTGTTCGAAGGCGCGGAGAACGGCGTTGTTCTTGAATGTGCCGCCCTGCACCACGACCTTCTTGCCGAGTGTGTTCAGGTTGCGGATACGAATCACCTTCGTGAAAACGTTGTTGATGATGGAGCGGCAGATGCCTGCGATAATGTCTTCGGGCTGCTTGCCGTCGCGCTGTTCCGTGATGATGGAACTGTTCATGAACACCGTGCAGCGGGAACCCAGCTGAGAGGGGCTCTTGGCGTTGAACGCGAGTTCTGCAATCTTTTCCATCGGAATGCCGAGGCTGCGGGCATACGTTTCGATAAACGAACCGCAGCCGGAAGAGCAGGCTTCGTTCAGAATGATACCTGTGACCACGCCGTCCTGCACGGAGATGGCCTTCATGTCCTGGCCACCGATGTCGAGGATAAAGCTTACGTCGGGGCAAATCTTCTGGGCGGCGTTGGCGTGGGCGACCGTTTCCACTGTGTGGAAGTCGGCATGCACGGCCTTCGCAAAGAGCTGTTCACCGTAACCGGTCGTACCGACACCGAGAATGTTGAGCTTGCAGCCGTATTCTTCGTAACGGTCGCTGAGTTCGTTCAAGGCGTTCTTGAGCACCTGCAGCGGTTCGCCGTTGTTGCTCGCGTAGAAACCATCCACGATGTTTTCTTGTTCGTCCATGAGCACGAACTTCGTGGTGGTAGAACCTGCGTCGATACCCAGGTAAACGTTGAGCGTAGAGCCCGATACGGGCTGCGGGTAGTGGTTGCCGGCCATCTTGTGTTCTTCGAGGAACATCTTGTATTCGGCTTCGTTCTTGAAGAACAAGTCGGCAGCGGCCTTGGCCTTGTTTTCGGCCTGGCGCGTTTCGTTAAAGTGGATGAGCGCGTCCAGGGAGCCTTCCCGGCGGTACTGGCATTCCTGATCGGCGAACATGGAGCCGAGGGATAGGGCTGCACCCATGGCTACGAGCACTTCGGAGTGTTCCGGTACAATGGCCTGTTCGTCGTTAATGCCCAGGCGTTCCTTGAAGGCGCGGACAAGCGTCGGGTTGAACGTGAGCGGGCCACCTTCGAAAATCACGGGCGGCTTGATTTCCATACCCTGGGCAAGGCCACCGATGGTCTGCTTCGCGATGGCATGGAAGCTGGAAAGGGCGATATCTTCCTTGGCGATACCGTTGTTGAGCATCGGCTGGATGTCGGTTTTCGCGAACACGCCGCAACGGCCTGAAATTTCGTAGACCTTCTGGCCACGCTTGGCAAAGCCTTCGAAGGCTTCGGTCTTGATGCGCAAAAGTTCGGCCACCTGGTCGATAAATGCACCCGTACCGCCGGCGCACACGCCGTTCATACGCATGTCAGAGGCAATGAGCTTGCCGGTGGTCTTGTCTTTTTCGAAGAAGACGACTTTGGCGTCTTGACCACCGAGTTCAATAGCGACCCTAGATTCTGGGTAGGTGGCGCGCACCGCGAGTGCGTTTGCGACGACTTCTTGTACAAAGAAGGCGTGGGTAGCTTCGGCGAAGGGCTGACCGCCACTGCCGCAGAAGGCGACTCTGAAATTCTTATCGGGGAAAAGTCCGTGGGCCTCACGCAGCACCTCGAAAACCTTCTGTGCCTGCATGGCATTGTGGCGCTGGTAAGTATAGTGCAAAAGCTTGTTGGTCTCTGGATCGACAACCGCGATTTTCACAGTGGTGGAACCAACGTCCACGCCGACCCATAAATCGTTCTTCAAATTGCTCATAGTGGGCTCAAATTTAGAAATTTGGGCTGTTTTTGTAAGTAAAATTTAGGGAGTTTTCGACGAAAACTGTAAAAAAGAGGATAAATGTTTTTCTTGGCCAAAAAAAGGCGGGAAATGTTATATTTCGGCCATGCGATTGTGGCTTACGACATCTCCTGACGATTTTGCTTCGGAATTTGATGACATAGAACAGATGTTTTCCCGCGGGCTTTCGAGGTTGATTCTCTCGAAGCGGGGAAGAGGCGGTTCTCCATATGCAACGGAAAACGATTACGAACGTTGGCTCATGGCACTCCCGATGGAATGCCGCGACCGAATCTGGGTCCGCGGTACTCCCGATTTGGCGGAACGCTTGGATGTTCGTGGCTGTTTGACCGAGGCGGGCTCTTTGTTGGGAGATGTGCCTGAAAGCTGGAAACGCGTGAATACGGTTGCCTTTTGCCGCGACATGGATCAGCTGGAACAGCTGCCGCAGTGGGTGGCCGGGGCGCTTATTGGACCGATTTTCCAGCCGCAATCGGTTTTTGAACCGGTAAAATTTCACGGAGTCGAAACGCTTGCAAATAAATTAACGACAATTGCGTCGTCTGATTCCGCTAAAATTCCCCAGATTATCGCGTTCGGCGGCATCGATCACGAGAACCTGGACGATATCAAGAAACTTCCCTTACAGGGAATCTCCGTGCTGGGTGGTATCTGGAACTACGCCGACCCGGTAAACGCTTTTATCAAGCTCAGCAGAGCAATGTGACTAATGTGAAATGTGGAATGTGAAATGACTAATTAACATCACACATTACACATCACACATTACACATCTTTTTTACCGTTGGATATAAACCGCGTTTCTTGGCTTGGCCTTGAGTCTATTGCCCAGCAAGTCGAAGTAAACCGGGTTACGGTTCAAACGCATGGATTTGCTGTGGTCACGAAGCCTTTTATATACGATGGTTGTCGTGGTATCGGGTTCCTTGTAGGGCTTGTCCGGGTCATCGACCACAAGCTTGATTCTCGCACGGCTCTTGCAGCCGGTCTCGTTCGTATAAACGACGGTGTAGTAACCGCTAAAGTCGCCATCCACATTCTTGAGCGTGTTTTCGCGGGTGGTGGACTTGAATCCGTTCGGGCCTTCCCAGCTCCAAATCTTGCCGTCCCACGGGTGTGGGCCGAACTGCACCGTAGCGCCCTTTGCGACCTTCAGGTCAAGCGTTTCGTTCCAGCCGCCGTCATTGACTTTGCTGTACGGGATAATCTTGGTGCCGCTGCACGGGCCTACCACCTTCTTGCCGTCGCACATGCCTATTGAATCCGGAATTTCAATCACCCGCGGTTCAAAATCAGGGGTGGGGAAGGCTTTCATGAGGGCTGCCGTTTCTTGGGCGGTAACTGGGAGAATGGTCCCGTGGCGGGGCGTGAATGCGCCGCTCGTCTTGGTATCCTGTACGAACTTGAAATTTTCGAGGTCGGGGCTGCTCGTGAACTGGTAATGCCCGTTCATGTAGCAGTCGTACATGAGCACCCAACTGTTCTGGTTGATGAGCTTGAAGACTCCTGCGCCTTCCACGGCTTCGGTCGTCTGTTGCAGAGCCTTGCTTGGCTTGCTCCACTGCGAACCGCTGGCGGCTCCGCTCTTGGGCATGAGAGAACTTGCGGTCACCTTGCAGATGCCACCGTCGCCTTCGTTCTTGTAGAAGGCATGGTAGAATTTATCGACCGGGTTGTAGACGATGTCCATGTCGATTGTCGATTTTCCGCGGTCAAAGAAATGCTGCGGGTCGCCTTCCAAATCGGTAAAGTCCTTGTTCGAGTAGGCGTAAAAGACCTTGTCGTAGCTGATAGTCCCGTCATTGGTCAACAGCGAAAAGTACACCAGCGGGCGGCCCTTGGTGCCGTCGCCGTTGTCGTAGGTGTCGTCCCAGAAGGTTTCGGGGGCCCAGACGCGGGTCACGTTTGCGAAGTTCTTGCCCTTGTACTTATCGGGGAAGTGCACCGTGCTGTGTTCCCAGTTGATGAGGTCGCGGGAGCGCATGAGCACCATGCCGCGGTTGCTAGCCCAGCCTTCGGCGCTCTTCATGTCGGTATTCACCATGTAGAACCAGCCGTCGGGAGCACGCAGAACATGCGGGTCGCGGAGCCCCTTCTTGATGCTTACCGTGTCGGCGGCCACCACGCGCTTCCCGTTGTTCATGGCGGTAAAGCTGTAGCCGTCGTTGCTCAGCGCGTAGTAGATATTCTCGTTGTCGTTGGCCGGGAAATACGCGAAAAGGTAGTTGGAGTAGGGTTCATACCCGTGGATAGAGACCTTTAAAGACACGTCCTGCGTCTTTGCGGACAGGCCGTCATGAATGGTTGCTGTGAGGGTCACTTCCTTGTTTTCGCCCACAAATCTGCCGTTGACGTGGCCGTCGTGGCCCAAAAATAGCGTGTCGCTGCTTTTCCACGTAATGGGGAAGGTCTCCCCGCCAAGCTTTATGGTGTCAAGGAGGGTAAGGTCGGTATACAGGTCGTTGGCCGAGTTGCCTAAACTCCGGCTTACGCTGTCGACTGCGCGCCAGAAGGGGGCGACATCGACTTGTGCAAAAGAAACTCCTGCTAAAGCGATTACGAGAGGTAATATCTGCTTCATCTCTAAAAAATCTCCAAACCTGTAAAAGTATAGGCTAATGACCATCCATAAATATAATTCCACTTTTAGAGGGCGTTTTGTCAATTTTAATAAGAATATTGACTTTTTTTCCATACCCCTTTTGTACATTATATCACATATTGTAAGGGGGAAAACATATAAATATGTTGCAAAAGGGCTTTTTATCCAAAAAAAAAGCATATTCCAAGTTGGAATAAGTTGAGTTGGTCTATTTGGGCCTCTAAACATTATATTAGGGTTATATGGAACGGAAGCGCGCAAAGATTTTGGTAATTGACGACACAAAGACGAATATTGAGGTGCTCGAAGGAATTTTGTCCAGCGAGTACGACGTCTTTGTGGCTCTTGATGGCAAAAAAGGCCTTTTTTTGACTGAAAAAGTCAAACCGGACCTGATTTTGCTCGACGTGATGATGCCAGAAATGGATGGTTACGAAACGCTTCGCCAGATGAACGAAAAAAAGCTGGTCGAAAATACTCCGGTGCTGTTTTTGACAGCGAAAGCCGATTCCAAGAGCGAGCAGACTGGCCTTGACTTGGGTGCAGTCGATTACATTACCAAACCGTTCCACCCGAATTTGGTGCAATTGCGCATTAAAAATCAGTTGGAATTCAAGCACCAGCGTGATCATTTGCAGGAACTGGTAGAAGAAAAGACCCTGGATTTGCGTAAAACGCTCAAGGTGATGCTGACGAGTCTTGGCGCATTGGCGGAATACCGTGACCCCGAAACAGGTGCTCACATTAAACGTACCCAGGTGCTGGTGCAAATGCTTGCCGAGGCTTTGCGAGACCATCCGCGTTTTAAGGATGCAATTCCGAACAATGAATATATTGATTACTATGCGACGGCTGCTCCGCTCCACGACATTGGCAAAGTCGGCATTCCTGACGAAATCTTGCGCAAGCCGGCCCGCCTGAACGAAGAAGAATGGGCGGTTATGAGTACGCATGCCCAAAAGGGTTACGATGTGCTGGTGAATGCCACGCGTGAACTCAAGGACCATCCGCTGGTCAAGATTTGTGCCGATATTATTCTGAACCACCATGAACGCTTTGATGGTGCTGGCTATCCGAATAAACTCAAGGGAGATGATATTCCGGTTGGAGCACGCTTGATGTCGGTGGCCGACGTGTACGACGCCTTGGTTTCGAAGCGCCCTTACAAAGAAGCGTACCCCCATGAAGTCGCAGTAAAGGAAATCTTGGAAGGTAGAGGTACTCAGTTTGACCCCGATGTGGTGGACGCCTTTATGTCTTTAGAATCCAAGTTGCCCGAAATATACGAGCACTATAAAGAAAGCTCGTAAGGAGCCGTTTTGACTCATAACCCACTGAATGCACAACGTCGTCGCTTAAGAAACCGCATCTCGATGGTGTACATGTTGCCGACTTTTGTGGCAGCAGTGGCTTTGGTCTTTCTTTTTTCTACGGCAGTGCGTTCCATGTTGGTGGAGTCCGCTGTCGCTAATACCGAAACGGCCCTTCGTGAACGGGTTCAGACCGAAATTGAAGCCTTTTTGAAAGTCCGCGAAGAAAGTTTCCTGGGGGTTGCAAAGCGTGTGCAGCAGGTTTCCAAGGACAACGCCATCAAGCCTTTGCTTTACAAGCAGACACAGACTGCCGAAGGTATTGTGGATGTCTATTTTGGGACTACCGATGGTGACTATATTTCGGGCAGGGGCTTGAAACTGGAAAACGGAAAGACGGAATTCCGTACTACAGGCTGGTATTTGGAAGCGTCTCGCAAAAGGGGACTTGCCTATACGGGCCCTACGATTCGTAAAAGTGTCAATCGCCAGGTTCTTTCTCTTTCGTACCCGATTTGGGATAAAAATCACAAGTTCAGGGGAGCCTTGGGCGAAGATATCAATCTGCACAAGGTTAGGCTTTCTATGGGCGCCCTTGCCAAGGAAGAGGGCGGTATTACGATGTTGGTGGCAAGCGAAAGCGATAACTTGCTGACCTATTTCCCTTACGAAACCAATCGCGGAAAAGTCTTGCAGGATAGCGTTGAAAACTTGCTATTGCTGATTTCGGACAAGTTTAATTCAGACACCTTGATGGACGGGCGCATTTTGCGCTTCGAAAAGACCAATGAACATCATCAACAGTTGATTTTCATGGTGACGCCCCTGAAACAATTGCCTTTCTACATAGTGCATGTCAGCCAGCATAACAAGATTGCAGCCAGTATCGATAATCACTCCAGTACCATGCTTGGTGTGGTCGCTTTCTTTGTGTTTGTGCTGATGGGACTTGCGGCCTTGTTCTCCCATATTCTTTTCCGTCGCTATATTCAGAGAGACTTGAACGACAGTGTGAATTCCAGTACGCTTTTTGACACGCTGCTGTGGAAAGGCAATAATTTTACCATCATTCTCACTAACGAAAATTTTGATATCTTGCATGCCAGCGCCCATGTGATGGATTTCTTGAACGGCGGCGAAGACATGAAAGAAGAAAGTCTTTTTAAGTTCTTTACTTCGGATGCGTTTAATAAATTTGCCCACCGTGTGGCCATGGGCGGACAGTTGCTTGCCAGTGAACGCAGAACCATTGTGCGTGTGCAGAATGCCGATGGGGAAGTGGAATGGTGGGGCATGTCGTTCCAGGCGTTGGTGGAAGATAACGGTGCCACCCGATTCTTGATCATGATCAATGACGAAACCAGCGGAATCCAGAAAGATACGATTCTGGATACGATTATGCTTTCGGGCGATCATTCGATTTTGATCATTTTCGACAAGAACTTGCATATTAAGTACATGTCCCGCCAGCTTGCTGAATTCTTGGGCAAGGAATGGCGTGCTTTTGTGGGGCTTTCTATTAACGAACTTTCGGATATGGGGCTCCCTGAATCCATGATCAAGGCGGTAATCGATTCGTACAAGAAAGATGAAGTCTGGAAAGATTCCTTGATGCTCAAACCCGAAAACGGCACCGAAGAAACCTGGTTCCGTGGCGAAGGTTGTACCTTGAAGGTGCAAGAGACTGTTGTGGGCTACATGCTTTCGATGATTGATATTTCGGAAGTGGTGGCAGCCCGCGAAATTGCTGAACAGGCGACCCAGGCGAAGAGTGAATTCCTTGCCAACATGAGTCATGAAATTCGCACGCCGATGAACGCCATTATCGGTATGGCGCACTTGATTTCAGAGACGAATCTGGATAATCACCAGCGAGGATTTGTAGACCGAATTAGCCATGCGGCAAAGTCTTTGCTCGGAATTATCAACAATATTCTAGACTTCTCGAAGATTGAGGCGAAAAAGCAGGATTTGGAAATCACGCAGCTTGTGCTGCAAGATGTGATTGGCGAAGTGGCGGCTCTTGCCGAGGTGCGCATTGCTGGCCGCCCGATAGAATTGATTGTGGATGTGGACCCGGATATTCCTGAGATCTTGATGGGTGACCCGCTCAGGCTTTCCCAGATTTTTACGAACCTCATTAACAATGCGACCAAGTTTACCGAAAAAGGCGACATTACCCTGAGTGTCAAACTGTTGCAGCAGGCAAATAACATGGTCAAGCTGTATATCTGTGTCAAGGATACGGGTATTGGCATGACTCAAGAACAGGTTTCTCGCTTGTTTAACGCCTTTACGCAGGCGGATGGCTCTACTACGCGTAAGTACGGCGGTACGGGCCTTGGCCTTGTGATTTCTAAATCGCTGGTGGAACTCATGGGCGGTCAGCTCCAGGTGACAAGCGAATCGGGCGTGGGCTCGCAATTCTTCTTTACGATTTCGCTCCCGGTGGCGGCCCAGGTGGGCGAGCCCAAGTGGAAAAACGAAGATCGCTTTACCAATAAGAATGTGCTTCTGGTCGATGACTGCGCCAACTTGCGTACAATTTTGAGGCATTACTTGAACAAGTTGCGTTGTGTCGTCGAAGAGGCGAGCTCCGTAGACGAAGCTCTGGATTTGATTCAGGCGCACGAAGAAGCGGGCGAGGCTCCGTACGATTTGTTCCTGGTTGATTACAGCATGCCGATTTTGAATGGCTTTGACTTTGTGCATGGCCTGACCGAAAACATGAAGTCAATCCCGAAGGTGTTGATGCACCCGATTCATTTTGACGAAAACGAACTGAATGCGGCAAAGACTCTTGGATTCAATAGCTTTGTGTCTAAACCGCTTCAAATCAGCTCGCTCTTAAGTGCGTTACAGGAGGCTTTTGGCTATCCCTTGACTTATAAGAAAGTCGAGAAGAAGGAAAAGGGTAAAATTTACTTTAAGGAAGCGAAGATCCTGCTAGTTGAAGATAACCAGATGAACCAGGAATTGGCGGTGTCGCTCCTGAATAGTGTTGGCCTTACCGCGATGATTGCAAATAATGGTAAAGAAGCGCTTGACATGCTCAAGAAAGATGCCTTTGATCTGGTGCTCATGGATATCCAGATGCCGATTATGGATGGCCTTACTGCCACAAGGGAAATCCGTGCCCGCGAAGATGAATACTTCAAGAAGGTTCCTATTCTGGCCATGAGTGCCCGCGCCTTCCAGAAAGATACCGAGGAATGTCTTGAAGCGGGCATGAATGCGCACATTGTAAAGCCGATTGACCCGACGGTACTGTACGAAGAAATGGCAAAATTCCTGCCGGTGGCGGCAGAAACGCCTAATGTGGGTAATTCCGACGCGCCTGATCTCACGCAAGACGATAAGGAATTCTTGGCCTATTTCCAGAAGGTCAATGACTTTGATGCGGAATCGGGACTTTACCACGTGAACAACAACCGCAATATGTTCCTTAAGATTTTGCAGGGTTTTGTTCGCGACTATGGCGGAAATTCCTTCAATTTGCGTGCTCTTATTGAACAGTTCCATTACGAAGAGGCGACCCGTATCGTGCATACCATTAAGGGCCTTTGCGGAACCATAGGTTCTAACAATGTGCAGAAATTGGCGGCAGACCTAGAAGCGGAACTGGAACAGAAACAGTGCGATTTCTCAGTTTACAATAAGTTTGAAGAACGTCTGCGTGCTCTCATTGGAGATTTGCAGATTGTGCTTTCAGATATTGTCTCGGAGCAGAATGCGCCTGTGCAAAAGACTCAGGATCCTGAAGCCGGAAAGAAATTGGCTGACGCGGTCAAGGAACTGAAAGAAGCTGTGGATACTTGTTCTTCGACCCAGTGCAAGCGTATTCTTGATGGCATTGAAAATATTGCCTTCGAGCCGAACCAGGAAGTTTTGCTGCATAAGTTGAAGGAACTGTTGGACGATTACGACTTTAGCGAAGCGTCTGAAATCCTGGAAACTCTCGAAAAGACTCTGGCCTAGTGCAAAATCATTGCCGCGATAAACGCGAGCGCCACAATTACCGCAGCCGCGATGGCGAGTGGGTTCGCCTTTTTCTTCTTGTTGCCGTATTCGTCCGTGCCGAACTCGTTTTCCACAATTTCGTCGTAATCAGGCGTTTCCAGGTCGGTAAATTCTGAGCCTTCTTTCCAGCCGGTGTCGGCGTCGCTCCCGCAATGCGGGCAGAACGTGGCGTTGTCTTTGAGTTCGGAATGGCAATGAGGACAGAGCATAGTAGACGGTAGGAAGTAGGCTGTAGGAAGTGAGGTATGAGGTCGGGGCTTCGCCCCTTTGAGGTAGGGGGGGATGTGAAGTGTGTAGTGAGAAATGTGAGGTGTGGAGTTATTTCGTGAATTTATAACGGCCGAGGAGATCGAAGTAACGGGCTTTGGGCGCGATTTTGACGGGCTTGAGAGTCTTGCGGATGGAGGTTTTTGCCTTGGAATCTATTACAAATGTTTCTGTATAGCGTTCCTCTTTGTCTACGGAAGATTCGTTCTTATAGTATTTTTTTATAGAGAATCCTTTTGCGTAAGGACGGTAAATATACGTCTCGTCTGCTTGATATTCGTAATGAATTGTATCTTTTCCAGACACAGAGTAAACTTCGACAATTCTATAGCATTTTAAGTCATCTGTCGGATCTGCAACATATTTTTTTGGAATGTTTGGTTGGACTGAATCTGCATTATAATAGGCTGTTTCTTGCTCGATGACGGTGTCCTTTTTTAAGAAATATTCTGTTAATGCTTTTGGATACTCGTTGTTGTCTGTAGATGAGTATGCACAAATTTCTATGCCTGTGTAGTTGTTTGATTCATTTATTTTTGTCTTTATTTCGCCGAGTTTTTTTCCTTTATGGTAAGCATTTTGGATATAGCATAAATTGTCGTTAGTCTTGCAATCAGAAATGATAAGTTCACGTTCTACATTTTTTAAAACAGTTTCATTGGTGTCGTGGTAAAAATACGTTGTGTTTTGATCTAGTCTTTCTTCTGACAAGTCTGGATTGTTTTGATTCGTCGTTTTTGCTTTTTCCTCAATTGTTATTTGCTCGAGTTTTCCATCGTTGATTATATGATTCTGTATTGTCTCGCTCTTGTATTCTTCTTTGTTTGCAGATTCGTACCAATATTCATATGTATAGACAGAGTCAATTTGGAATTTACTTTCGGGATAGGCGTACGTTTTTTGGGCTACAAAAATCTTATACATGGCATCTGTACATGTGTTTGCCGAAGCTGCATCATTCAAGGCAAAAATGGCGGCAGGAATCAAACAGAAAAAATTGCTGGCACGGAATGAAAACATGGTAACTCCTTAATTTGCCTTAAATATATCTTTTTTCAAATGAAAATCCAGCAGGAAAGACAACAAAAAACCGCGCGGTTTTACCCGCACGGTCTTTAAGCTTTTTGCTTTGTTTGCTGTTTCCGTGAGCAACAAAGCCCTCGGGTGTTAACCGAGGGCGGTTGACGCTTTCAGCGTCCGCGGCTTCACTCGGTCATGAAATTATGCAAGCATAATTTCGCGACGCTCGTTTTGCACGCTTTTGCGAGAGCGAGCGCTTACCGGAGTAATTTAATACCCTAGTGAAGCGCGAGCGGTCTCATTAGAGCTTGTTGTTGGAACCAAGAACGTCGACGATCTTGTGTTCGTACATCTTCTGCATGTTTTCGCGAGCCGGCTTGAGGTACTGGCGCGGGTCGAAGTGTTCCGGATGTTCGTCGAAATACTTACGGATAGCGGCAGTCATAGCGAGACGGCTGTCAGAGTCGATGTTGATCTTGCAGACAGCAGACTTGGCAGCTTCGCGGAGCTGTTCTTCCGGAATACCAACGGCATCCGGGAGCTTGCCACCGTGGGCGTTGATGGTATCGACTTCGTCCTGCGGCACGGAAGAAGAACCGTGGAGAACGATCGGGAAGCCCGGGAGCTTCTTTTCGATGGCGTGGAGCACGTCGAATGCCAGGGGAGGCGGAACGAGCTTGCCAGTCTTCGGGTCGCGAGTGCACTGTTCCGGCTTGAACTTGTAAGCACCGTGGCTGGTACCGATGGAGATAGCGAGGGAGTCGCAGCCCGTACGGGTTGCGAAGTCGATCACTTCTTCCGGCTTGGTGTAGTGGGATTCTTCAGCCTGGACTTCGTCTTCCACACCGGCGAGCACGCCGAGTTCAGCTTCGACGGTCACGTCGTGCTGGTGAGCGTATTCAACAACCTTCTTGGTGAGGGCGATGTTGTCTTCGTACGGAAGAGCGGAACCGTCGATCATCACGGAAGAGAAACCGTTGTCGATGCAGTCCTTGCAGAGTTCGAAAGAGTCACCGTGGTCGAGGTGGAGCACGATCTGCGGATTGGCGCAGCCGAGTTCCTTGGCGTATTCAACAGCACCCTGGGCCATGTAGCGGAGGATGGTGCCGTTTGCGTAGTTACGAGCACCCTTAGAGACCTGCATGATCACCGGAGACTTCTGCTTCACAGCAGCCTGCACGATGGCCTGCATCTGTTCCATGGTGTTGAAGTTGAAAGCCGGGATAGCGTAGCCACCCTTAACAGCCTTTGCAAACATTTCCCTGGTGTTCACCAGGCCGAGTTCCTTGTAAGAAACTGCCATTGTTTTACCTCTTGATTTGATTGGCGACTTGCATCGCCGGTTTAAAAGTTACGGGGCTAAAAATAGCAAATTTAAACTGCTTTGTCACGCAAAATGCAAAAAAAGAAACCCCGCACCAAGTGCGGGGTGACTTTAGTGGAAAAGTATTCCGTTAGGCTTACTTAGCTTCCTGCTGCTGAAGAGCCTTGTCCTGGATCACGAGGTCCACGCGGCGGTTCTTCTGACGCCCTTCCTTAGTGGAGTTGTCGGCGACCGGCATGGTCATACCGAGACCCTTGGCCGTGAGACGTTCGGCGGCAATGCCCTGTTCAACAAGGAATGCCTTCACGTTGTCAGCACGCTGCTGGGAAAGCTTCATGTTGTGTTCTTCGGAACCGGTGTTGTCGGTATTACCTTCAATGGACACGTTGAACTGCTGGTACACGGAAAGAATACCGGCCACCTTGGCAAGGCTCGTCTTGAGGTCGGCCTTGAGGTCGGCCTTGTTCACGGCGAACAAGATGTCGGACATGGAAAGGATAATGCCACGGGCGGACTTGGTCACCTGAATCATCTGGGACTGCAGTTCGTTCAGCTTGTTCATGGCTTCCTGCTGGCGGGCTTCGGCCTTGGCGCGCTCTTCGGCAAGTTCCTTCTGGAGGTCAGCTTCACGCTGGTTGGCGGCCTTCAAGGCGGCTTCCTGGGCGGCGGCTTCGGCCTGGAACTTTTCCTGGTTCTGCTGCATTTCGGCCTGCAAGCGGGCTTCCTGGTCCTTCATCTTGGCCTTTTCGGCTTCGAGGTCGTTCACCTTACCGGTGCGGGCCTTGTTGATCTGTTCCTGAATGGCTTCAATAGAACGGGCCGTTGCGGCGCGCTTTTCCCACTTTTCAGCGGTGCTGTTGCGAACTTTCTGGGTTTCGGCTTGGGCTGCAATGGTCTTTGCGTAGGTGTCGCACTTGGCGGCAAGAGCCTTGGTCTGGTCTGATTCGGCGTCGTCGTTGTAGGCGGCATCGAGGTCAATGAGGTTGGCCTTGGCGGCAGCGAGAGTGTACTTGGCAGAGGTGGCGTTGGCCGGGATATCCTTGGCGGCGTTATCAATTGCAGTCTGGCAAGATTCTACGGCGTTCGGACCTTCTGCTTCTTCGGCAGCAAAAGAGAATGCGGCTGCCATGGCGCTAATGACTAAAAGATTTCTCGTTTTCATTACTTGGCACCTCCGTTCTTGGTTTCCTGGTCAAGAATGTTCTGGTAAAGGAGCTTACGTTCGACATCGCCCCTCAGTTCCTTTTCAACTTTTTCATCTTCTTTCTTGGCGGCGTCAAGTTCAGCGTTAGCAATAGCAAGCTTGTATTCAAGAGTGCTTTGCTCGGCGAGTGCAGCGGCTTCTTCTTCGTCACCATCGGCCTGCAGGGCTTTGGCAGAGTCAAGTTTTGCGTTTGCAGATTCGAGCTGGGCTGCATCGACCTTAGCATCTTGTGCAATCATCTTGTTGGAGTCGGCAAATTCAATCGACTTGGTCGCATTTACGCCACCGGCACAACCGGAAAGTGCAGCAAGGGCTATAATGGCCATTCCCGCAACGAGCATTCTGGATTTCATTAAAATCTCCTTTTGGGGTTTAAAAGTCGTCTGCTAATATATAAAAATTGTAAGAACGAGATATGTTTATTCTTATATTTCGCGTTGCAACCTGCGTTTGGAATGTCCCTTTGTGAATTTTTCGAAACAAGTGGGCTCGCATATCATCAAAATTCAATACCACGGCGGATTTGGAAGCACAGGAATCTAGATGCCTAAATCAATAAAGAGGGGGGCATGTAAAGTCTACTTGTTTTTATATATTTAAAACGAATGGATATACTGGTTTCAGCTTTGATTATCTTGGGGGCGATTCTGATGATGGCAAACATCGTCAGGTATTTCTTGTTTCTCAAGAACACGCGCGATGTCCTTTCGACGGGGAGTCGTCGCGACCGTATCTGGAAAACGATTGCAGGCGTTTTGCTGGTCTTTTTCCTGTTCGGCTACCTCTTTTGTGCCTTTGTAGGGGAGCCCGATACCGTGATGGCGCTGATTCTTTTCGGGGGAAGTGTTTTTGTCGCCATCGTTCTTACTCTGATGTTCAATCTGCTTGAAACGGCCAAGTCCAGAAGCATCGATATCGCAGAAGTTTTGGTTGGCGTTATCGATGCGCGTGACCCGAACCTGAACGGACACAGCCGTCATGTACAGCGTTTGACAATGCTTTTTTATGAGTATCTTCCGACATCTCTCAAGCATTCTCTTAATCCGGTGAGCTTGGAGTATGCAGCCCTGATGCATGATGTTGGAAAGCTCGGTGTTCCCGAGGCAATCCTCAATAAACCGGCAAAACTGGAGCCTGATGAATGGGCTGTCATGAGACGACATCCTAAGGTCGGCGTGAAAATTTTGGAACCCCTCCAGACGTTCAAGCATATTACCGACTGGATCCTGTACCACCACGAACGAATTGACGGACATGGCTACTACAGCCAACCGGGGGACCAAATTCCGCTTGCAGCAAGGATTATCTCCATTGCGGATACTTATTCCGCTATCACCATGCGTCGCTCCTACAAGGCTCCCAAGACGCACGAAGATGCTATTCAGATTATCAAGGATGTCGCCGGTACGCAACTTGACGCGGAACTAGTGAAGTATTTCTTGGAAATTCCCAAAGAAAAATTGGTGGCTTGCATTCCGGATCAGGTGAAGTACTAATATATTATAAGATATCAATCCGTTGCGTAGAAGACTAAGTTTTTTAAATTTGCTTCACGACCATGAAGACGATTATAATTCAGTACCTCGACGATTCTATCACGCGCCTCACGTATGTGGGCGGCAAGTCCGACTGGATTGACCTGGCGGCGGAGCTGACCTCGGCTGGTTCGGCTTAACGAGAATTTGATAAATGAAAATAAACAATTTCTTACTTGTGTTGCTTGCGGGCTTGGAATTAATGACCGCTTGCACAGACTCATCCTCCAGTTTCGATGCATCTGAAGTATGTCCAGAAAGCGGGCGTGGAACATTCCAAGATGTTCGAGATGGTCAAGTGTATAAATACATCACCATTGGCGATAGAGTGTGGATGGATCAAAACCTGAATTACCCAGCGGAAACTAGCACTTGCTATGATGAACAGCAAAGCAATTGTGATATTTATGGAAGGTTGTATTCCGTACAATACATGAACACCAAGCAAAAAAACTATGGGACGTTTAATCCAGATATTATTGATTCCATTTGCCCCAATGGATGGCGCGTTCCCACCTTGGCTGAATGGAATGAAATCGTGGACAGGGTGGATGGAATAAGCCACTTCAAGAACAATGAATGTATGGACATATCACTTTATAGTGGGTATGCAACTTTTTACAACAACCTATCTACAGGCGATCCAGACCCACTTTTTTATGAGGATTTGGGAGAAGGCTTTCGAATGTGGGTGACAAGCACATACACTGAACATGGAAGGATGAAAATTTTTTCACCAGATTTTGAGGATAGAGTTAACGGCCTTTTAGTAGACAAGCCCAAAGGTTATTATTCTCTTCGTTGTATAAAAAAAGAAGATTGGGAGTTGTAATTTACATGAAATTCACTTCCTACTTCCTACTTCCAACTTCCGACTTTCCTATATTTTCTACGCAAAAATTTTTAACAAGGATATTGTTATGGCAAAGATTGCTATTCTCGGTTACGGTAACCTGGGTCGCGGTGTAGAATGCGCCGTGAAGCAGGCTCCGGATATGGAACTCGTCGCCGTGTTTACCCGTCGCGACCCCGCTACGGTCAAGATCCAGATGGCGGGCGTTCCGGTGCTGAACGTTTCTGAAATGGAAGCCTGGAAGGGCAAGGTGGACCTGCTCATCATCTGTGGCGGTTCCGCTACGGACCTGCCGGTGCTCACCCCGAAGTACGCCGCCATGTTCAACGTGATCGATTCCTTCGACACCCACGCCAAGATTCCGCAGCACTTCGCCGCCGTCGACGCTGCCGCCAAGTCTGCCGGCAACATCGCCATGATTTCTGTGGGTTGGGACCCGGGCATGTTCAGCCTGAACCGCGTGTACGCCCAGTCCATTCTCCCGGAAGGCAAGGACTACACGTTCTGGGGCAAGGGCGTTAGCCAGGGCCACAGCGACGCCGTCCGCCGCATCAAGGGCGTGAAGAACGCGAAGCAGTACACCTGCCCGGTGGAAGCGGCTCTTGAAGCCGTGCGTAGCGGTTCCATGCCGGAACTCACCACCCGCCAGAAGCACACGCGCCTCGTTTACGTGGTGGCCGAAGAAGGTGCCGACAAGGCCTATATCGAAAACGCCATCAAGACGATGCCGAACTACTTCGATGAATACGACACCACGGTGAACTTCATCAGCGAAGAAGAATTCAACAAGAACCACAGCGGGCTCGCTCACGGTGGTTTCGTGATCCGTACCGGCAAGACTGGCATGAACAAGGAACACACTCACGTGATCGAATACAGCCTGAAGCTCGATTCCAACCCGGAATTCACGACCAGCGTTCTCGTGGCTTACGCTCGCGCAGCACTCCGCATGAAGGCTAACGGCCAAACCGGTTGCAAGACTGTTCTCGACGTTCCGCCTGCATACCTCAGCACGCTCAGCGACGAAGACCTCCGCGCACACTGCTTGTAATAGTAGGAAGTAGACGGTAGACAGTAGGAAGTATGTTTTTTCTGTCTGGCGTCAAAGCAAAAGAAAATTGCCTCGGATGGAAAATTCCGGGGCTTTTTTGCTTGAGTATATTTTTTATCTTGTATGCAAAATGGATAGGTTGTTTATGAAAATGTATCAAATGCTTTTTGGGATCGCTGCTTTAGGCGTATCCTGTTTTAATGCTGCATGTAGCTTTGATGATAGCTCGTCATCGGCAGTCAAGCCCGATTATACCGTTTATGAAGGAACCTTGGTTGATGAACGGGACGGGCAGGTCTATAAAACAGTAACCATTGTCGATAAGTATAATGATTCTGTCACTTGGATGGCTGAAAACCTGAATTTTGAGCCTAAGATCGGGAAAAGCTTCTGCCATGAATGCGAAAAATACGGACGACTCTATACGTGGGCGGCGGCCGTGGATTCGGCGGCGGAATTCAGTGATGAAGCCAAGGGGTTTGGTTATCATAAGTTCATGTTGTCAGGGTACATAGAATTAGAGGGACATGTTCGAGGGGTGTGCCCTGAAGGTTGGCGCCTGATCGATTACAATGACTTCGATTGGTTTAGGATGCTTACCAAAAGCGGTGATCCCGTTAATTATGCGGTAAAAATGATGAAGTCCGCAACGGACTGGAACGGAATCGATGAATTCGGTTTGAATATCCTTCCTGCTGGATACCATTATGAAGGTACTTATTACGCAACTCCTTCTGCAGAGCCTGAATATGTGGTTGAATGGCGTGAAGGTGGCGAGGCAGCCTATTTTTGGACATCGAATGACCATGGTAATGCGGATGGTGCTTTTGCGGAGTATTTTGCCCCGGAGAATTATGATCCTGTGTTTCCAGATGTCCAGACGTCCGAGGTCTTAACCAAATTTTACGGGCTTTCGATACGTTGTATAAAACGGTAGCTCGATATCTGTGGCGCAGTTATTCGGTGTTTACTACCGAAAAAATTTCTGATTTATCTCAATCTCGATTCCGACGTATCGCGGGCCGAACTTTTTGCGGAGCGTTGTGGTGAGACCGTCGGAAGAGCCTTTGTACGGGTAGTTGAATCGTACTTTCATGGCGGGGTAGAGTCGCTTGATTTCGGCCTTGATGATGTTTGCATAGGCGCGTTCTTGCGGGCGTGCGGGGTCGTAGAGAATTCCGATATCGGCGTTGCGGACTTTACCGTTTAGCACGGGCGTAAAGCTGTGGATGCCGAGGTGGACGATTTCTGGCTCGGATCTTGCGGCTCGCGTTTTTGGCTTAAGCGCGGAATCAACGAATTTTTCGATGGCGGCGCGGTATTCTGTCCAATAGGCGGTGGCTTGCGCTTTCGCCTTTTCGTTGTTACGCAAGTAATCGCTAAAGGCGCTCTTGTTGGTGATGGTGCGGTTCAGGTCCACGAACAGGCGCGAGAATTTCCCTTCGCAATAAAATTCGGGCTTCGCAAATTTCACGAGCTTGCGGAAAACGGAGCATGCCCCGATGTCATAGGCGCGGTGGGTCTTTAGGACTTCGGCAGGAACGGCGCTCTTGAACGCTGCCGGCAACTTGTTGCTCGCGTGCTCGCAAGTAAGCATGAGTTTCATTATTTCAACCTGTCCTTCAAAGCGGAAATTTCCTCTTGGGTCATGCCCAGTTTTTCCAGGTAATTTTCTGTAGCTGCGGTCCAGTCATTCGGCTCGGTGTCGGGGACGTCGATTCCCTCGGCGTGGTACACGGCCTTTAGATTCCTGAGGACGACCGCCTTGAAAAAATCAATCTGTTGTTCGTTCAAGGCAACCTGTTTGCCATTGACCACGGTGAAGTAGTTGCTGAAAGTTTTGGCGTAATCATCTTGGATTTCTTCGGCGGTAGCGCCCATTAAGGCTTCCAAGACGGCAATTATAAAACCGGTGCGGTCCATGCCATAGGTGCAGTGCACCAGATACGGGCCTTCGTGCTCAATCATGTAACGGAACCCTATTACGAGACCTACTTTGAAAATCTCTGAAAAGAATTCCGGGGGAACTCCTAAAAAGATGATGTTTTGTGTCGAATAATAGGTGGTTTCGTAACCCTTGTTGGAGTAAGCACTGCTCTCCGAATCGGCTAGGTTGATGAAGGTGGTTACGCCCGCGGCTTGAGCTAGAGAATCGACGTAGTAATTGCGGCCGAGGTAAAGGTAGATGGGACTAGAAGAACGGTAAAGTTTGTGTTCCCCCATGCCTGTGGTGTGAACTTCTCTAAAGTTTGCGAATTCTTCGACTGAAAGGTCTGGGTAGCTTTCGGTGTAGGTGTCCATGTATTGGGTGTTGCGCATGATGTCGAGACCCAATAGGTAGCCGCCTTTTTCTTTCATAGATACAGAAACTTCTATGGGGGCGTTTTCAGCGGTTATTCCGAGGACACTTGCCAACTTGGCGTTATGAGCTGTCAAGACAAGTTGGTCGGAACCCTTGATTGCGGCGACAAGGAATCCTGCGATGGGCACGTCGCTGGAACTTTCCGCTACCGGCATTTCAAGAGTGTCGTAGCCGTTGATTGCGACTGTTACAATGTCGCCAATTTCAAACCGCGTCAAGAAAGAATCCGCCGGGTAGTTTAGATACATTTTGCCGGATGTGATTCCGTCTTCTTCAAGTATAAAATGAAGTTCGTTGGAATCTTCTAAGGCTGCATCGTGAGTGGTTGTATCGGTATTTACCGTGTCTACAGTGACCGTCGTGTCAGAGCTTGTAGCTGTGTCTGGAACTGCGATTTCTTCGGGAATTGTAGTGTCAGGCTTAGCTGGTTCTTCGGCAACTGTAGTGTCCGCAACTGCGATTTCTTCTCGTGTTGCTTGAGGTTCTTCAGCCTCGTTTGCAACAAAAGTTGAAACGGAATTGCTACAGGCTATAAAAGCCTGCGTGCAAACCAGGAGTCCTACAAGAATCGGCCAATTTTTTCTCATTAGGAATAAATATATTCTTTTAAATTCCGTAGAGTCTATTTTCGGCCAAGCATTTTGCCAATTTCCCGTATTCGTATACAAAGTCGTCGCGGTCGGGGTCTGCACCGACGGCTTTCACGAGGGCGCTTGCGAGCGTGCCGCGCTTGAACATTTCGGCAAGCAAGGCCTGCGAATGGGCGCTGATTTTGGCTTTGACACAGTCCGTGATTTTTTGAATAAGCTCACCGGCGGTGATTTCGCTGGCATCAATCTTCCAAATATTCAAGAAATCGCGGTCCGCAATAACGGTCTTTTCGGCAGATTTTGTCGTCGCAAGCAGAATCTTGGCGAGTGCGTCGGTATCGAGTGCGCGAATTTCGGCTTCGCTCGCGAATGCGCCTTCCGCAAGGCCCTTGAGTACGGCGACTTCCCATTCAGCAATGGCGATGTCGGCATCGGGGCATTCCTGAATGTCAACGAGTCGAATCTCGATAGCTCCACGGTCAAAGCGGGCGATTGCACCGCGGCTATTCAAGAAGAAGTGGTTCAGCAAGTGTTCCGGATCGTAAGGCGCAATGTCTGCCTTCACGCGGTTGAAAATCTGTTCCTCGTAATCCTTGTAAGTAAACACCGCTTCGGGAATCACCTTGCCCGTAATGCTCGGGATTTTCTCCTGGTTGTGGCGGTAAGTCTCGATTCGGCCATCCAGGAATCCGCAGTATTTGCTGTCCAAAAACGGGCTAGAGGCTGCAATAGCGGGAATCAGCGGCAATAGGGCACGAATAGCTGCGTGCAACTTTCCGAATTCTTCGTCACCATGGAAAGATAAGTTGATGTGGGTGGATTGCAAATTCGCCCAACCGTGACCTTTGCAGTTAAAGATGCGGTCGTAAGTCTCGTAAATGTCCAGGCAGTCGTAGGGCCAGAGCTTCATTTCGGCGGGGTCCATAAAGGGGTGGGCCGCCGTGGGAAGCAGCATGGCGTTAATGCTCTTGAGCGATTCGTTCGCTTTCAGAATTTCGTGATGAAAGGTCTTGCCCAAGTGCTTTAGGCTATCAACGGGTTCGGCGCATTTGAATTCCAACACATGGCTCACCAGTTCGTTTGAAAGTCCGATTGGCCCGTGTTCTACGTCCGAAAGCTGCTCGCCGTTTTTGTCTTTTCCGAGCGGTACATCGGCGCGGGGGAGAACGTTCAAGGAATCACGATCCACGATCATGTATTCCATCTCGATGCCGTAACGTTGAAAGATTTTAAAGTCACTCATATTAAAACTTCTTGTCTATGCATTTTTCTGTAGATTCTTCGACTTCGAACCTGCGGTTCTTCGCTCAGAATGACACGGGCTTAATAATTCCAGAAATCCTTCTCGTGCATTTGCAGTTTATGTTGCGCGGCGTTCATGCGTTCCTCGATGCGGTGACGCAGCGACCTCATGACGGCAAGGTAAACTCTGCTCTTGCCCACGCCATCTTCGATGCCCGCGTCGATACTCGGGTTGTCGTTCACCTCGATGACAATCGGGTGACCGTGCCATTCCTTCAAATCTACGCCATAAAGGCCGTTGCCGATGAGACTACAAATCTTGAGGGCGGTTTTTACGATTCCGTGGGGCACCATCTCGATGGGGATGCTTTCGCACTTACCCGAAAATTCTTCGCTTTGCTTGTCGTTGCTTTCCCAGTTGTAGATTTGCCAGTGGCCCTTGGCCATGTGGTATTTGCAGGCGTAAAGCGGCTTGCCGTCGAGCACGCCTACGCGCCAGTCGAATTCCGTCGGAGTGAATTCCTGGGCAATCAACAAGTCGCTGTGCTGGAACATCTCATCGAGAATCTGTTCCAGTTCTTCCTTGTTGGTCGCCTTCTTGACACCCATAGAGAAACTGGAATCCGGCGACTTGATGACCATGGGGAACCCGATTTCCTTCGCGAGCGTGTGACGGTTTTCGGCATGGGCGATAATCGTCTTCGGCGAATGAATCTTGGCCGCCTGCATCAGTTCTTGCAGGTACACTTTGTTGGAACAGCGCAGGATGCTGTCCGGATCGTCAATGACGGCGATGCCTTGCGACTGGGCTCGGCGGGCGAAACTGTAAGTGTAATGGTTCACGTTCGTGGTTTCGCGGATGAATATGGCATCGAATTCGCCTACGCGCGGGTAATCCTTCTTGGTTATCATCTCCACACGGAATCCCGTTTCTTCGGCAGCCTTGATAAAGTTCTGAATCGCCTGCGCATTGCTCGGTGGCTCTACTTCGTCGGGGTTCGTAAGAATACCCAAGTCGTACAGGTAATCTTCTTCTTTACTGGTGGCGTAGCGAGTCTTTTCAAAATATTCCTGCGCAAATTTATCGACGAATTCCATGTGCGATTCGGGAATTTCATCCACGCAAATTGGGCGAATACTCTGGATAAACCACTTCTGCTTGAACACGAATTTGGCGCGCAGCAGTGGTGCCTGGAACAAGCGGTAAAGTTCCTGCGAAAGCTCCAAGTATTGCGGGCTCACGTTCTGCCCAAAATAAATCGAGAGCACGAATTCGGTGCCGGTGAGCTTGTGCAGACTCTTTTGGATTAGGTTGTCGATTTCGTCGGAAATGTGCTTGATGACTGCCGGGGCCTTGAAGTCGCGCATGTTCTTGACGCCCGGAATTACCTTGTGCCCGCGGGCTTCGGCCAGCAGCGACACGTAGTAGCCTTTGCTTTGGTAGTTGTAATCGCGGCAGAGGTTGAATACACGCAGGTTGCGTTCGTTAGTGTACTTGCTCGAAATCAGGTAGTCCTGTGCCGAAATGATATCGATGCCCGGAACGTGTAACTTCCAGTGCTTGGGATTGTTTACAACGATTAATTTTTTCATGATCCTATTTCTTATTCTCGATGACTAGCACGTTGCCGTCGTAGGTCATGACGCCAAGCAAGATGCTGTGGAGCAGGCGGAACTTGTCCACCTTGTAGTAAGGAGTCTTGTGGAGGGGGTTGGTGCCGTCGGGGTCGGCCACCATGAACTGTTTCTTGTCGTCGATGCCGTACACCACAACAAAGTGCCCCATGGGTTCGCCGTGAATGTCGTCGAAGACGGACTTGTCATCGGCTCCGGTGAATTCGCGCATGCTGCGGTACAGGTAGGTAGCCGAAAGTCCGCAAAGAACGGGCACTCCCTTCTTGAAATATTTTTCGAACATGGCGGCACGCAGGTCGGAGAATGCGACGGTTCCGCCCAAATCAATAAAGCGGATGTAGGCTTCGATTGCCTTGCGGAGCTTGGGGGCGTGCTTTGCCTTGTGCAAGAGTTCCAGCTTAGCCTTCAGTTCGGGCATGCTGAGCGTGCTCCATGTGGGGTCCAAGAGCGTGAGGTTGTACGAATGTAGCGTGACCTTGAACCCGCGCTTTAAGGCGTCAATGCCAAGGAAAACGCCGAGGGTTCCGCCATCTTCAAGAAATTCAATTTCAGAAATCAGTTGCTTTAGGGAAATCTTGTAGCCGAGGTGGTTGTAGACCGCCTGTAGGCTAGTCGGTCCGCATGTAACGTCGTCGGGCTGCTGTAGAATCTTGATGTCCATCGTTGTGCCTTTTTTAAAGCTCGCCGGTTGTCCGGTGCTCGTCTGGCGGCTGTCGGAAGGTTTTTCCGGGTCGTCGATGGCGTGTCTCAAAGATACCAAAAAATGTAAAAATGGGCAAGAGGATAGAAACAAGGCCTAAACTTGCGTCAAATAGATGCGTGTAAACTAAAATTACAAGACAAATTGTCTGTATAAATATAGATTTGCCGTTGTATGAAGAGATCTTTTGTGAAATTTGCCTTCGCGGTGCTGTTCCTAGTGTCCGCGTCTTTTGCCGATGATTTTGAAGATGCTCTTGCTGCGGTGGATTCTGCCGAAGCTGCCAATATGCCGGGCATGTATGATGTCAACCATTTTGAATACCTCGACTGCTGGGTGGAGTCTGCCGCCAATATCGTTGCGAGAGAACGAAACCGTATCGGGGCCATTCGTGACGAAGCCAAGGTGTGCGGCTGCTATACCATTCGTGAAAAGGGTGGTTATGGTTGGCGTGCCACGGACGAAGGCAAAAAGATCGTGAAGGTCTGGGACATTCCGAAGCCTCGTCTCTTGACTTGCCCCAAGGGCATGACCTGTTCCGATGAATTCTTTATCGAACAGTGTGTGGACCATATCAAGCAGTCTGTCCCCATGCTTAGCGATTATGCAAAGGGTGCACCCCTGGAAGGTGCCATTGCCCTTACGTTTGAAGATAAGACGAAGACTCCGTTTGGTGAATATTTGGAATCCCACAAGGCTGCTGCCGATTCCATCAACTGCTTTATCAACGTCCATAACAGACCCGATGCCGCTTTTGATTCCGATAACCGTAACCCGTTCCTGTTCCATCTTTCGGGTATGCCCAGAAAGTTGATTCCCTCTGCAGTGGGTCGTTTTACCGATTACAGTGACGTACGTTGCTTGGATAGGGGTATTTTGACTGGTTTTGCAAATAACGGTTACGTCGAAAATGTGCGCCATGTAGATGCGAACGGCCTTCTTTATGGCGAAGAAATCGGCTACATGAACGACCCGACATATCCAAAGAAGCAAGGCCCTGAATGGGGAGGCATTCTTTGGAAATCTAACTACAGAATGGGTATGCGCGAAGGTGTTTCGACCTTCTATCGCTCGAGTGTCTTGGACCAGAAGATTTACGGAACTGTCGATAGCTCCTACTACTTCCAGTTCCTGGAAGTGCCTTATACCCAGGGATACGTGAACGGAACGGCCCGTATGTTCTCGGATAAGGGCTTTGTGATGGCAGAAATTCCGTATAAGCGTAACGCCATGCATGGCCGTATGACAGTGCATAACCCCTTTAAGAAGAAACCGGTGGCGTTGACCTTCAATGCCAACAGTCTCGAAGGTTTTGTGGACTTTGGTGAATTTGGTGGCGTGTTCCACAAGGGTCTTCCGAATGGTGTCATTACCTTCTGGACTGTCAAGGATACTTGCTACCAGTGGATGCCGGGCGAAACGGTTTGCTATTCGGAACGCATAACCAAAAAGCAGTGGGGCACCTACAAGATGGGTGAATTCCAGGGTGTTATGGAATGTGCCGACGGAACCAAGGGCGGCAAGGATTTGGTTTGCCCCGATTTGGATTCTGCCGCTGTGAAGAAGATCGCCTTGAATGCCGAAATCGCCGTCAAGGAAAAGGAACGCGCCAAGGCCGAAGCCTTAATGAAGGATGCCGAAGAAGATCTCGCAAAGCAGAAAGAAGCGGATTCTCTGAAGGCAGCCGAAGCCGCCGCTGCGGCTCAATCGGCTCCGGAACAACAGGCTGCTGCCGCTCCTGCTCCTGCAAAGCCGGAACAGTCCGAAGAAGAAATGGCTGCTGCTATTCAGAAGGGCAAGAAGGCTCTAGCTGCAAAGAAGGTTGAAACTGCCCCGGCCCCTGCTCCGGAAGAGCCGCACGAACCGACCGCACTCGAAAAGGCGGAAAAGGCCAAGCTTGAAGCACAGAAGGCTTTACAAGAAGCGGAAAAGGCTCTTGCTGAAGCGAAGAAGGCTGAACGCGAAGCGATCATGGCCGAACAGAAGGCCCTTAAGGCAGAACGCCAGGCCAAGAAGGCCCGCAAGGCAAAAGAATCTTCCAAGCCGAAAAAGTCGGGCAAGAAAAAGAAGTAACTTCTAGTTCATGGCCGCTGGCCATTGAAATCGGAAAAGGCGCAGACAACTGCGCCTTTTCTGTTTGTTCAAAGTTTTTTCTCGAAAGACAGTTAACCGACGGTGGGCCGGCAATCGGCTAGTCGTGAATCGAGTTCTTCAAGCTTTCGATGAGTCGTGCAAAGCTCGGGTCGGTTTCCATTTCTTTCTTGATGCTTTTGATGGCGTGAACCACGGTGGAGTGGTCCTTGCCGCCAAAGCGCGAACCGATGGACTGCAAGCTGATGGGCGAGCATTCGCGCATCAGGTACATGGCGACCTGGCGGGCCTTCGAAATTTCCTTGGTGCCGCGACCCGATTCGGTGAGCTTGGCTTCGGGCACTTCGTAGTGCTTCGAAACGGTGTGGAGCACGGCGTCGAGGCTTACGCGGCGGCGAAGCGTCGGAGCGATTTCGGCGACCACCTTCTGGGCGATGCTCATGTCGATGTCGTGGTGCATCAGGCTCGATTGCAGGGTGAGCTTGATGATAGCGCTTTCGAGGCAGCGCACGTTGCTTGCGATGTTTTCGGCAAGGTAATGCAGAACGTCATCGCTGATTTCCAGGTGGCGTTCTTCGGCCTTCTTGTGCAAAATAGCTTCGCGGGTTTCTACGTCAGGCGGCTGGATGTCGACCGTGAGGCCCCAAGCGAAACGACTGACCAAGCGGTCGGACAAGTTCTTGACTTCGGCCGCCGGTGCATCAGAGGTCAGCACGATCTGCTTGCCGGCCTGGTGCAATGCGTTAAAGATCAAGAAGAATTCGTTCTGGGTTTCGTACTTGCCTGTCCAGTTCTGAATATCGTCAATCAGCAAGATATCGACTTCGTTTCTGTAGAAGTCGGACATTTCGGTGATACGCTGTTCGCGCAGGCACTTCATGTACTGCTGCGAAAAATCTTCGGAGGTCAGGTAGCACACGCGCTTGGTCGGATCTTCTTCCAAGATGTAGTTGCCTATAGCCTGCAAAAGGTGTGTCTTGCCAAGGCCCGAAGAACCGTAAATAAAGAGCGGATTGTATTGCGTACCATCGGGGTTCCTGGCAACGGCGAGTGCTGCGTTGAACGCAAGCTGAGCCTTGTCGCCCGGCACAAAATTTTCAAAGCGGAAAGAACCCGAAAGCGGAATGCTCGGCTTCAAGAAATCGCGGAAACTGTTGTTGCCTGCAGGTGCAGCCTGGGCTACAGCTTCTTGTTGCTGGAATTCAAATTCAATAGCAGATTCGTCGTGCGTGACTTCGCGCCAGGCGAGGCGGATGAGTTCCTTGTAAGCAGAATAGACGGCGGTATCCAGTCCGGGCGGAACGGTAACGACGGCATGACCGGTGGTAAGGCTTGTGAGCTTGGTCTGCGCAAAATAAGTCTTATAAACCGTGTCCGAAAGCATCCCACGGAGGTAGTTCAAACATCTTTCCCATTCAGCTTGCATTTCATCCTCTTCCACTAAAGGGCAAACAAAAATCTATCAACAGGTAGGCCATATAATTTAGAAAAAAGTGGCGGGGGGTTGATAAGTTTGACTCTATGAAATCAGAAAATATTGCATTACGGGATAGGACTACCACCCTAAGTCGTTGATTGTAAACAAGATAGCGTTTTTCTTTTATATTGCGCTTTGTTATGTACAAATTAATTGATTGACTGGGGAGTTCTTCATTCGGAATGCTCTTTTTGCCTTAAAATCCTGAAAGAGCCTCTATTTTTCTACATTTACGCCCGTATGCATATGTTTGATATTGATTCCTTGATGACTCTATTGCTCAATACTTTGGATTACTGGTTTTGGGTTCCGCTCGTATTTTGGTTCTGGCTCTATAGATGGTTTTTCCGTGTGTCGTACCCGATTTATTTCAAGAAATTGGCGAATAAAAGAGTAAAATGGGCGTATGTTCCTAAGTGGAAGTTTTATTGGAAACCCCTGGATACCTTCTTTACGCTGATTTTTTCGATCGCTTCCGCTTTGCCTGCTATTTGGGCTGTGATAAAGTGGCTTCCGATCTATCCCTGGTTTTATGGTTTTGCCATCTCGCCCTTGTTTATCCTGTTTGGCCTGCTGCTTCGCCGTGTTGCACGCGGCAAGGCAGCCAAACTTTACCAAGCCGCCTATTTCCTGGAATACCGCAAGGCCTGTTACGAATGCGATATCAAGGGTACTCTCAGGAACGAGTCCGATATTCAGAATCGGACTTTTTGGAGCTTCACCAAGAAACTCAAGAATGCCGAAGCTCACGGACGTTTGTGGAAGTACGTGAATGCCATGGCTAAGAGCAAGAAGATTCCTCGCGATATTTACGCGGAGATCAACTAGTTTCTTCGACAAAGTCAAAGGATGTGTTGAGGGTTTTGAATGTCGAATATTCTTGATTCAATCGAAGTTGGCGAAAGCACCATGAACAGACGTGAGGCATGGAAGTATGCCGAAGAAATCCTGCTTCAGGTTTCTAGAACGTTTGCGCTCAATATCAATGTGCTCAAGGGAAAACTCCACAAGAGCATTTTGCTTGCCTACCTTTACCTGCGCATTGCCGACACGGTCGAAGACGACCCCGATATGAAGGCTTCTGAAAAAGAAGTCATTCTGGGCAAGTTCGCCGAAATCTTCAAGACGGAAAAACTCCCTGACGAATCGATAGCGGCCTTTGAACAGGCGCTCCCTGAAAGCTGGCGCAAGTCCGAACATCCGTACATGAATCTTTGCCTGCATACTCATGTGGTGGTGCCCCTGTTGCGCGAAATGCCTGAAACGTATGCAGCTCCCGTGCGTGCGGTGACTATCGAAATGTGCCATGGCATGGCAAAGTTTGCGCTCAGGCAAGAGGCTGCCTTAAGTTCCGGCTGGTTCACGCTTGAAAGTGTCGCAGACCTCGATGAATACTGCTACTACGTGGCAGGCATTGTCGGAAAGCTTCTGACGAATCTTTTTACCGCAGATACTTGCCTGATTAACGATGCCCGCAAGGTCGAAATGCAAAAGCTGGACGTGAGCTTTGGGCTTGCGCTCCAGGTGGCAAACATCGTGAAGGACTGCGTCGAAGATTCTACTCGCAGGGTCTGCTTTGTGCCCGAAGAAATTTGCAGACGTCATGGGTTCGCGCATTCCTATGAAATGTTCGAGGTCCCTGCTGAAGCTGGTGCCCGCGCTGATTTTGACAAGCGTCGTGCCGCGGTAATGGGCGAACTGGTGCAAAAGGCTTGGGGACACTTGGACGATGCGATTGCCTACACCAAGCTTGTTCCGAATATCAAGATGCGTACAAGGCTGTTCTGCCTGTGGCCGCTCTTTATGGCCGCCGAGAACATGAAGTTGATTGGCGATGGCTCGAGTCTCTTTGCCTCCGAAAAGAAGGTGAAAATTACCCGCGACACCGTCAAGCGAATCGTTAAGCAGACGATGTTGCATTTCTATTCGGATTCTTGGATCGAGAATTCTTACAATAAGTTGAAACAGGAAAGATAATGAAGTTTTATAATAAATGGCCGTTTCACCTGGGGCTGATTCTTTTTAGCATTGTGGCTGACCAGCTGACAAAGCTGTGGGCGCTCGTTCGCTTTACGAACGAAACGGGTGCGCCGAACCACGATACAATCAACGTCATCGGTGAATTGGTGCGTTTTCAGTTGGTGTTCAACAAGGGGGCCGCTTTCAGTAGCCGCCCGCAAGACTTGATGCCCTTTTTGCCGCCTTGGCTGTTCTTTTTGCTGATTTCGATTGTTGCAACCATTGTGCTTGTGTGGTTCTACAAGTCCATCGACAAGCGTGATTGGATGAGCCGTTTGGGCGTGGTGATGATTCTCGGTGGTGCCGTCGGTAACTTTATTGACCGTATGCGTTTGCAGATGGTGGTGGATTTTATCGATTGCGATTTCCCGGACTTTATCATGACTCGCTTCCCGACATTCAATGTCGCGGATTCCTTTGTAACCGTGGGCGTCGCGATTGTAATCCTTTCGCCGATGATCCTGAAGAAAATCCATCAAGAAATTAAGAACGAAAAAAATAAACAAGTGGACGTTAGTCCGTAGGAAGTAAACAGTAACTTCCTACTTCCAACTTCCTACTTCCAACTGCTTATGAACTATATCGTTGACGAAAAGCATTCTGGAGAACGCATTGACAAGTTCCTTGTGGGTGTCATGGAAAACGTGTCCCGCACGGACATACAGAAGTTGATTGCCGCCGGCGAAGTCAAGGTGGGCGGCATTGCCTCTCTCAAGAATTTCCGTGTCGAAACGGGCATGGTCGTGGTGGTGGACAAGATTCCCGAAAAAGAAGCAAGTACGCTTGAACCCGAAAATATTCCACTCGACATCGTTTACGAAGACGACGATATCGTGGTCTTGAACAAGCCGCGTAACTTGGTGGTGCATCCGGGTAACGGTGTACAGAACGGGACGCTTGCCGCAGGCCTTCTGTATCATTTTAAAGAAAATTTGTCTGCAGTGAACGGTCCGTTACGCCCGGGCATTGTCCATCGACTGGACAAGGATACACCAGGGCTTATGGTGGTGGCCAAAAACGATGCCGCCCATAGGCATTTGGCTCACCAGCTTGAAACGCGCACGCTGCACCGCACCTATAATGCCCTGGTGTGGGGGCATCCTCGCGACTTGGAAGGTACAATCGATGCCCCCATCGGGCGTAACCCCAAGAATCGCCTCAAGATGGCTGTCGTGAGCGATGGCAAGCCGAGCCGCACGCACTTTGTGGCAAAGAAATTTTTTGCCTTCGCAACATTGCTTGAATTGCAGCTCGAATCGGGCCGTACGCACCAGATTCGCGTACATAGCCGCTACATGGGGCACCCAGTCGTGGGCGATCCGCTGTACGACGGCCGCGACGGCTGCCTGAACCGCGTGTCTCCCTTGATGAAGGATGTCGCCGCGAAGGTTCTTGAAATTGCTCCTGCCCAGCTTTTGCAAGCCGTGAAAATTGAACTGATTCACCCGACCACGGGCAAAAAGATGAAGTTCAAGGTGCCGCTCGAAAAACCTTTCGAACAAGTTCTTAAACTCCTCAAGAAGGAATGCCCGGCTGAAGCTCCTGTCTTTGATGACGAAGATGAAGGCTTTCGCGATTTCGATCCTGAAATGCGCTTTAGCGAAGGCTACGAATCGGATGAAGCTGAATCTGAAAATCTGGATGTGTTTGACGAAGGTGTTTTCCCGGAATTGAAGGAGCGCAAGACGCGTGCCCAGCGCTTCGCTGAACGTGCCGCCCGTGCAGCTAACCGCAAGGCTAAGGCTGCTGAACGTAAGCGTATCAAACAGGAAAAGGCCGCCCGCAAGCGCGGCATTGCTCCCGAAGACTTCGTTCAGCCCGGTTACGAACCGACTATCGATCCGGATTTGTTGTAGCAGTCTTCGCTCGGCAACATAGCGTTAAAAGGCTCCCTTTGGGGAGCCTTTTTTAGTTTATATAGATTTTGGCTATCGCAGCGGGTATTCCTTGAAGTCCTTGACGCCGAATTCCTTGCGCAGGTAATCCCAACGTACCAGGCGGTTCTTCCAGTAATACTTACGATACAGGCGGCGTGCGACGCGGCTTGTTAATTCGTACGGAATCGTATGGTGGTCATCGGCCACGCTTTCCATCGAAATGCGAAAATCCAGTTCACCGTTCACGACATCGACTGTCTCGCCGACTTGCACATCGGGAATGTGGCTCACGTCAACCATGGTGGCGTCCATGCACACGCGGCCAAGAATCGGGCAGAGCTGTCCGCGAATGAACACGAATCCCTTGTTGTATTCGCCGCGCAGGTAGCCGTCGCCGTAACCGATAGCGATTGTGGCGATGCGGGTCGGCTGCTGGGCCATCCAGTAACCGCCGTAGCTCACGGTTTCGCCGGGCTTTACATCGTGGATGTGACGAATGGTAGACTTGATTCGCATCACCGGCTTGATCGGCCAGGGGGACGGCGCTGCACCCATGCAGTTGTAGCCGTAAAGGGCAAGGCCTGGGCGAACCATGTCAAAGTGGCTTTCGGGGTGGGTGAGGGTTCCTGCCGAGCTAGAACAGTGGCAAATCTCGGGGCGGAGTCCTTCGGCTTCAAGCACGTCGACCAGGCGGGTAAAGCGCTGAATTTGAATTTCGGTCTTCGGGTTCCCCGGCATGTCGGCGGTGGCCAGGTGAGTGAACATGCCTTCGAAGTGCAAGTTTTTGAGACTGAGGGCTGCGCGGATGTTGTTAAAGTCTTCGGCGTCAAAACCGTAGCGGTTCATGCCGGTATCGATGGCCAAGTGGGCCTTGCAGGTGGTTCCCGTGTCGCGGAGGAACTGATCGAACGCCATGGCGGTGCGGATGTCGGTAATGGCTGCGGTCAGCTGGAATTCTACGAAGTAGGCGAAATCAGCCGGAGTGCAGGGGCCAAGCACCAGAATCGGCAAGTCCATGCCGTACTGGCGAAGCAACATGCCTTCGCTAATGTGGGCAACGCCCAGGTAGTCGGCACCGCCGAATTTGGCGGCAAAAGAGCAGGCGAGGCTTCCGTGACCGTAAGAGTCCGCCTTGACGGGCAAAAGAATCTTCGTGTTGGCCGGAATCTGGCTTCTGATAAATTGAATGTTGTTGCAGAGTGCGTCTAAGTTGATTTCAATCCAGTTCGGGCGCGCTATCTTATTTAAATCGGGAGGAGTCGCTAAAAGTTTCATGATGTGTGAAATATAGGTAAGTCCTTTTGCCTTGGTTACATGTTTGTAAGAAAATTGTCCTTTTTTGGGGTGTTCTTATTCCATAGTGGAATAAATCAAGTTGAAAGGTTTTTTGTAAATCAGGCTGGCAGCAGCCTAAGCTTCAATTCGCGCTCAATCTCAGTAATGGCGCGGAGTCTGTTATTTTGTATGAGTTTACAATTTTGCAGATGAAAATTTGTTTACCGTTTGCGATGAAACCTTTCTTTTTTTTGTTTGTAGTTTTCATTTTGAAGAAAGAAATATCTTGTTCTAATTCCGAGTAAAGGAACGGATATAGAATGAAATACAGATAAATTAATTCCTTTATTCTGTCGTTTTGTTTCCCTGACATATTTGACTTTGTGTAATGGGCTTGCCTTTTAAAGTCCCGTTCCGGAGTCTGTTCCAAAGGCAAGAATAATGCCCTGTCAAAAGGGTAGTGTCCCTGCCTATACCCTAAAACATCCATCAAAACCCTGTTAAAGGGAGGATAAAATCATGACAGCAGTAATCCAAACACCGGATTCGTTCATCGCGTCCCTGTTGCCGGATTCCGACAAAAAGATGGTGCGCATTGCAGGCGTATCGCTTCTTGTCGCGATTCTTCTGTGCTTCTGGGCAACGACGTACGAGGTGCTGATTGACGATTCCATTTTTGTGGATCCGCCAACCACCGAAATCACAGCAACCATGAACATCATCGACAAAAAGGAGGAAAAAAAGCCCGACAAGAAACCAGAACGAAAACCGAAAGATATCCAAAGTAAAAGGCCTGGCACTGGCGGGAAACCCGTAGGGCGTGGTAATCCTCGAGCCCCGCTCAATCGTGGCGTGATTCATGCGCTAGAGGCACAGACTGCAAATGCTTCGGCTGCCGCTTACGATTTGATCAGGCAAAGTTTTGCCAAGGATATCGACAAGGTTCTCAAGAATACGAATGGCTTGCAGGTCACGGGTAAAACAAAGATTGGTGAAGTCCGTGGAAAAATTTCAGACGGATTTAACCAAGGCATGTTTGCCGGTGGCAGCGGCGGTATCGGCGACGATATCTCGAACCTGGTCAGTGGCTCTGCTGGAGCTATATCGACCAAGGCTATGGGAAATATAAAGGCTCCCAAGGAAACGGATATCGAGTGGGGCTCCGGCCCGTCATCCCGTTCCGCTGCAGATATCATGAAGGTTGTCCGTCAGCGTACTCCTGGACTTCGGCATGTCTACAATAAATACCTCAAAAAGAAGCCGGGGTTCCAAGGAAAGGTAACGCTCAAGTTCACGATTGCTCCGGGTGGCGAAATCATCAGTATGTCGCTGGTGTCGTCCACGACGGATTACAGCGAATTCGACAATGAAATCAAGAAATCAGTCGGTCGCTGGACATTCAGCAAGGTGAAATCGGGCAATACCACGGTGACCATACCCTTCACGTTCTCGGAATAGAATCTACTTGGTTGGGCTTTGCCCAACCTCGTTCTTTTTGACCGTTATATTTATTATATTTTACATGAAAACAGGAGTATAGAAATGACAGATCCTCGCGTTACAAAGCTAGCTGAAAATTTGATTAACAATGCCATTGCACTTAAGCAGGGCGAAAACATCCTTATCGAAACGACCGACACTCCTGACGAAGTCTCGACAGAACTCGTGAAGGCTGTTGCCAAGGTGGGCGGAAACGCTTTCGTGCATAATTACCGCGGCCGTGTCCGTCGCGAAATGATCAAGTCGGCGACCATCGAACAGATGCAGCTTCAGGCAGACCTCGCTATGGCCGAAATGCAGAAGATGCAGGCCTACATCGCCATTCGCGGCGCCGATAACGCTCTCGAAAATTGCGATATCGATGGCCGCCAGATGCTCAACTACCGCAAGATCAACGAAGACGTGCTTAACTACCGCGTGAATAAGACGCGTTGGTGCGTGCTCCGCTGGCCGAACCCCTCGATGGCGCAAGGTGCCAAGATGAGTTCCGAGGCGTTCGAAGACTTCTACTTCGAAGCCTGCCTTGCCGACTATCCGAAGATGGCCAAGGCCGCCCAGAATCTCGTGGACCTCATGAACCGTACCGACAAGGTGCGCCTTGTGGCAAACGGAACCGATTTGACCTTCAGCATCAAGGACATTCCTGCGATTCCGTGCTGCGGCAACATGAACATCCCCGACGGCGAAGTCTATACCGCCCCGGTGCGTAACAGCGTGAACGGCGTGATTCACTACAATACGCCGACGCTTTACGATGGCAAGTATTTCAGCAATATTCGCCTCGAATTCAAGGACGGCAAGATTGTAAACGCCACTTGCGAATCCGGTGACAACGTGGCCCTGAACGCGCTCTTCGATACCGACGAAGGCGGCCGCTATGTGGGCGAGTTCGCTATCGGCTTCAACCCGTTTGTGAATGCTCCCATGTGCGATATCCTCTTCGACGAAAAGATTGCTGGCTCCATCCACTTTACGCCGGGCCGCTGCTACGAAGAAGCCCCGAACGGCAACATCAGCGCTATCCACTGGGATCTGGTGCTCATCATGCGTCCGGAATACGGTGGCGGCGAAATCTGGTTCGATGACAAGCTCATCCGCAAGGACGGCCTGTTCGTTATAGATGAACTCAAGTGCCTGAACCCGGACCAACTGGGAAAATAGATTTTCATAAGAAGGAGGAAATATGTTGAAAAAACTCTCCATTTTTTTGGGGGCCTTGCTGGCTGTACCATGCTTGGCTACAAATGGTAAAATGGCTGGTGCGGGAACCGCCGAAAGTCCATGGCAGGTCGCCGATTACGAAGACCTTAAGGCTGTAGGTATTGGTGACTACAGCATGAACGGTCATTATGTGTTGACTGCCGATATCGATGCGTCTGCTTCCCGGAACGAGACGAGTGCAGTCGATTCTACTGCCGGATTCCAGCCGATAGGCATAGCGTACTATGGAACAGAGCAGTCTTATTTTGGCGGCGTATTTGACGGCGCGGATCATACCATATCGAATCTTTATTCGATGTCGACGGATACTCGTTCAACGGCCATGTTTATGGCTGTAGGCCCTAATGGTGTTGTCAAGAATCTGAAAATGTCCGATTGCTTTATTTCGGTAAAGTTTGTCTGGGCAGCTGGCTCTGTGGCCGTAATGAATTTTGGCTTGATTGAAAATGTTGAGCTCAAGCGTGATACGGTGCGCGCCCCGGTTAGTACGGGTGGTGTTGTGGGTATTAATGAAAACGGCATCATTCAAGATGTAGACTTTAGTGGCGTCGTTTATGGCATTAATGATCGTGTAAGTGTCGGCGGTATTGTCGGTAGCAATACCGGAACAAAATCGGTTATTCGTAACGTGAAAGTCGATGCCGACATGCGGTCTACTTATTACGGACAAAAACTTGGTTTAGTTGCCGGTGACAATGAAGGCCTAATTGTTTCTGCTGAAATCAATGGAATTCTTGAACATGGAAACCGTTATCTGGGCGGTGTGACCGGATATAATACGGGAACGATTGATTCGTGTGTTTCTCATGGTTCAATTTATTCGATGAATGACAATTCGGCTGGCCTGGTTGGGTATAATAGCGGAACCATCAAGAATTCCAGTGTCGATGCCGATACTGTTTTTGGTGAATACCGTGGTGCGGCTGGTTTTGTTGGAACGAACGATACGACTGGGGTCATCGAAAACGGCTTTGCCAAGACGAATGTTCATTCCGATAGTTCTAGCGGTTTCGTTGTTCACAATGCTGGTATCATCAAGAATTCCCGTATGGAAGGCACGGTTTCTGCCGATTCATTCCCTGGGAGACTTGTGTCTGGTTTCGCTTTGAACAACGTCGGCACTATATTGAATTCGTATTCGAAAGCAAATGTTGATGCGTTCAACAATTTGGCAGGATTTGTATTCCGCAATAGCGGCAAAATCGATAGTTGCTATGCGACGGGCCATGTGAATAACGGTAATAAGGGATCCGGTGATACTTATGGTGGCTTTGTCGGTCAAAATGACTCTACCGGTATTATTTCGAATAGTTTCGCAAGCGGGGAAGTCGTTGGTGGCATGCATGCTGGCGGCTTTGTGGGAGTAAATAAAGGAAAAATTCTCAATTGCTATGCGACGGGTGATGTGCATTCGTATTCTGTTTTTGGCGGCTTTGTCGGCGTGAACAAGGGCAATATCTACTATTGCTATGCGACTGGATCTCTTGAAAAAATCACAGGTTATGATGTGTCGTATACGGCGGGCGGCTTTGTCGGTTCCAATGAAGGTCAAATCAATAATGCCTACGCTACGGGAAATGTCACCAGTGAATACACAGGCGCTGGTTTCGTTTCGAGTAACAGTGGAACCATTTTGAATGCCTATGCTACGGGAAAGGTTTCTGGTAAGGTTGAACCTGCTGGATTTGTCGGTACGAATAGAAAGAATATTGAAAACGTATTCTTTGCTGGAAAGACTGTTGCAAGCGGCGCTGAACTTTATGGTGCCGGCTGCTTTGTGGCAGGAAACGACGGATCTGTAAAAAATGCCCTTTACAATAAGGATGGCTGCGGGTTTGGAACGGATTCAACGGTAGACGGCGTTGCGTTTACTGAAATGAAGAATGCGTCTCTATACAAGAACTGGACTGATTTCGACAAGTATTGGACTTTGAACGATACGCTCTCCTTCCCGCACCTTGTGTTTACGACAGGAGTGCTTCCCGAAATTATCGAAGATGGTCCTCCGATTGAAATTGCGAAGCCGAACGTGGTAGCCGTGAAGGGCGCTAATGGCCTTAAACTATATGGAAACCGCCGAAACCTGCAAGCTATGGTAACGCTTTCCCGTTCGGGAATGACGAACGTCAAGGTGTATAATTTGAAGGGGGTGTTGCAGAAGGTTGTTTCGCTTGGCAAAATGAGCGAAGGCGTGCATCAAGTGAATTTGAGTGGTGCCGTAGATGCTCGAGGCGTTGCGTTGATTGTTCTGGAACAGAACGGCAAGGCTCTGTCGAGGACGCTTCTTCGCTAGTTTGAACTTGCTAAAAAATTGCTGAATACAAAAAAGCCGTCCTTTGCAGGACGGCTTTTTAAATGTTTTTCGCTAAAGCGAAAGTTGCGCAGTCGCGCAATCTTTCGAATTACACACCCTTGGCCAAGATTTCGCCAATCTGCACGGCGTTGAGGGCGGCGCCCTTGCGGATCTGGTCACCGGTGAGCCACAGCGTGTTGCTGTTCTCGTCGGCGAGGTCCTTGCGGATACGGCCTACGAACACGTTGTCCTTGCCGGCGCTTTCGAGCGGCATCGGGTACACATAGTTCTGCGGATCGTCCTTGAGGGTCACGCCCGGAGCGTTCTTCAAGGCATTGCGGATTTCTTCGACAGAAACCGGACGTTCGGTTTCGAACCAAACGGATTCAGAGTGAGAACGCAGCGAACTCACGCGCACGCAGGTGGCGCTCGTACGAACGTCAGAATGCATGATCTTGCGGGTTTCGTTGTACATCTTCATTTCTTCCTTCGTGTAGTCGTTTTCCGTCATCTTGTCGATCTGCGGGATCACGTTGTAGGCGAGCTGGAAGGGGAACTTGTTGATGTGCGTCGTCGTACCGGTTTCGAGGATGTCCTTGTACTGCTGCTTGAGTTCTTCCATGGCGATGGCGCCTGCACCGCTAGCGCTCTGGTAAGAAGAAATGTGGATCTTCTTGATGTGAGAAATCTTTTCGATCGGGTTGAGCACCACAACCATCATGATGGTCGTGCAGTTCGGGTTAGCGATAATGCCCTTGCCGCCGAGTTCAGGCTTGTAGAGCTTGATGTCTTCGGGGTTCACTTCCGGGACAACCAGCGGCACTGCCGGATCCATGCGGAAGAAGCTGGTGTTGTCCACGACCACGGCACCGTTTTCGACGGCGATCGGAGCAAATTCCTGGGAAATTGCGGCACCAGCGGAGCTGAGCACCAGGTCAATCCCCTTGAAAGAATCCTTGTTCAGAACTTCGCACTTGAGGGTTTCGCCCTTGAACTTGAATTCCTTACCGGCGCTGCGTTCAGAAGCGAGGAGCTTCAGGCTCTGCAGCGGGAAGTTGCGTTCTTCGAGGATGGAAAGGATTTCTTGGCCTACGGCGCCCGTGGCACCCATAATGGCTACGTTGCGAATCATAATTAACCTTTATTGTTCGGTTTGTTGTTGATTGTTTGATTGTAAAGCTTCAGTGGCGTTCCAGAAACGCTTCAGGTAGATTTTCATCTGGCCAATCTGGTCTCTGGACTGCCTGTATTGGATCAGTTGCTGCTCCGGGTTTTCCTGGAGCGTGTAGCTGTAGAGCGCGTAGGCGGCGAGTCGCACGCATTCGCTTGCTTGTATCAGTTCCTTATGCGCGTCGCTGGATTCATGCGGGTGGAATAGCCCGAGAACCTTCTTGTTCAAGGCGACTGCATTGTTGTTGATGGCAAGCGCTTGGCTGCTGCGGGTTTCGCGTTCTGATTCCGAAATGTTAGACGGTAAAGTGCCAAAAGCGTCAATCGCGTTGGTAATGTCGTACATGCGCTTGATGACGGTTTCTGCGTCAACCAAGTAGCTGCCGAGTCTGCTCAGGTCCTTGTCGTCGTTGTTGGATTTGCTTGCCTGGCCTCCTGCTTGCGCCTTGTGGCGGGCTATCTGGCTGGAACTAGGCAGAATCTGTCCACCTTCACCGTTTTGGAATGATGCGATGTAGTCCTGGTACTTGGTATTCATCGCGGCGATTTCTTCGGCGGTGTAGTCCGATGTCGGAATGAACGTCGGGCGGTCCCAGTAGGCGATTCCCATGAAGGCCGACAGCATGAAGAAGGCGAGGAAGATGTTTCCGACCTTCGCCGCGCGGTCGTCAAAGCGGATAAAGCCTATGATTGCGAAGAAAAACAGGCTTGCGAATGAAAGCAGGAGTCCGCCGTCGCAGTTGTAGGCGATGAACGAGTTCTTCGCGAAGAAGAATATGCAATCCATTGCCACAATCAGGAACGACAAAAACACGCCCATCATGATCTTGGTGCGTGTTTCTGCAGAAACGGACATGAGAATAGCTGTAAAGGTGATGCCCAGGGGGAGCACCATCATCAAAGCGATATCTGCAATTTGCTGGTTCATTTTTTAGAACGGCAGATCGTCGTCGACGCCTTCCGGTGCCGGAGCATCGTAAGAGGGGGCGCTTGCCTGGCTAAAGTTGTTGGACTGGCTATAGGAGTTGCCTCCCTGGAAGTTGCCGCCATTCTGGCCACGCGGCGTCAAAAGCTGGAAAGTGTCCAGGTTGACTTCGGTGCTGTAACGCTTCTGGCCGGTCGTCTGGTCGGTCCAGCTGCGGTTGGTGAGCGAACCTTCTACATAGAGGGTCATGCCCTTGTGCACGCCGAGCGTTTCCATCGTGTCGGCGATTTTGCCCCAACCCACGATGTTGTGCCAGTCAGTCTGTTCCTTCTGTTCACCATTGTTATCACGATAACGACGGCTGGTGGCCAAGGAGAACGATACGCGCTTGCGACCTGCTGCGCTTGCGCTAATGACGGGGTCCTTGCCGATATTGCCGATAAGCATCACTTTATTCAAATAAGCCATAATTAATCCTAGTTGTTTTTTGTTCTAGGGTAAAAATAAAAAAATCCGTCTGTCACTTTGTGCCATTTTTGGATTTTTTTTCGTTTCCAGGCCCCGCCAGGCGCCTTTTATTTATATTTTCTTGAAAAAAGTAGTCTAACCCCTAACCCTTAATCACTGCTGACTAAGTTCTGCCAACTGCCAACGAATCACTATGGTAACTCTCGCTCTTACACAATTTGAAAAAGTTTTCCCCGCAAATCTCAAGGGCAAGCGCCTCGGCGCGGTTTTGCACCCGGCTTCTGTTCTCCCGGACCTGCATTATACTCTCGATTTGCTCAAAGAATACGACGGCAAACTCTTTAAGCTTTCGGCCCTTTTTGGCCCCCAGCACGGCATCAAGGGACACACCCAGGACAACATGATCGAATGGGAAGGTTACACCGACCCCGAACTGGGCATTCCCGTTTATAGCCTGTATGGCGAACACCGCGAACCCACTGCCGAAATGCTCAGCCACGTGGACGTTTTGCTTGTGGACTTGCAGGATGTGGGCGCCCGCTACTACACGTTTATCTGGACGCTGTTCCTTTGTATGAAAGCCTGTGAAAAGGCTGGAATCCCCGTGATTGTGGTGGATCGCCCGAACCCCATTAACTGTGTAGACGAAGAAGGCCCGGTGCTGGATTTGGACTACACGAGTTTCGTGGGCCTGCACAGTATCCGTACGCGCCATGCAAAAACCATTGGCGAACTGGCGGTGCAGTTTAAGGAAGAACGCTTCCCCAAGAGCGAACTCTACGTGCTCGGCATGGAAGGCTACGACAAAAAGATGTGGTATGATCAGACGGGTCTTCCGTGGATTCTGCCGAGCCCCAATATGCCGACCCTCGATACCGCTATCGTTTACCCCGGCATGTGCCTGTTCGAGGCGACCAACGTGAGTGAAGGCCGCGGCACCACGCGTCCGTTCGAAATTTTCGGCGCCCCGTTTATCGATGCCGTCAAGCTTTGCAAGTACATGAATGACCTCAAGCTCCCGGGCGTGTATTTCCGCGAAAATTACTTCCAGCCCACGTTCCACAAGGGTGCGGGCCAGATTTGCGGGGGAGCGCAGATTCACGTGCTCGACCGCGACAAGTTCCGCAGTTTTGATATGGCGGTAAAGCTGTTGCAGTACATTTTCAACGAATATCCGAAGGATTTCGCCTGGAAACAGCCGCCATACGAATATGAATTCAAAAAGTTGCCCATTGACATTTTGCTCGGTAACGGCACGTTCCGCAAGGAATTTATTGAAAGTAGCATTTAACCATCAAAGAAGAGGAAAGTATGATTCAACAATCTAACGGAAAATTTGAAATGCCGGCACTCCCGTATGCCGCAGGTGACCTGGCTCCAGTTCTCAGCCAGGAAACTATTGAATTCCACTACGGTAAGCATCTGCAGACTTACCTCAATAATTTGAACGCAGCCCTTCCGGGTAGCGCTTTCGAAGGCAAGACTGTCGAAGATATCGTCAAAGTAGCCGAAGGCGGTGTATTCAATAATGCAGGCCAGTTCCTGAATCACTACATGTATTTCATGCAGTTCAAGGCTCCGTCTGCAGGCAACGTTCCGACGGGTAAAATTGCCGACGCCATCGCCCGCGATTTCGGTTCCTTCGAAAAGTTCCAGGAAGAATTCCAGGCAAAGGGTGCTGGCCTCTTCGGTTCCGGCTGGGTGTGGCTCTCTGCCGATGCTTCGGGCAAGCTTGTGATTACGCAAGAAGGTAACGCCCAGAACCCGCTCACCAAGGGCCTCAAGCCGCTCCTTACGTTCGATGTGTGGGAACATGCCTACTACATTGACTACCGCAACCGCCGCCCTGATTACCTCAAGGGACTCTGGCAGATTGTGGACTGGAACGTCATCAACAACCGCTTGGGATAACGCCAGTTAATTGCTTTGGCAATAGAATTAAAAAAAGACGCTCGGCAATGCCGGGCGTCTTAAATTATATGGTGAAATGAATTACTGGTTTGCGGCAACAAATCCGTCGGCAATCAGCAATTCCATGGCACTCTGGCGAGCAGCTGTCACGCCGGGACCGTTACCCAGGGGCATGGGATTGTTCCAGCTGATAGAAGCCTTCCATACGGGCTTCTTTTCTTCGATAGAGTACAGGACCAGTTCTTCTTCAAAGCTGGACAGGGCTGCGTTGTAAAGATTCACCTTGGTGAAATTCTGGACAAGGAGGAATTCGGCCTGCTGTTCCTTGGCAAAATCAGCCACAGGGCTTTCACTCAACGAAAGCGAGCTCTTGTCCTGAACGAAGGCCTTGGCCACAACGCCGTGGGTGTTGAGGGTGTCTGTCATAGTGGTGGTCACCGAATTTGCGAAATCGGAAACTTCCTTGTGCGATTCAGAAACTACAACGACTGTCTTGCCCTTCAGGGGATATGCCTTGTCAAAATTGGACATTTTTTGAATTGCGGGAGCGCAAGAGCAGAGCAGGAACGCTGCAAACAGAAGCGTGATTAGTTTTTTCATTATTTCTCCTCTTTTAAGATTGAATTTTCGTGGAAGTCCTTGATGATTCCTTTGACGAACTCACTTTGTGCCCAAAGTTCGTGACCGGTTGTTTTCAAGATTGCCTTCCAGGCGACCTTGCCTGTGCTGCAGTCGTACATGACCGAGGTGTATTCAACTTCACTGGAACCGCCCATGATCATGCCGGTGGAAGCATCGTACTGCGTGGTTTGAGATTTTCCAGACACCCAGGTGTGCATTAGGTAGGAATCTCCACATTGCTCAAAAAGAGACTTGGGTTTGACAGGTTCCAGAGCAAGAGCTTCGTTCTTTTTGTATTCAATTTCGAGATTGTTTTTCTGCGCGTCGTGCTGCCAAATGGAATCGAGTTTGGTGGTGTAGCCGGAGTATGCCTTCTGTTCGTCGACAAGAATCCATAGCTTCTTGCCGTTGATATCGAGGCCTGGGACGGAATTTCGCTCGATTTTTGTTCCTGCGCAACCGGCGAGGATAGCAACAATAGCCAATACCGCGAGAGCCGGTATAAGCAAATGATTTCTCATTTTGTACTCCTTATTAGTTTTGAAAAAATGCCAAACACTCTGTATTGCAATATATATTATAAAAAAAACAAGTGTCTAACATTTGTTTATGAAAACATGGATAAATTGTAAACTTTTGTTGCTTTCCACGCCGGCTTTATTGAATAAACTGTCCGCAACAGGCTTTAGAGTTATATATTTAAGCCATAGAATCGAGGTGTGATATGGACAATGAACTGACGCTTCTGATAGGGAAAGATGAAAAAATCCTGTATGCCGGCAAGCCCGACAAGAGGTGCTTCATTTTTGAATGCATTTTCAATCCGATGCTCCCGTTCGCGCTCGTCTGGGGATTTTTCGACATGTTCTTTATCGGGACTGCCTTTTCTTCGGACCAGTCGGACCAAGTGGCCTACTTTATTGTCCCCTTCATGGCGCTCCACCTGATGCCCGTATGGATTTACCTGGGCGGGGCGCTGCTCTCGTTCAGACGGTACCGCAATAAGGCCTACATCGTTACGGATAAAGGAATCTACGCTTCCGGAGGTGTCTTTGCTAGGACTTACCAGTCAAAGCCTTTCGCGGAACTTTCGCACGTAGATTTGCACCGCGGCATTTTTGACCAGTGGTTTGGCGTGGGCGATATCATCACGACCTCGGCCCAGGCGAACCCGGCAACGCTGAACGGGCGAGGAAGGTCGACTAATGCGGGCATTTCCATAGACAGCATTGCCAACTATGCGGAAGTGTACAAGCTCGTGAAAAAGCTGCAAGAAGACATCTACACCGACGTGATGTACCCGAACGACTTGCGCCCTGCCGAGAACCGCGGGTATAAAACCAGGTATCGCGGGTAAACCTGTTTGTTTAGGAATCCGCTGGGTTTTCCTGCTCCACTTTCTTGACATCCTTCTGGGAAACCTTTGTCAAGGTGTATGTATCGAAGGACGCTTCCCAGGGAAGCTGCATTTCTATTTTAGAAGAATGGCCGTTCCGTTTTTTATGATAATGTTAAAAACGTGCCCGCCCTTACTCCGGTCATCGGAGATAAAGTGAAAATGCCACCCGGTCGCGTTGATTCCCGCCATGTAATCGGGGTAGTACAGGCAAACTAATGTGCCCGGGATGTTTGAAAAAGTGAAAGATTTCTGGTTTAAGTCGAGGATGTCCTTGAGCTCCACGTGCTGGCTTTTCAAACCGTTTTCGGAGCGGGCGTCCACCTTCTCGAAGAACCCGTCAATTCGCACCATGTGCATGCTGTTCAGCCCGAAGCCCTCCTCGATTTTCAGGTCCATAAGGTTCTTCAGCGCGTTTATGCTTTCGACAGTGCCGGTTTCAAATTTCTTTGACCCCTTCAAGAAAGAAACGGACGCGAAGGGTACCCCGCAGTCAGGGGGAGTCTCCGTCACCGTCCCGTTGTCGGAAGCCCTGTAGCAGTGGCCGTCCACGACAATCATCTCGCCATCGACGTTTTCGAAGGTCCCGAGCCCCGTATCGCCGTTTGCAAGCAAGTCCCGTACCGCTACGACCTTCCGAGTGTAGCCCAGAAGTAGCGCGTTCAAGGTCGAAACCTGGTACATTTTTCCGAAGTTTGAGTCTTGTGTGGTCATGTGGAGTACCTAAGAATGATGGGCGTGGGCGATAGTATTTTCTTCATCCGAGTGCATTCGAAGACGCCGGATTGGTGAGTTTTTTCGCTGGCACTCTTGTAACCGAGTTTTTCGTAAAAGCCGACCGCCTCGATGCGGCTGTCGATGACGATCTGCTTGTAGCCGCATTCGGCAATCCACTTTTCGGCTTCGCGCACGGCCATGGCGCCGAGCTTCTGTCCGCGATATTCCGGCAGAACGACCACGCGGCCGATGGTTGCCGTGTCTGCGTCAATTTCATAGAAACGGCAGGTGGCAACCGGATATTCGTCATCCAGCAAGACAATGTACTTGGTGCCGTCGCCGTCGTGCTCGTCGAACTCCTCGCGGAGCGAAATGTGGTGCTGCCGGTTCATGCCCTGGATGCGCACGCTGTACGCACCCGCACGTTGCCATTCTTCTGTTGCTCGGAGAACTTTGATATCCATAGTGGATTAAGGTAGAATTGTTATCGGCGTGCCGTCCTTGACGGCGGCGTAGATTTCTTCGATTTCGTCGTTGGTGACCGCGATGCAGCCGGCGGTCCAGTCTTTCCACCTGTGCCAGAATTTAAAGAGGAACGCCGGAACTTTGTTCGGGTAGCCGTGGATCATGATGTCGCCGCCGGGCTCGTAGTTGCCTTCTTTCGCGGCCTTGATTTGCTTCGCATTCGGGTACGAAATTCGGAGCGATAAATGAAATTTGCTTTTGGGGTTGTGAAGCACGATGGTGTAGTCGCCTTCGGGCGTCTTGTTGTCACCGGACTTGACCTTCGCTCCGATCGGATTCTTGCCCAAAGAAATTCTGTACGTTTTGACGGTATTCTCGCCATTGCGCAAGTGCATCTGGCGCTTCGCTTTTTCTACAAGAATGTTGTCGATAGGTGAGGAGAGCATGGGTTATTATGAAATTTAAATAAAAAAGAGGGGGAAGCCTCCCCACCACCTAAAGGTGGCCATGTACACTAAGGCCTAAAGGCCAAGTGTCCAAAGGTCGTTACAGCCCCATGTCATCCCCGCGAAGGCGGGGATCTCCATTGGGCTTCCGCTTCCCCTTCGCCCTAAAACCCCAAAAAATTACATAATTTATCAATGAGGTTGCTTTTAGGTGTGTTTTTGTGTATATTTGGTATGTAATGAAACCTAAAGAGGCGTTTTATGTCGCAAACAACATTCAGTATTAGGATGGAATCGGATCTTAAAAAAGAGTTCGATGAATTGTGCGAAGAATTCGGCATGTCTATGACGACGGCTATTAATGTCTTCGCTCGTGCTGTTGTGCGTGAACGTCGAATTCCGTTTGAGGTTTCTTCCGCAACTGTTCCGCAGTTTGTTGCAGAACGTCGTGCTTTTTATGATGCTTCTGGCCGGACAGTGGCCGGCAGGATGCTGAATACCATGCAGCAACTTTCCGCCGATGCGGCTCGTGCTGGTGCTTCTGAAATGTCCTTGGACGAAATTAATGCTGAAATCGATGCGGCAAGGAATGGTCGATGAAGCTTTATGCTGTAATCGATACGAATGTTCTTGTGTCTGCTTTTTTGAAATGGGATTCTGTTCCAGGTTTCGTTTTGCAGGCTGTATTTGATGGGCGGATTGTTCCTGTTTTGAATGAAGAAATTCTTGAGGAATATAGGGTTGTTCTCAACAGACCTAAATTCGGATTTTCGCCTGTAAGAATCGCTGAAACTTTGTTGCAAATCAATCGCCTTTGCGTGATGGAATCTGACTTGGTTGAAATTCGCGAATCGATGCCGGACCCTAAGGACATTGTTTTTTATGCAGTCGCGTTAGCACACGGCAAAACAGTCGAAACGCATCTTGTGACGGGAAATGTTAAGCATTTCCCTGAGACACCTGTTGTTGTCACGCCCCGGCAGATGCTTGATTTGTTAGGGTAGGGCTCCGCCCTAAAAGCCAGCTTCTAAGGCGTGATGGTTATCGGAGTTCCGTCCTTGACGGCGTCGTAGATTTCTTCGATTTCGTCGTTCGTGACGGCGATGCAACCTGCGGTCCAGTCTTTCCACTTGTGCCAGAATTTAAAGAGGAATGCGGGAATCTTGTTCGGGTAGCCGTGAATCATGATGTCGCCACTGGGCTTGTAGTTGCCTTCTTTTGCGGCCTTGATTTGCTCTGCGTTCGGGTACGAAATTCGGAGCGATAAATGGAAAATGCTCTTGGGATTGTGTCTTTCGATGGTGTAGTCGCCTTCGGGCGTCTTGTTGTCGCCGGACTTGACCTTCGCACCCACGGGATTCTTGCCAAGCGAAATCCTGTACGTCTTGACAACGTTCTCGCCGTTGCACAACTGCATTTGGCGCTTCGCTTTTTCTACAAGAATGTTGTCGATAGGTGAGGAGAGCATGAGTTGAAATGTAGTTTTTTTTAGAATACATTGAAAAAATTCAAGGCCGGGAAGGTGTAGTTGACAAAATAGGCTGTTGTTTTAGCGTTTTGCTTGGTTTTTATGTGAAAAAGAGGGCTGTTAGGCTTTAACTTGCGGTTTCTACCTAGGATGGGTTTGCACATCAAATTTGAATAATGTATATTATAAGGGAGGTTTATATGGAAGATCTAGTTCTGACAATACCGACCCAGGACTTGGGCATCATGGAAACTCTGGCGACTCGTATGGGATGGACCGTGCGGTCTAAACGTAGCATTGTCCAGAAATTCATTGATTCGTGCCCCAAGACTCCGATGATGACCGACGAAGAAATCGCAGCCGAAGTCAACGCGGTCCGTTACGGGAAATGAAAGTCCTTTTCGACACAAACCTGTGGATATCCTTTATGATAGGCAAGCGTCTGTCCACGCTTGCTGATGTTTTATGCCGTAACGATGTTCATGTGTATATGAGCGAGCGGTTGTTGGAAGAAATTCAGACCGTCATCGCTCGACCGAAATTCGATGCCATCATTTCTGCGGAATCTCGGCAAGCATTCCAAGACATGGTCGATAATGTTTGCTATTGGACTCCGATTACCATCCAGGCAAAATCGCCCATCAGGGATATTAAGGATATCTTCATTCTTTCTATGGCGGAAAGTGTCCCTGTAGATTGCATCGTGAGCGGTGACAAGGATTTAACAGAGTTGAAAAGTCATGCAGGAATTCCAATTCTTCAGTATTCGGAATTTCTGAATAAAATTGATAACTGAATTGTAAATTGGCTTACTTTTCAAACCAGTTTTGAAAATGTGATGATGCAGTGATTGAACTCGCTGAAAAGCTCAAGGCTGAAATGGTGTAAAAAAACGCCCAGGTTTTGAACCTGGACGCTCCAATTTCATGAAAAAGATGTAAGTTTAGAGATGGTCCAATGCTATATCCGAACAGGAACGACGAAATGTGCCTTAAGATGACTCGTGTAGAATCTGATGAAAAATCTGTTGAGACCAACATTCTTGAACCGGTTATGAATGCCGTCAAGAATCGTTACGAGCATATCCTTAAGGATTTTTACCCATCGTGGGGATCCGTCGGTTTTACAGAACGAAATCTAACTCATAATTTCTGTGCACAGTACGAAGCCTTATCTGATAATGAAGATTTAGTTGTTTGGCAAGAAGCTCCCGTTAAATACACCAAAGAACACGTTGATTCTTTAATTATTGATGAAGGCACTGCTTTTATGATTGAGGCAAAACGGATTATGACCAAGAGCGAGGTCGATTCCATCAAAGCTGACGTAGAACGTATGGAAAAAATCGCAAACACATCCGAAGAAAAACTCAAGGGAATTAAAAATGTCAAACATCTTTATATTGTGGTTGTTGCCGATTTCTGGCGGACAGGAAAAACTGAAAAGGAACAATATTTAATTGATTTTAAAAGGGAAATGATTGAAAATGGCTTAACTCTACTTGACGAAAAGACGGTTCGTCAAAATCAATCTTGCGAAGAGTACAATCTTTTATGTGCGTTCAAAAAGGTGAGGTAGTTTGTTGTCTATGCGTGTTTTTATAACAATGCTTTTGTTTTCCGTACTTTGCTCCTTTGCTTCTCACAGGGCAATTGTTGATGCAAACGTACTGAATGTCAGAAAAACTTCTTCTGTAAACTCTGCGGTTATTGAAAAACTTCCAAAAGAAACAGAAGTCTTTGTTGATACGTGCAGCAACGGCTTTTGCAAGATTAAATATGGTTCTATTACAGGATACGCAAGCGAAAAGTATCTGGTCATTAAACAGGAACAGGATTCCCCTAAAAAAAGATCTGAAGATGCTTGGGGCTTGCTTGTTTTCGCCTTGATTTGTTTTGTGGTTGCTGAATTTGGATTTAGAAAAAAGATAGGTTGCATTTCTGCGGGTGCTGTAGTTCTTGCATTAATATCAATTTATGTTTTCTTGGATGAGTCTAATATAGAGGGAAAATATAAATTATTTTTATTGTTCCTTGTGGTTGTTGTAGTTGGTTACAGAAATTTCAAAAGTAGGAATCCTCGTGAAAGAAACAATTTTGCGAATGATTTGAAAGATTACTTGATATTGCTTTTAAAATGGCTTGCGCTGCCATTTGAAATTCTGAATGCTTTTTCTGATTCTGTAAAAAAAACTGATAATACAAAATCACAAGCGAAAAAAGATATGAAAAAAATTGAAAAAAAAGAAGTTATGTATTGTAAATGGCATTCCAATGAATTGAATCAAGACTTTTATGGAGTGTTCGCAAAGTACACCAGCACATCACAAATAAATAAAACATTTGAACGTCAGTACGGCAAGGGTTTCATACGGAATTCAACCTGTTCAAAAGATTGCCCAAATTGGTATGAAATTGGCGAGGGAAAAGAAGTAGTGTATTGCAAATGGCATTCCAATGAATTGAATCAAGACTTTTATGGAATGTTCGCAAAGTACACCAGCACATCACAAATAAATAAAACATTTGAACGTCAGTACGGCAAGGGTTCCATACGGAATTCAACCTGTTCAAAAGATTGCCCAAATTGGTATGAAATTGGCGAGGGAAAAGAAGTAGTGTATTGCAAATGGCATTCCAATGAATTGAATCAAGACTTTTATGGAGTGTTCGCAAAGTACACCAGCACATCACAAATAAATAAAACATTTGAACGTCAGTACGGCAAGGGTTCCATACGGAATTCAACCTGTTCAAAAGATTGTCCAAATTGGTATGGAACTTAGAAAAGACCTATGTAGGCCTTCAATCATCCTACGTTTCGTTGAGTCAAGTTGTTATTCAAAATAAAAAAGTCGCTTTCTGAAGAGTTTATACTTCGATGCTTATTTTGACATTTAAACTAACTTTTTTAGGGGAACACGAAACAAAAACGCCCAGGCTTTGAACCTGGACGCTTTTTTCTTTAGACGAAAGAACGCTTCGCTTTAGACGATAGACGAAAGATCTTTGAGAAAAATCTATCGTCTTTCGTCTTTCGTCTTTAGTCTATTTAAGGAACTGCATGTACGGCAGCTTGCTTGCAAGTTCCTGCACCTTGTCGGCGTTGGCCATGAGGGCGGAGCGTGCGTGCCAGGAGCCGTCGAGGAACTGACCGCGGGGGCCGTCAGCGAGCGTGAGCTCGATGGTTTCGTCGCCCATCTTGAGCGTGCGGCTTTCGGTGCTCGTCACGAGTTCTTCGCTCGGGTGTGCTTCGATCCAGGCGAGAATCTTGTCAGCCACTTCGTGGCTTACCTTGTAGCAGGGCACGCCGATAGCGACGCAGTTACCGAAGAAGATTTCGGAGTAGCTTTCGGCGATGATGGCGCGGATGCCCCAGCGCTTGAGAGCCTGCGGAGCATGTTCGCGGCTGGAACCGCAACCGAAGTTCTGGTTCGAGACGAGGATGGAGCCGTTCTTGTAGGCCGGATCGCGGAACGGGTGAACCTTGCCCTGAGCGGCGAGGCCTGCGATATCGTCGGCAAAGGCGTTGTCGCCGAGGCCTTCGAACGTGACGCACTTGAGGAAGCGTGCCGGGATGATACGGTCAGTGTCGATGTCGTTGCCGCGTACAGGAACGCCGGAACCTTTAACAATGTCGATAGAATTCATTTTTTAAATCTCCTTGCGTTACTTGATGTACTTGCGGACGTCGGTGACACAGCCTTCGATGGCGGCGGCAGCCACCATGGCGGGGCTCATGAGGATGGTGCGGCCCGACGGGCTGCCCTGACGGCCCTTGAAGTTACGGTTGCTGGAGGAGGCACTCACCTGGCGGCCCTTGAGTTTGTCCGGGTTCATGGCGAGGCAGAGCGAGCAGCCCGCTTCGCGCCATTCGGCACCGGCTTCCTTAAAGATCTTGTCGAGACCGAGAGCTTCGGCTTCCACCTTGATCTTCATGGAGCCCGGAACGACCCACATCTTCACAGTCGGGGCGACCTTGTGGCCCTTGATGATTTCGGCGGCGGCCTGCAAGTCGCTGAGGCGGCCGTTGGTGCAGCTGCCCACGAACGCGATGTCGATGGGGCGGCCAATCATCTTGGAACCTTCTTCCCAGCCCATGTATTCATAAGCTTCGGAGATGACCTTCTTTTCGCTGCCTTCGAATTCGCTAATCTTCGGCATGTTGCCGTTCAGCGGAATGGCCTGAGCCGGAGTGATACCCCAGGTGACCATCGGTTCGAGGTTGTCGCAGTTGATTTCGACTTCGTCGTCAAACTGGGCGTCGGCGTCGGTAGCCACAGACTTCCAGTAAGCAACGGCTTCGTCCCACTTGTCGGCCTTCGGGGCGTACGGACGGCCCTTGAGGTATTCAAAAGTCTTTTCGTCGGGGTTGCAGTAACCGACGCGGGCGCCACCTTCGATAGCCATGTTGCAGATGGTCATACGGCCTTCCATGCCCATGTTTTCGATGACGGGGCCTGCAAATTCGTAAGCGTAGCCAACGCCGCCGTTCACGCCGAGCTTAGCGATGTAGGCAAGTGCCACGTCCTTGGCGGTCACACCCGGCTTGAGCTTGCCGGTGAACTTGATGCGGCGAGTCTTCAAGGGGCTCATGGCGAGGGTCTGGGTGGCGAGAACGTCTGCCACCTGGCTCGTGCCGATACCGAAAGCGATAGCGCCGAATGCGCCGTGGGTTGCCGTGTGAGAGTCACCGCAAGCAACAGTCATACCCGGCTGGGTCACGCCTTCTTCGGGGCCCACGATGTGGATAACGCCCTGTTCGGCGGTGGCGGGGCCAAAGAACTTGATGCCGTTGTTTTTGGTGTTGTTTTCGATATGGGAGAACATCTCTTCGGAAATGCCGTCCTTGAGCGGGCGGTTGCGTTCCGGGAACGTGGTCGGAATGATGTGGTCCACCGTGGCGAAAGTGCGTTCCGGGAACAGCACCTTCTGGCCTTCTTCACGGAGCTGCGCAAAAGCCTGCGGGCTCGTGACTTCGTGGCAGAGGTGGAGCCCGATAAAGAGCTGGCACTGGCCGCTCGGGAGCTTTGCTACCGTGTGGCTTTCAAAAATCTTCTGATAGAGTGATTTTCCCATAGTTTTGTCTCTTTTTTATGCCTTTTCGAATTATTCTCCAAGGCTGATTAATTGCGGCGTAAATATAGTAAAAGTCCCGCAGAATGACTGCAGGACTTTTGTTTACCGAAGAATAAAATTCAATCTTCCTAATACTGTTCTACCTGAGTGTCGAACTGGTACTTTTCGTGGTAGTAGCTGAGCATTTCGCTTGTGCTGGTGAAGGCGCCTGCGCGAATAGCGTTACGTACTTCAGGATCGTTGCGGGACATTTCGATAATCTTTGCGTCTATGTCCTTGAACAGCAACTTGTTAGAGGCGATTGCCACATGGTTCTGATTGTAGTCCAGGTGGTAGTTGCGTTCGAGCATCTGGAAAAGTTCGGACTGGCACTGATTTTCAGGCGGATGCTTCTTGGCGACAGGAATGTAGCACTTGTTGATGTAATCCGTCTTGTAAGCGACGATCATTTCGTCAATGGCGGGGATATTGTGAGCTGAGTCGTGGCTAGCTACTTGAACAGTGGGTGTGACGACACCGGAGCATCCGGTAAGGAGGGCTGCGGTAAAGGTTGCAAGAGCTAGAACTCTAAACTTCATTTGTTTTTATCCTTTTTTCTTTGTTGATTCCAAATCCCTAATTCCAATTTAAAAGTTATTTAAAACGGGGTGTTTTGGCGAGGCTCAGAATGTAACAAATAGCTTACAACGGCTCTAAAAAAACGTTTAGAGAACACTTTTTGGTTGTCTATGTGATTAGGCTCACTTTTACTGTCTGCTACCCACTGCTTCGGCAGTCGGTTTGAATATGTAAAACCACTTGAGCGGGTCAATTACTTTGTATCTAACGTTGCCGATAACTTTGTTTCCATTTTTTGAAATAAGCCCAGTAACTACGTGGGCGTGAGGCCCAGTCGTGTGTCCGGTAAGTCCCACAGTTGCAATGGGGTCTCCGGCCATAACTTCTTGACCATCAAGGTAAAGCAGCTGATCGCAATGCATGAAAATCACGACGTCTTTTTGACGAACAAGTCCAATGACAATTCCGCCGCGCTCGTCGCGGGCAGTCCATGCTTTGGCGGCGAAGGGGGCGAGGATTCTTGCTCCCTGTCGGCTTGCTACATCGATGCCGTTATGTTGTCTGAAATTCGAGGTGGCCACTTCGTGGTAAAATTCTGTCAGGTAGGCGACACTGTCCGATACGATTGACGTCCAGTATTTCCAGGCGGCGCCAATGGAATCGGATGCGGTGCTGCCGATATAGTCGGGACGGGAGAATTTGATTACGGTTCCTGCAGGCGGAATGTTCTTTCCGTTGTTTTCCCAGGAATTGATGGGGTAGCCGTTTTCTTCCAGAGTCACATTGACATACTTCTGGACCATTTTTTCGGTCGTGATCAAGGCGCTAAAACGGCCTATGGCGTAACGCCCGATACGCTGCATCGATTCCTTGCCGTCAAAGGTGTACTCGAACGATGGGGCCACCGAAAGCTTGTCGCGTTCGTGAATGCGGTCGCGCATATTTGAAATGCTCGGATCCGTCTTGGTCACAAAGAAAAACGGGAGTGCAATAGCGAGCAAGAACAAAATCGGGAAAATAGACCTGAAAACCTTTGAGGTTCCATCCAGCGGGTTCTTTTCAAGAATTGAAAACTTGTGCAGATTTTCGATAATCTTGGCGAACTCTTCAGGTTTCTTTTTCCAGTCGCACAAGCGGATTTCCTTAAAAAAGGAATGGCTACGGCGTACTGCCCTGTAGGCGTGGTAAAATTTCTTCTTGTCGGGTTTTTGCGGAAAAAGCCAAAGCAGGTTTGACTTGTTGAAATGGGGGAGGTCTTCCAAAAAGGCTGACGCTTCTGCGGCACTTTCGCCGTCGATTACGATTAGTCTTGAAACCAGCTTTGCGTAATAAGCTTCCTGGTCGTTAATTTCCAGGGGGAGTATGGCTACAATCTGCGCGGTTGCCTTCTTGAGCAGTTGCAGGTTGTGGTAGAAGTTTCTGAACTGGTCGTCGTTTTGCGGAAAACACCTTGAGCCCGTAATGGTCCAATTGCTTTCAGTGGAATTGAATTCGTTCAGATTTTCTTGGGAGAGCTTTTGCTCGAAAAGGTCGCATGCAGAAATAGGGGCATTACCTTTGAGACTGTTTTTACCGGAAAAATCAATCACTAAAAAACGCGCGCCGGCGTTTAGCGCCAGCGCAAGGTTCTGCAAGGGTTCAAGCGGAATCTCGGTTTCGCCCGGAAAAGCGAAAAAGGTGATTCCGCCTTGCCTGTACAGGTCATTTAAGACCTTGTGCTGCATGTCCCTTAATTAGGCCTTCTGAGTGCCACGGGGATAGGTGAAACCTGCCGGTGGGGCAGCCACGAACTTGTCCACCTGAAGGTAGAGTTCTTCGGCGGTAGCACTCGGGTTGAAATAGATTTCCTGATTGCGGTTCTGGGTGCGACCCTTGAGCGGTTCGCTACGGCGAGAACGGCTTACGATGCCCAGCGGGAGTACTTCCAAAAGCGGAAGCAGGCCAAAGTAGCGGAACAGGCTGAAGTTCTTCTGCCATGTGGTGCGTTCGGCGAGCACGGCGAATGTGCCTTCGAAAATGGACTTGGTCTGGAGCAGTTCGTCGCTAGTCATGGTCACCAGTTCGTGATTGGTGGGGAAGTTGTTCACGAAGTTGACCATGTCGCCCTTGAGGTAGTTGGCGTCGCAGAGAAATACGAATTTCATGTTTTTACCTGTTTTTTGATTGTTGTTATGACATAAAATAGATTTTTGGTATGACACCGTCATTTGCAGAATGGGTGAAAACGAATACTTTTGGAACTTTTTGTTCCGGCTGAATGTAAATTTTTTGTAAAATCTGGAAATAACCTTTGAAAAGCAAAAAAATTTGGGGGACCTTCCGAAGACAGAATTTTGGATGGCTTTCCGTATGTCGTTGAGTATCAATGACTTACGTTAGCGAATTGCCTAAATTTGCTTAAAAACGGCAATTTGTTGGTTATTCAAAGTTTACTTTTTGGGGATTTTTTTCGAAATTGTGCGTTTCATCACGTTTAAAAACGTTATATTTGACCTCGTAAAATCGCGCCCGGACTAGCGGGGGCGGTACGTTTTTTGTGAAAGCAAAAGGTGTAATTGGAAGAAGAAATTTATGGGAGATCATAAATGAAACGAAAAAATTGGTCTGTAGCTGCCCTATTGGCGTCAGTCAGTATTTTGGCATCTGTAGGTATTGCTCAGGAAGAAAATAGTGCTCCTTCGGTTATGGGTATTCCTGGCGAATCCATAGACGAAGGCAAAAAGTTTGCTCCGATTAAGTTGGACAAGTATGTTTCTGACGAGGACAAGGCTGAAAAAATCAAGTGGTCCGTGTCTGGAAACAAGCAACTCAAGGTGTCCATTTCGCCCGATCGCGTAGCAACGATTGAAATCCCGAATAAGTACTGGAACGGCTCTGAAGATATCACCTTTATCGCAACCGACACCAAGGGTGCCTCGGGTTCCGAAACGATCAACTTTAGTGTTGAATCCGTGAACAACCCGCCTGAAGTCAAGCAGATTCCTGACCAGACGATTGATGAAGGTAAGTCTTTCACAAAGATCAAACTCGATGATTTCGTAACCGACCCGGACCATCCGAAGAACCAGATTTTGTGGGAATTCGACATCCAACCGGTGGGCAAGGATCAGGCTGAAGGCGACCTGAATGTGGAAATCGATCCGAACCGCGTCGCCTCCGTGATTATCCCGGACCCGAACTGGTACGGTTCCGCCAAGATCAAGTTTACGGCCACCGATGGTGAATATGCTAGCGCTTCTACGTCCGCCAATTTCGTGGTGAAGCCCATTAACGACGCTCCGGTCATCAAGAAGATTCCTGACCAGACCATCGAAGAAAAGAACGAGTTCGAATCCATTAGCCTTTCTGACTTCGTGACCGATGTCGATGACGATGTCATGAAGCTCAAATGGAGCATTTCGGGCAACAAGGACCTCAAGTTCGATATCGACAAGTACGGTTCTGCAAACATCAAGATCCCGAATGAATTCTGGAATGGCTCTGAAACCGTGACCTTCACGGCAACCGACGCTGCCGGTGCTTCTGCCAAGGCTACGGCCAAGTTCACCGTCAAGTCCGTGAACGATGCTCCTGAATTTGTGCAGGACGTCCAGGACCAGACGATCGAAGAAAAGCAGGAATTCAAGCCCATCGAACTGGACAAGCTGGTCAAGGATCCCGACCATCCTTTCGAACAACTTAAGTGGTCTGTTTCCGGTAACAAGGATCTTGCTGTGAACATTGCCGGCAAGACCGCTACCATTAAGATCCCGTCCAAGATGTGGAACGGTTCTGAATCGATCAAGTTCAAGGTTTGCGACCCGGCTGGCGCTTGCGCCGAATCCGAAAACAGCTTCACGGTGAACTCCGTGAACGACGTGCCGCAGCTCGTGAAGCAGATTCCGAATCAGAACATCGACGAAAAGAAGACCTTCGCTAAGATCAAGCTCGATGAATACGTGAAGGACGCCGACCACAAGAATTCCGAACTCTCTTGGGAAGCTGACGTGAAGCACCAGGGCAAGGAACCGCAGTCTGGTACTTTGTCTGTAAACATCGGTGACGACCACGTTGCTTCTATCGAAATTCCGGACCCGAGTTGGAATGGTACCGCTGTGGCAACCTTTACCGTGACTGACCCGGAAGGTGCTTCTGCCAAGCAGCAGGTGACATTTACTGTCAAGTCCATCAACGATATTCCTGTGTTCAAGAAGATTCCGGACCAGGCTATCGAAGAAAAGAATGAATTCTCTTCTGTCATGCTTGATGACTATCTCTCCGATGCCGACCACGATCTCTCCCAGTTGAAAATCGACATCGCAGGTAACAAGGACATCAAGGTTAACCTGAACAACAAGACTCGCGAAATTTCTTTCAAGACTCCGTCCGAACTTTGGAACGGTTCCGAAACCATTACCCTTACTGCTACGGACCCTGAAGGTGGCAAGGCTTCTACTTCGTTCAAGCTCGCTATCAAGTCTATTAACGACCCGCCGTCCATGAAGGATATTGCTGAACAGACCATTAAGGAAAAGGGCTCCTTTAAGCCGGTTGAACTCGACAAGTATGTCGAAGACCTTGACCACTCCAAGGACAAGCTCAAGTGGACTGTTACGGGTAACCGCGAACTCAAGGTTTCCCTCGATGGCCGCGTGATGAAGGTGACTCCGCCTAGCCCGCAGTGGAACGGTTCTGAAACGCTCACCATTAAGGTGACAGACCCTGAAGGCGCTACGGATGAACGCTCTGTCGCTTACACGGTCGAATCCGTGAACGACATTCCGGAATTCACGAAGCAGGTCGCTCCGCAGACTATCAAGGAAAAGGAACAGTTCAAGCCGATCAAACTCGGCGAAATGGTTCGTGACCTCGATAACAAGCTTTCTGATCTTCAGTTCACTGTCGACGTGAAGTCCGCTAGCGGCAAGAACGCTGGCCTCACGGTTGAAATCGATGCCCAGCATGTGGCCAACATCAAGATTCCGAACAAGTACTGGAACGGTGCTGACGAAATCACCTTCACGGTCACTGACCCTGAAGGCGCCAAGGCAACTTCCAAGGCTCTCTTCACGGTGCAGTCTGTAAACGACGTGCCGACCCTGAAGAAGATTCCTGACCAGATGATTGAAGAAAAGCACGAATTTGCTTCTATCAAGCTCACGGACTACGCTTCTGATCCGGACCACAAGTTCGAACAGCTCAAGTGGACTGTCTCTGGCAACAAGCAGCTCAAGATTGATATTGCCGACGGCGTTGCTACCATCAAGATGCCTGCCAAGAACTGGAACGGTTCTGAAAAGGTGACCTTCACAGTAACCGACCCGGAAGGCGCTTCCGCCAAGTCTGACGCCGTGTTCACGGTGAAGTCCATCAACGACGCTCCGGTCATGAAGGATATTGCAAACCAGACCATCAAGGAAAAGGGCGAATTCAAGCCTATCGAACTTGACAAGTTTGTGAGCGACGAAGACCACGACAACTCCAAACTCAAGTGGACTGTTTCTGGTAACAAGGACCTGAAGGTCGTGATCGACCCGAAGCATGTTGCTACCATTACGACTCCGAACAAGTACTGGAACGGTACTGAAAAGATTACCTTCACGGTCACTGACCCGGAAGGCGCCTCTGACAAGCGTACGGTGACCTTCAAGGTTGAATCCGTCAACGATATTCCTGAATTCGTGAAGCCGATCAAGGATCAGAGCATTCCTGAAAAGCGTGAATTCGCTATCATCAACTTGAACGACATCGTTAAGGATGCTGACCACAAGCTCGATCAGCTCACTTGGAACTTCGACGTGAAGCCGGCCAAGGGTGCTCCGAAGGGTTACACCCCGAAGCTGAAGGTGTCGGTTGATGGCCAGCGCATGGCCAAGATCGTTATTCCGGACAAGTATTGGAACGGTTCTGAAGAAATTACCTTCCGTGTGGAAGACCCGGATGGCGGCAAGGCTCATTGCACTGCAACCTTTACCGTGCAGTCCGTGAATGATGCTCCGACCATCGGCAAGATTGATGACCAGAATGTCAAGGAAAAGGAAACCTTCAAGTCCTTCAACCTGAAGCAGCTCATCAAGGATCCTGATCATCCGTATGGCCGTCTCAAGATCGACGTCTCTGGCAACAAAGACCTCAAGGTCAATATCGACAACGACGGCGATGTTTCTATCAAGGCTCCGAGCCCGCTCTGGAACGGTAACGAAAAGATCACCTTCACGGTGACCGACCCGGAAGGTGCTTCTGCCAAGGCTACGGCTTCTTACTCCGTGACCTCTATTAACGACCCGCCGGTCATGAAGGACATTGCTAACCAGACCATCAAGGAAAAGGGTAGCTTCAAGTCTATCGCTCTCGACAACTATGTCGAAGACCTTGACCACCCGAAGGCCAAGCTCAAGTGGAAGATCGAAGGCGCCAAGGAACTCAAGGTTGCCATGGACGCCAGCCACAACGTGTCTGTAACTCCGCCGAACCCGCACTGGCATGGTTCTGAAACGGTGAAGTTCACGGTGACCGACCCGGAAGGTGCAACGGATAGCCGTTCCGTGACATTCACGGTGGAATCGGTGAACGATGCTCCGCAGTTCGTTCGCGAACTCAAGGACCAGTCCATCGACGAAAAGAGACAGTTCCAGCAGATCAAGCTCGACGATCTCGTGAAGGACCCGGACCACAAGAATTCCGAACTCAAGTGGACTTTCGATGTGAAGGCTAAGTCTGCCGCTGCTCCTGCTGCCAAGGGCAAGAAGGGTGCACCTGCTGCTGAACCTGCTAGCAACAAGCCTGGTCTGAGTGTTAAGGTTGACCATAACCATGTTGCTACCATTGCTATTCCTGACAAGTACTGGAACGGTGCTGCCGACATTACCTTCACGGTCACTGACCCGGAAGGTGCAAAGGCATCCAAGACCGCTCATTATGAAGTTCGTTCTATCAACGACCCGCCGGTTATTTCTTCTAGCGCTCCGCGTGGTGAATCCATCCGCGAAAATGGCGTGTTCAGAACAATCGACCTCACGAATCTTGCTTCTGATCCGGATCACAAGGCTTCGCAGCTCAAGTGGTCTGTCTCTGGCAACAAGTTCCTCAAGGTGAACATGCTCAAGGACAACACCGTGAAGGTGTCTGTGCCTGATCCGCAGTGGAACGGCAAGGAAACGGTGACCTTCACCGTGACTGACCCGGAAGGCGCTTCTGCCAACCACAAGATGCTCTTCGAAGTGTCTCGCGTGAACGATCCTCCTGTCATCTCCAAGAAGATTCCTGACCAGAAGATCAAGGAAAAGGAACTCTTCAAGCAGATCAAGCTTGATGAATACGTGAAGGACCCGGATAACAAGCCGAGCGAACTGAAGTGGACCGTTTCTGGCAACCGTCAGCTCAAGGCTGAAATTTCTCCGAGCCGCGTGCTTACCGTTTCTGCTCCGGATAAGAACTTCTGGTGCGCTCCGGAAACCATGGTCCTCATCGTGAAGGACCCGGATGGTGCCGAATCTTCTCAGACGATTACCTACGAAATTACCTCTGTGAACGACGCTCCGGTACTCAAGAATATTCCGGACCAGAGAATCAAGGAAAAGGGTACGTTCAAGGAAATCGACCTGAACAAGTTCGTGCACGATCCTGACCACAAGCTTTCTGAACTCACTTGGTCCGTCAAGGTTGCCAAGGTGGGTGCCGCTCCTGCTCCGAAGCCGGCTAAGAAGCATGCCAAGAAGGGTAAGAAGGGCAAGGATGAAAAGGCTGAAGAACCGGCACCTGTTCCGGTTGACGAATTCCAGATTGAAATCGATAGCCGTAACATTGCTCGCGTGAAGATTGACAACAAGTACTGGAATGGTGAACGCAACGTGACCTTCACTGTGAAGGATCCGGAAGGCGCTTCCGATTCCAAGACCGTGAACTTCAAGGTTGAATCCGTGAACGACGCTCCGGAAATCAAGCCAATCGCTATCCAGAGCATCCAGGAAAAGGAACACTTCAAGCCGCTCGATCTGTCTCAGTTCATTTCTGATCCGGATCATCCGCTCTCCGCTTTGAAGATTGAAGTTGCTCCGGCCCGTTCTCTCAAGGCCTTCGTGAATGCCAAGAAGGAACTCGTCGTTACGACTCCGGACAAGTTCTGGAGCGGTACCGAAAAGATCAAGATCGACGTGTATGACCCGGAAGGCGCTCGTGCATCTCAGCAGATTACATACGAAGTGACTCCGGTGAACGACCCGCCGGTCGTGAAGCACATCGCTGGCCAGAGAGTCAAGGAAAAGGAACGCTTCGAAATTGTGGACCTCTCCAAGGTTGCTGAAGACCCGGATAACAAGCCGAACGAACTTCGCTGGACTGTTACTGGCAATAAGGACCTGAAGGTCGATATCAAGGGTAGCCGTGCCCAGATCCTGACTCCGAACCCGAACTGGTTCGGTAAGGAAACCCTCACCTTTACGGTGAAGGATATCGCCGGAGCCTCTGCTTCTACGCAGGCTACCTTCGAAGTGGTTGCCGTAAACGATCCTCCGACTCTCAAGCCGGTGCAGCCGTTCGTGATCGAAGAAAAGAAGACCTTCGCTCCATTCGACTTCAGCAAGGTCGTAAGCGACCCGGATAACAAGCTCGACGAACTCGTGTGGACACTCGACAACGAAGTCCCGGCTCTTAAGGGTAAGAAGGCTGGTAGAAACGGTCCGGCCGTGAAGCATGAAATCAACTTCTCTATTGACGAGAAGGGCGTACTCCGTGCTGAAACTCCGAACCCGTACTGGAACGGTATGGAAGTCGTGACCGTGAACGTGTTTGACCCGGCTGGCGAAAGCGCCTCTGTTCAGGTGAAGTACACGGTGAAGCCCGTGAACGACCCGCCGATCGTGAAGGAAATTCCTGGCCAGGAAACCCTGCAGGGCACTACCTTCAAGCCGATTAAGCTTGACAACTATGTGTCTGACCCTGACCATAAGGTTAACGAAATCCGTTGGGGCGTGACTGGCGCCAAGAACCTCGCTGTGCAGATTAACGGCAACCGCGAAGCTATCGTGAAGCCGAAGAAGCCGGATTGGTTCGGTGACGAAACCCTCATCTTCACTGCTAAGGACCCGGCCGGTGCCTCCGATAAGGCTATGGTGAAGTTCGTGGTGAAGCATGTGAATGCCGCTCCGATTATGCGCGATATTCCTGACCACACCATTAAGGAAGACGACAACAACGGTGTGATCGCCGTGATCAAGCTCGACCAGTTTGCTCGCGATAAGGACAATCGCTTCGATGAACTCAAGTGGACCTTCACTGGCAACAAGTTCTTGACCGTGAAGTATGACAAGTTCAAGAAGACCGCTACGGTTGCCCAGCCGCACCCGAACTGGAACGGCAAGCCGGAAAAGATCACCTTCACGGTGACTGACCCGGATGGCGCCAAGGCTTCTAAGTCTGCTCTCTTCACTGTGATTGCCGTGAATGACGCTCCTGTGGCTAACGCCCAGACTTACATGACTCAGGAAGGCGAAGAACTCAAGGTTAGCGCTTCCGAAGGTCTGATGTCCGGTGTGGTTGACCCGGATGGCGAAAAGCCGGTGTCTGTACAGCTGGTGATGAAGCCGCGCAACGGTAAAATCAATCTGAACGAACGTGACGGTTCCTTCACCTACATGCCGAATAAGGGCTTCAGCGGTCTTGATGAATTCAGCTTCAAGGTTCGTGACCCGGCCGGTCTCGCTTCTCAGGTGACTACTGCCGAAGTGAATGTTTCCTTCAAGATGAAGGATCTCCGCGGTGGTGAAAAGAAGGCTGAAAAGAAGCCTGAAGTCAAGGATGAACCGAAGGAAGACGAAGCTGCAGCTCCGGCTAAGGCAGGCAAGAAGAAACGCCGCAAGAGAAAGTAAAATTTTGAAGTAAGCGTCGCATAGCTTCGTTCTCGGACTCTCGCTGTACGATTTGTACAGCTTCGGTCCTGCGGCCTTGCTCTGCTTGCTTCTTTCAAAATTTATGATTGAAAAATCCCGCTCGATGAGCGGGATTTTTTGTTGAGAGAAAATCTCTAGAGGCTTGCGATGAATGTGTTCAGGCTGAAGCCGCCGTGGCTTGTGGCAATGCACTTGGCTTTTACGTTGCGGCTGGGCGATAAGTCGGGGCATTCATGCAGCAGGTTTGCGGTGCAGGTGTAATGCGTGCCAGGGCGGCTGTCGTCTTTAGGTGCAAGGATTGCGACGGTAAGGGGCTTGCCTAGCTGCTTGAGGGCGCGGGCGAGTTCGGCGAGTCGGCGCCCGATGCGTGTGTAAAGCTTGGGAGCGTCAAAGTCAAGGCGTTTACCGTAGGGCGGATTCAGTACAATTATCGGGACTGTTTCGTCTGGGCAGGCTTCGGCGATTTCATGGGCCGTGTAGCAGAAGAAATCCTTGACTTGCGGCGTAACTGGAACTTGATCGATGCTTGCAAGAGGTGTGCTGGCTACATTGTGCTGAATGATTTCGACAGCCTTGGGTAAAATGTCGCTTGTAATGATTTTAAAGACGTTTCTACGTTCTTGTTTCGACTTTATGATAAAATTCCACGTCGCCTCTTTGAAGGCGGGCTGGTGCTTCAGGGCGAAATCTCGGCATTTACCTGGAATGAGGCTGTTTGCCATGTAGGCTGCTTCTAGACTGAAGGTGCCGCTGCCTGCCATAAGGTCTAGTAGACAGAAGGATTCCGACGGTAGGCATTGGGTTGCCTCGAGAATCATGGCGGCGGCAATGGTTTCTTTGAGTGGGGCGTCATTTACGAATCGTTCGTGGCCGCGCTTGTAAAGTTCCTCGCCGGCAAGGTCCAGCCAAATGGTGCAGCGATCGTCAAGGAAGTTTACATACAAATGATGCGAACCGCTGCGCAATAAGTGGTCGAGGGGAAGAACCTCTTCAATGACATTCTGCAGACGTTCTGCAATGGCGTCGCTGTGGTACAGGCGCGAATGTTTGCAGGATACATGTATGTTGATTCGTTTTTCGTCTAGGAACAGTTCCCAAGGGATTTCGGCGGCTTTCTTTTCGAGTTCGCGGAAATTTTCCGCCTTGAAGTCGGCAAGATGGATGAGTACGCGGTTTGCGACGCGGCTGTAGGCGACAGCCTTCCAAGCCTCGGTAATTTTGGCGGAAAATTCGACTTTCCCGTCGCCGGTCACGTGCGGCGCACATTCGTCGTCCAGAAACTCAAGCCCGAATAGCGACAGCTCGTAAGCGAGCGTAGCCTCGAAACCGAGGGGGGCAATAGCCAAAAAACGGTGCGGCTTTCCGATGATTTGCCGCTTGAGGCGCTTTTCAAGGTTTTCTTTCACGTCGTGTTATTTCGGGTTTCTATTTGGACAGGAATATAGGAATATAGAAAAATTAATTAAACTTTACTATATTTGGCTCGCAATGATTCATTTTAAGCATAAGCGTATCGACAAGTCCGAGTCCAAGTACAAGAGACTGAGTCGTATTTATTATAACCGCATGTTCCCCAAGCGCCAGGACGCCCTGAAGGTGGCGTGGTCAGTTGCCGCCGGCGTGTTTATTGGAATTTGGCCCACTATCGGCATAGCGATTATCCTCACGGTGGCCTTTTGTGCCTTGTTCAGGCTTCCGAAGGTGCCTGGGATTGTTGCTTCTTTCGTAGCTAACCCTCTTACCCAGTTCGGATTCTTTTACCCCACGGGTTACGCTATCGGATGCAAAATTTTAAACCCCGAAAAGATCAATTTCGACTTCCTTTCGGAATTCGAAGGCCTTTCGTTCAAGAACTGCATTTCCGTGATTTCGCACTTGTGGCACGATGCCGCAGGGCATTTGGCGGCATTTATGGTCGGAATTACGATTGTGGCTGCCATTGGCGGTGCAATCTTCTTTTTCCTGGCCTATTTTATTGTAAATTATCGCAAGAAAAAGTGGCTGGATGCAAAGACAAGCTACATCCAGAGCTTGATTGCTGAAGACGAAGCTTTAATTAAAGCAGCACACAAAGGAAAACACCCTATGATGCACATTTATCCGTTCAAGGCGCTGCGCCCGGTGAATCCGGCCGAAGCCGAAACGATTTCCGCCCTCCCATACGACGTGATGAACCGCGCCGAAGCAAAGGCCATGGCCGAAGGGCTCCCGCATTCCTACCTGCGCGTGACTCGTGCGGAACTGGAACTCCCTGATTCCGTGGATGCCTACGACCCGAAGGTCTATGCGCATGCTCGCGAAAACCTGGACAAGATGATTGCCGACGGTGTGATCGCTTACGACAAGAAGCCTTGCCTCTATGTTTACCGCCAGACGATGAACGGTCGCGAACAGTACGGCCTCGTCTGCTGCGTTCCCGCTGCCGACTATTTTAACGGCATTATCAAGAAGCACGAATTGACTCGCGCCGACAAGGAAGAAGACAGACTCCGCCATGTGCTCGCCACCAACGCCAACACCGGTCCGGTGTTCCTGACTTACCGTGACCAGGGTCAGTTCGACGTGTTCGGTGCCGTGACCAAGCGCAAGCCCGTGTATGACTTTGTGAGCAAGGGCGACGGCTTTGGTCATACCGTGTGGATTATCGACGATGACGCCGAAATCGAAGCCATCCGCAAGTCCTTCGAAGCCGTTCCGGTGAGCTACATTGCCGACGGTCACCACAGGAGCGCCGCCGGTGCTCGTGCCGCCAGCTACCGCGCCGAACAGAACCCGAACAACACCGGTGACGAAGAATACAACCGTTTCCTCGCCATCCTCTTCCCGAGCACCCAGCTCAAGATCCTCGACTACAACCGCGTACTCAAGGACTTGAACGGTCGCACTCCGGAACAGCTCATGGACGAAATGAAGAAGGTGTTCGATATCGTTGCCCTCGACAAGATGCAGAGTCCGGCAAAACAGAATCAGGTGAACTTCTATATGGGTGGCAAGTGGTATGCCTGCACGTTCAAGGCTGAATACCTCAAGAACCTCGGCCCGGTCGACAGCCTCGACGTGGCTCTTCTCCAGAAGCTTATCTTGAAGCCGCTCTTCGATATCGACGACCCGCGTACGTCAAAGCGCATCGACTTTGTCGGTGGCATCCGCGGTCTCGGCGAACTCGTGAAGCGTGTGGATAGCGGTGAATGCGCCTGCGCCTTCGCTATGTATCCGACGACTCTGGATCAGCTGATGAACATCGCCGACGCTGGCGAAATCATGCCGCCGAAGAGCACCTGGTTTGAACCGAAGCTCCGCGACGGTCTCCTGGTTCACTCGCTGGACTAATCGATCGGTAATAGAAATTCAAAAGGTCGCGATAATATCGCGACCTTTTTATACTGTATGGAAGTATTTTAATTGCCCACACGGATTGGGAATCATATATAATTTTGCGTTAGCAAAATCAAATCCGTGTGGCTAATCTTCTTCTTCCGGAGCTAAAAGTGAAAGGGCATAGTCCAAAGCGCGATTTGCGTAACGCTGAATGGGGTAGATGACTTTGACTTTGATTCGGTCAGGCCATTCTAGGTAGCGCCCGATAAAGTCGTTATGCGTAAAGAAGCCGAGCTCGCGGGAATCGGGGCAGCTGGAGCCCTTGATGCATGTCATGTAATAGCAGTCTTCTTCGATGACAATCATGTTCAATGGTTCGTCCAGGAATTGTTCCGGTTCTTCTTTTGCAGGTGCCGGTTTTGCAGGGGCGATAATCGTGTCGGCCTTTACTACTTTGTTGGAATCAAAGTGTGCGACTTTGACGGAATCGCCCGCGGTAGAATCTGCAGAAGACGTGTGCGGGGGAGAGAGTTCAAGTTTGGCTGGCTTTAAGCGGAATAGTTCACGCTTGATTTTGATGGGAGCGTTGCCCGGTTCGGCTTGGCGAATCTGAAGCTCAATCAGGTAGCGGTCCTGCCACGGCAAGAAGTCAACTTCTTTAAGGCTCACCTGACGGTTTGCAATCTTGGTCGCACCCACGCGGTCAATGTTGATTTCGCGGTCGCCCTGCCAGAGCGTCGACTTGATGGCAATCTTTTCGCCATGGGTATGCAGGTAAGCCAGAATATAGTCTTGCTCCACTTCGTTCAATTTGTCAAAATAAAGCGTGTCGCCGGCCTTGGGGACGTAAATGGTCTTGCTCTGGATAAATGCGTCTTCACCTTTCCATTTGAAATTGCGGTGCGGAGTACGCACATGACCTTTGTCGGTGATTTCGATGGAATCGCCCGGCATGGCAAGAACCTTGCGCACCATGGTCTCGCCGCTTTTGAGCGTAAGCCATACGATGTCTTGATCCTTGACTTGTGTTAGGCACTGGGGGAGTTTGCACATCCAGTGAATGGACTGCTCCTTGAACTTGGGTGTCATCGACGCATCCATAATCTTGACGGGCGCAATGGCGTAAATGCGAGCGACAAAAGAGACTCCAACTACAATCAGCAAGAACAGGAACAACAGAAAGACATGACTCTGCGAATTCTTTCGCTGAAGCCTTTTAACCTTTCTGGAAAGTCCTGACAAGAACAAATTAATCTCCGTTGTTGGTGGAGTTGTCGGAGAGCGAAAGCACGGCGAGGAACGCCTTCTGCGGCACTTCCACCGAGCCGATGCTCTTCATGCGCTTCTTACCTTCCTTCTGCTTTTCAAGGAGCTTGCGCTTACGGGTAATGTCGCCGCCGTAGCACTTGGCAAGCACGTCCTTACGTACGGCCTTCACGGTCGAACGGCTAATGATCTTGCCGCCAATGGCACCTTGAATAGCCACGTCGAACTGCTGGCGTGGAATAAGGTCCTTAAGCTTCACGCAGATGGCGTTGGCGTAAGTGTGTGCCTTGTCTTTGTGGATAATCACCGAGAAGGCGTCCACCGGGTCGCCGTTCAAGAGGATGTCAAGCTTCACCAAGTTGTTGCGTCTGTATTCGCTCGGGGCATAGTCGAGGCCTGCATAGCCGCGGCTTACGGACTTGAGGCGGTCGTAGAAGTCAAACATGATTTCGGCGAGAGGCAGGTTATACTTGAGGATCACCTTTTCTTCGTCGAGGTATTCCATCGTTTCGAATTCGCCGCGCTTCTCTTCGCAAAGCGTCATGAGCGCTCCCACGAATTCCTTGGGCGTGAATATTTGCGCCTTCACGTAGGGTTCTTCGATGTGGTCGTAGCGGCTCGCGTCCGGGAGCTTGGAGGGGCTTTCGATCTTCACCATCGTGCCGTCGCTCATGTATACGTGGTATTCCACGTTCGGCACCGTCGTGATGATGTCCACGTTGAATTCGCGGTCCAGGCGCTCCTGCACGATTTCCATATGCAACAGTCCAAGGAACCCTGTGCGGAAACCGAAGCCGAGTGCTTCGGAGGTTTCCGGTTCCCAGCTGATGGCGGAGTCGTTCAGGCGGAGTTTTTCCAAAGCTTCGCGCAAGTCCTTGTAGTCTTCCGGGTTGATGGGGTAGATGCCGGAATAGATCATCGGCAGAATGTCCTTGTAGCCCGGAAGCGGTTCTGCAGCAGGGTTCGCCGAATCGGTGAGCGTGTCGCCGATTTTCACGTCGCTAATGGTTTTCACGTTTGCGAGCACATAGCCCACCATGCCTTCCGAAAGTTCGGGTCGCGGGTCGCGGTGCATACTGAAGGTTCCGACTTCGGTCACCATGTATTCGCCGCCGGTCTTCATCATGCGGATTTTCATGCCCGCCTTCAGTGTGCCTTCCACAATGCGAATGTAGTTGATCACGCCGCGGTAGGAATCGTACACGGAGTCAAAAATCAAAGCCTTGAGCGGATTGCCCGTATCGCCTTTGGGGGCCGGGATTTCGTCGACAATTTTGTCGAGAACCTGGTCCACGTTTAGGCCGGTCTTTGCAGAAATGCGCGGAATTTTGTCGGGGTCGTAACCGAGCAAGTCGCCTACGAGCTGAGCCACATGGTCTGGCTGTGCGCCCGGCAGGTCCACCTTGTTGAGCACCGGGATAATTTCCAGGTCGTTTTCGAGAGCGAGATAGAGGTTCGAAAGCGTCTGGGCTTCGATACCCTGGCTTGCGTCCACCACCAGAATGGCACCTTCGCAGGCGGCGAGCGAGCGGCTGACTTCGTAGGTGAAGTCCACATGCCCCGGTGTATCGATCATGTTCAGAATGTATTCCTTGCCATCTTTTTCGTACACCATGCGAATGGCGTGCGCCTTGATGGTAATGCCGCGTTCGCGTTCAAGGTCCATGTCGTCCAAGAGCTGGTTCGTCATTTCGTTCTTCGAAACGGTCTTGGTCAGTTCAATCATGCGGTCGGCAAGAGTCGATTTACCGTGGTCGATATGGGCGATAATGCTGAAATTTCTAATGTTGTCGTTTTGCGGCATAATTACGATAAGATTATCTGGTGAAATTACCGGGTGAATCCTGCTATTTTTCGGGCTAAATATAGAAAATGCGCAATGGACTTTGACAAAAAAAGCTATATTAACAATATAAATCAAAGATGTGCACCATCAATCATGGTTGATATGAAAAGACCTCTAGTTTTTGTTGCCCTTGTTTCTGCTCTTGTACTTGGCTTCTTCAGTTTTGGATTTGCCGAAGGAAAAGTGTTCAACAAGGATTACTCCGGTATTAAGTCTATTGAAGCAACAATTGAAACTCATGAAGGCAAAATTGTATTGGCGCTTGATTTCAAGTCCGCTCCCAACACGGTTGCGAATTTTGTGGAGCTCGCGAACAAGGGCTTTTACAACGGTTTGACTTTTCATCGTGTTATTCCTGGCTTCATGATTCAGGGTGGCGACCCCGACGGCAATGGCACGGGCGGTCCCGGCTATACCATCGATGACGAAATCAGCTCTTTGAAGCACGAAGCCGGCGTTATCTCGATGGCCAACCGAGGCCCGAATACGAACGGTTCGCAGTTCTTTATCACGCAGACGCCGCAGCACCATCTAGATGGCAAGCACACGGTGTTCGGTAAGGTTCTCGAAGGCGAAGATGTCGTTTGCCGTATTGAACCCAATGATAAAATTATTAACATCACTATCGTGGAAAAGAAGTAATCTATGAGTTCTAAGAAAGTATCGTCCAAGGCTCCGGCAAAGAAACCCGCAGCAAAGCCTGCCAAGAAGGCCGCTCCGGCAAAGCCCGCCAAGGCCCCTGCTAAAGTAGTGAAAAAGGCTGCTCCGGCCAAGCCTGCAAAGGCTCCGGCCAAGAAGGCTGCTCCGGCAAAACCGGCTCCGAAGGCCCCGGCCAAGAAGGCCGCTCCGGCAAAGCCTGCAAAGGCTCCTGCCAAGAAGGCCGCTCCGGCAAAACCGGCTCCGAAGGCTCCGGCCAAGAAGGCTGCTCCGGCTAAACCCGCTCCGAAGGCGAAGGACTCTAAGAAGACTGCAGCTAAGGCCGCTCCTGCAAAGGCCCCGGCCAAGAAGGTCGCTCCGAAGCCCGCTCCGGTTAAGGCAGCAAAGCCTGCCAAGGTTCAGCCCAAGCAGGTCGAAAAGCCCGAAGTGAAACCCGATGTCAAGGCTGACAAGGCTCCGAAGGCTGTCAAGGCAAAGAACACCAAGCCGGTCGAAGTTATCGAAAACGTCGAACAGCCTGTTGAAACTCCGGTTGTCGAAAAGAAGTCCAAGAATGCTCCGGACTACGCCTACGCAGTGCTTCTCCAGGGTGTCAAGCGCCTTTCCAAGACCATCATGTTCGTGAAGGTCGACGAATCCGAAGACCGTTCCAACAAGAAGAAAATGTCCAGCGATGTCAAGAACCTTGACATGAAGCCGACCTCTGCGATCCGCCACAAGTCGTCCCTTGCCGAAGAAACGCAGGAAGAACTGACGGAACGTATTCTCAAGGAACTCGAAGAACAGAACAAGATGTTCGAACGCGAAGCTGCCACGCAGATGTGCACGCGTTGCAACCGCAACCTCGTGTCTCCGGAATTCTGGGTCGACAAGCACCTCGGCTTCTGCGAAGAATGTGCCGCTATCCTCAAGCTCGGTCAGTCCAAGGAAGCCCGCAAGGTGGAATACCAGCTCGGTGCCATGGACGGCGACTCCCTGGATGAAGAAGATGACGATATTATCGGACCGGACGCAGACGACTTGAAGGAAGCTGAAGAAGATCTCGCCGAAATGGAAGATTAATCCTTTTCGGACAAAGTCAGAAATTAAAAATCCGCTCCCGGTTCGACCGAGGGCGGATTTCTTTTATAAGCGAGTTTTTCGAACCCGGCGAGCGGGCTTGCTACGGCTAGTTCACCTTGCGCATGACGCCGATGAGCTTGCCGGCGATGGAGAAGTGCTTGTCCTTCTTGACGATGATCGGGCGGTAGCGCGGGTTGGCCGGACGCAGTTCGATATGGTCTGCGGCGGGGTGGTAATACTTGACGGTCGCTTCGTTGTCGACCTGGGCCACGATGATTTCGCCGCGGTCGGCCGTCTTTTGCTGGCGGGCGAAAATGAGGTCGCCGTCGAGAATGCCGGCGTTGATCATGGAGTCGCCCTTGACGCGGAGCGCGAAGACGTCAGAACGGCAAGCGAGAAAATCTCGGTCAATTGTGACCGTGCCTTCGAGGTTCTGCACGGCAAGAATCGGCGTACCGGCAGCGACGCGGCCCACGATAGGAATTTCAATAGTATTGGTCGGTGCTTCGGCACCTTCGTTATTGCCGCTGTCGACGACTTCGATACCGCGGCTAAGTCTGGGGGAGCGGTTGATGTAGCCCTTCTTGATGAGGGCGGCGAGGATGGAACGGACGCCGTTTGTCGAAGAAATCTCGAAATGGTTGCCGATTTCGCGAACCGTAGGCGGCATGCGGTTTTCCTTGGAATACTTCTTGATGTATTCCAGGATCTCTTCTTGACGGGTGGTTAGCTCCTTGCGTTTGCTGTTGTTTTCCATGTATAAACCTCGCTTTAATAAATTACATACACAAATATAATGCACAATTGGGCAATTGTCAATAGGTTCACTGCACAAAATTTCATTATTTTACAATTGAGGACAAGAGAATGGGGTGGTTTTGAACCTTTTTTCCAAAAATAGCGTGTTATATAATGGAGCCTTCCGAAAAAGTTTAGGGTTCCATAAAAGACTACACTCTATTTAAAGGAAAAAATATGACCAAAAAGAAGAATAATTTTTGCCGTGCACATGATCCTTTTTTCCGTTGGCTGTTCGCTGATGTCAATCGCCTTAGGCTTTTGCTGGGGTTCGCAGGCAAGGTGGATCGTGATGTGGGCGAGTTTCTGTCGTCCGTGAATCTTGATACACTGGAGCGCATTCCGGATTCGTATTCCGAGGTTGATGAAACAGGAGATGCAGATTTGGCGTTCCGCGTCAACGTGTTGACTGGTGCACCCGTATTGGTGGGGATTATGGTGGAACATAAGTCGGGGCGCGATCCTGATACGATTAACCAGATTGCGCGCTATGTGCGCTCTGTGATGAAAATTCATCAGGAAAATCGCGTTTTTGACGGCCTCCCGACGATGGCGATTATCTTCTATAACGGACGTGAAAATTGGAATCCGCTCAAGAACCTTGAAGATGGTTACCCTGAATTCTTCCATGGCCGCGTGCTTCCATTTGCGTGCTCGTTCGTGAACATGGCAGACGTTCCTGACAGTGATTGCCTTGCTTGCGAAGATGTCGCGACGGGTATGGGCGTTACCGCAATGAAGTACGCGTTCAACAAGGAAAATCTGCGTTTGAAATTGTTGCTGTTCAAGGAATCTTTCCAGAAATTGTCGAAGAACGAAGGTTCTTTGCTTCTGGAAAAATTAATGTATATTTACGAGAGTACGTCGACGAAGATTTTTTGAAGGAGTTGGAAATGGCTTTCAAAAGTGTTGGACAGAAATACGGCTTTGTGAGCGCCGGTGATGTTTTCCGCCAGAAACTTGCTGCTGCGGAACAAAAAGTTGTTGCAGCGGAACAAAAGGTTGCTGCTGCACAGCAAGAAGCTGCTGATGCACAACGAAAGGTTGCCGTGGCTCGCCAGGAAACAGAAGCTGATACGGTGACCGTTTTGCGTGAAATGGGGCTTTCTGAAGAACAGATTGCCCAAGCTCAGGCTAAGTTGGAAGCCCTTCAGCAAAGTCGTCTTGCGAAATAAGGTTTGTAAAACATGTCTTTTTAAAGGAATCCAGTCCAAAAGGGCTGGATTTTTCTATTATTTCGTATATGGAAAAGAAAAAAGAATACACCGCCCCGAAGATGACTATACATAATCTTAATGCACAAATTGTTCTTTTGCAGGCAAGTCAACCGGATGCGGGCGATGTGTCGAATACCGAATTTGACTAATTAAGTTGTCTAATAAAAAAAATTAGAGGCTCCTTGATGCGTTCAAGGGGTCTTTTTTGTGGGGAAAAGGCGATTTTGTTTAATATTTTGCTGATAAAATATTTTTTACAAATAACGTATCTTATTGTCTATAAATGACTTTTGTATTTCGTTGTTTGTAATTTGTGTGTTTAAATTGACAAAAAGAACAGATTTTTGTAACTTTCGCCGCATGTTTGTGATTTTTGTCACACTTTTTTGGCGGTTAGTTGTCTCTGAGTTACAGGAGAGAACTGGCTCATTTTATGCAAAAATCGCAATAAAAAGACACTCCACACATAAAAATAAAGAAGGCTTAGCATGAAAAAGGGTTTTCATGTGTTTTTGTTCGTTTTGTTCGCCGTATTGATGAGTCAGTCGGCGTGGGCTGATATTGTTTCGACGAATGGAGCTGGAGTCAATGTTCCTTGCTCGGGTAGCTTATCGGTTTACGTTGATGATAAAGTGACTTACTTCTATGTTTATGATGATGGTGGCGTAAGTGGAAATTATAGCAATAACTGTCGTGGTTATTTGTCTATTACAGCTCCTAACGGTAAAGCTCTTAAGGTCGAAACATACAATTATATGGATATTGAGAATAATCGCGATACACTGCGAATCCTCAATTCAAAATATATGCACACAGATTTGACTGGTTATTATCTTGAGAGTATGCTCGAAACGCGCTCCCCGGGTACTTTTGATCCGCTTTATACTACAGGAACGGGCATGGCTATTCAATTTGCTTCAGATGGAAGTATCACGAATAGCGGATTTGTTCTTAAAGTTTCTGTGGTTTCGCTTTATTCAGTAAATTTATCTTCGTCATCAATGCATATTTGGGATCCATATCTTATTAATAGCGTACGCGTTGGTTATGATGATTATAGTGCTTTTGCTGCAGGTGCAAAAGTTTCTCTCTATGATAGACCTTTAGGTACAGGTTCTTTCTTGACGTCACTCAAGGTGAAGGATGCTAGTGGAAATTTGTTGCCTTTTAAGGAGGCAAAGATGGTCGGTGACGGCTATGGTGGAGATTCTCTGCAGTTTACGATGCCTTCGAGCAATGTTACGGTTTCGCCGACTTATACTGATTTAAACAATCTTTCTTCTGTCGATATGTTGTGCAGAACGGCAACATTGAATATTCCAAGCAGCATAAGTTCTTTTAAAATTTATGACAATGGCGGATCGTCTGAAAATTATACGAATAATTGCGATGCATATTTAACTTTGAAGGCTCCGGCTGGTTTTAAAATAAAACTTATAGGAACAGTGAATACGGAAAATGGATCGCAAGTTTGGGATTATTTGAAAATCTATAATGGGTCCACTTTGACCGACGCGAATCTTTTAGGGTATAAGTACAGTACAACAAGTGGCGTAGATGAAAATATAGGGACTGTTACGAGTTCTGGAAATGTCATGACTCTTTGGTTTCATTCAGACAATACTAATACATATTCTGGTTTGAATCTTACTGCATCGCTTATTCCGCAAACCTTCTCCATTTCTAAGGCTTCTTATTCGAATGGTTCGGTAACGGTTGTTTCTTCTGCGAATGTGAGTTCCTCGGTAACGATTACGGCTACTCCAAATACAAACTATTTACTGAAAAGTCTTACTGTTACGACTGCATCTGGAACGAATATTCCATTAACAAAGGGTTCCGGCAATACATGGACGTTCACAATGCCGGGTGAAAACGTGACGATTAAGCCGGTATTTGCGAAGGATACTTATACCATTACTTATAAAACAGCTTCGGGTGGAAGTGTTTCGGGAGCGACTTCAGCAAAGGTGGGCAATACTGTTTCCGTGACAGCGACCCCTTCGAACAGTTCCTATCTTTTAAAGGATATTAACGTTGTTTCTTCTGAAAACGAGACTGTGGATGTAACAAGCGTAAAATGGTATAATAATACATCTACTTTTACCATGCCATATGGTAATGTGACTGTTACGCCTGTATTTACTAATGATTTGAGTGCCGATGGCGGCCTTTACATCGACATGCCCAAGACGGGAACTGTCTCTGCGAGCATCCCGGCTAGCGTCAAGTCGTTCAAGGTGTATGACGACGGAGGCAAGAGCGGTAGCTATAGCAACAATGCGAATGGAACACTTTATTTGACTGTTCCTGATGGTTATATTCTGCTTTTGACGGGAAATATCAATACTAATAACAGCTCCGATTATTTGCAGATATATAATGGTTCAAGTACTTCTAATGCAGATAGCTTGTTAGGGACAAAATCGGGTAAATCAACTTGCAAATTTTATAGTAAAGCTAGACGAATGGCCCTTAAGTTTGTTTCCGATGGCTCATATAATTCATCTGGTTTGGATTTGACAGTGACTCTTGTTAAACTTAATTTGGATTTGGCAAATGATGGAACCACAAATTTCGTGAATATGGTCTATCAGCACAAGGCAACACTCATTGTTCCTGCTAATGTTTCATCTTTCAAAATATATGATGAAGGTGGTAAATCTGGTGCATACAGCTATAATAATAGGGATACACTCGTTCTTATAGCTCCTCAAAACCATGTATTAAAATTGACGGGCAGCGTGACAACTGCTTTTTCTGGAGATACTTTAGAAGTCTATTCAGGCTCCACAATTAATTCTAGCAATCTTTTGGGCAAAAAACGCAGTACATCAAGCGGCACTTCTCTCAATATTGGAAAAATGGTTAGTCTTGGTCGGTATATGACGCTCTATTTTGAGTCTGATGCCTCTGGCGCATATTCTGGTCTTGATTTGAATGTGGAGGTTGTTAACGACGAGTATAACATTACGATTTTTAATGCAGAAGGTGGCGTGGTAACTGTAGCTGGTGGCAAAACCACTGCAAAGATCGGTTCTGAAGTTCTGTTGAATGTGACGAATTTATCGGCTGGATATCTGCTGAGTGACATTGATATTGTGGATGATGAAGGTGATACGGTAAAAATCACTAGTGGGGGTAATTTTGCAAATCCTTCCGTGAAATTTATTATGCCTGCAGGCCCAGTCACAGTCACACCTCATTTCACGAAGGACTGGAATGTTGCAGGAAATCTTTACATTAATATGCCGACAAGCGTAAATGAGGCTTTCTCGATTCCTTCTGGCGTACAATCGTTCAAGGTTTATGACGATGGAGGCAAGAATGGTAATTACAGCAATAACTATGAGCATTCCTTGCGTCTGACACCTCCAAGTGGCTATTTCCTGCAGTTGGAAGGTTCTATAAGCATGTATGATTTCAATGATTATTTGACGGTCAAGGATTATGCAGATGGAAGAATCCTTTTGGATAAAGGTCGATATGTAAGCGGAAAATTGAATGCAGAATCAATGTGGCTTACATTCCATTCTGATGCAAGCGGGAGTAGTTCTGGTTTGGATTTGACTGTAACTGTTGTTCCTAAAAAGACTGTTTCTGTGAATACCGCTTCGGGTGGAATGATTCAGCCTTCCTCGAATGTTGCTACTCCGGGTTCTACAGTTACCTTGACGGCAACAATGGATAGTGAATTTTATTTTGAGTCTGTTGACATACGAGATGCTGAAAATAAAAAGATTAGCTATAGCTTGGATTATCCATGGTATTCAAGCAATACGTCGGCGACAATAACTTTCACCATGCCGAATAGTGATGTCTCGGTGACTCCAAAATTTACCAATAAACCGACTGCTGAAAAAATGCTGGCTATTAACATTCCTGCATCTGGAACACAATCGATAACTATTCCTGCAGCGGTCAAGTCGTTCAAAATTTATGACGATGGCGGTAAAGATGGAAATTATAGCAATAATAATAATGGAACACTTGCTTTGACTGCTCCTTCGGGGTATATTTTTGAACTTACTGGATCTATAAAGACGAATATCACAAACCAGGTTGAAAATTCTTCGGACTGCCTTGAATGGCAGTCGGGTTATGATGTTGCTGTATGTGGTTCCTATAACCATTGGTATACAAATACATGTGATGTTGAGGATAACTTGAATGTATATGATGGTTCAAGTGTTTCTGCCACTCCGCTTATGCAGGGAAAATACGGATGTGTCAATACAACTGCATCGTGGCGCTGCAACGTAGATTATAACTTTAAATTGCGATGCGACGCACATGACTATGTTAATTCTGCATGGTATTCTATTGGAAAAATCATGAGCAGCAACAATAAAATGACTCTGAACTTTAAGTCGGGAGCTAACGGAACTGCAGGCGGCCTTGATTTGACCGTTGTGTTACGTAAAATCAACACAAATGAGTTGGATGCTGATGATGACGGTAATCAATATGTGAATATGGTTTTGTCGAAAAAGGCTACGGTCAATATACCGTCTGGAACAACATCATTCAAAATATATGATGATGGCGGTAAGAATGGTGCTTACAGCAATAATAATGCGGACACGCTTGTATTGAAAGCTCCTGTAGGAAGTATTATTGAACTGACTGGAAGCATAAATACAAATATCAAAAAAACAGAAGAAAAATGGAATTGCATTACTTGGGCAACGGGTTATGATGTTGCTGTATGTGAACACTCGAGTCATTGGTATGCCAATACATGTGATGAAGGGGATAACCTGAGTGTATATGATGGTTCATCGACTTCTGCATCGAAGCTTTTGAATGAAAAATACGGATGTAGCGCAACCAGCAGTAGCTGGTCCTGCAGATTGGGAATATCTTGGTCTAGTCAGAACTGTGGTGCTCATAGTAATGTTTCATGGCTTTCTGTTGGAACACTTCGTAGTACCGGTAATACAATGACGCTTGTGTTTAATTCAAATTCGAGCGGAAATTCTGATGGTCTTGATTTGACAGCGAAAGTCATCATGCTTGACTATGCCATTCAGATAAAGAACGCTACAAATGGAAGCATGATGGCTACAAAAACATCAAAACTTCATGCTGGCGATACAGTATCTTTAATTGCAGCGCCTAATAGCGGGTATTTGCTGAAAGATGTTGTTGCCAAAGATTTGTCTGGCAATACCGTTAAAGTCTCGCAGTATTCGTTTAGCGTTTCTGAATTAGTCATGCCGGCAAAGGATTTGGTTATAACTCCGACATTTACGAATGATCTTACCGCCGCAGGTGGCCTACACCTTGATATGCGGAAGAATAAGAATTTTGACGCAAGTTTTACTGAGGGTGTTAAATCTTTCAAGGTCTATGATAATGGCGGCAAGAATGGTGTTTATGAGGCTAATAGTAATGATACCTTGACTCTTGCGGCTCCTAATGGATATCGCTTGAAACTAACAGGCTCGGCGATTATGGAAAATGGCTACGAATACCTGTATGTCTATGATGGAGAAAATACCAAAGCGCAGAGTTTGCTTACAATAACCGGTTCTGCAAATAGCAATAATCCGACTTATACTACAAATATTAGCGCCATTACGAGCTCTGGCCGTCATATGACTTTGCGCTTTAAGTCGGATGGAACTCAACATTATGCAGGTTTGGATCTGACCGTTACGCTTGAAAAGATTGATTATTCTATTACGCTTAATCAGGCTACTGGTGGTACGCTCTCTAGCGATGTGGAAAAGGCTACGAATGGAGCGAAAGTTTCTCTAAATGGAACTCCGGTTTCGGGATATAGGTTGAGTGAAGCCACTTACGTCAATGCTAGTGGTCTTGGAGTTGTTGCTCTGATGCATTCTTTTGATCAAGCTGTATTCACAATGCCTGCAAGTAATGTAAATGTTTATCCTACATGGACAACTAATTTGACTGCTGAAGGCGGAATCCATCTCGATATGCCAAGGAATGTCAATGCGAATGTAAGTATTCCTTCCGATATTAAATCGTTTAATTTGTACGATAATGGTGGTAAGAGTGGTAAATATGAAAACTCTAGTAATGACGTTTTGACTCTTAACGCTCCTAGAGGACACCATCTTGTCGTGACGGGCTCCATTGTATTGCAAAAGGGGAGTGACTCTCTCTACATTTATGATGGAAAAAATACAAGTGCAACCAAATTGTTTGGTGGAACAAGTACGACAAATGGCTCGACATATGCTATCAACACTATAACAAGTTCTGGTGAAAGTCTGACATTCCGTTTCAAGTCGGATGGTTCGACAACTTATTCAGGCCTAAACTTGAAGGTGTCTGTTGAATTGACAACCTATGGTATAGCAATTGCTGATGCCGCAAATGGTCGTGTTTCGAGTGACAAAACCAAGGCTGCCAAGGATTCTATTGTCAATCTTTCCTGGCTCTATACGACAGGCTATTTAATCAGGGATATTGATGTTAGGGATGCCTCCAATAACAAAATTAGTGTCAATGGTGGCTGGTATTCGGGAGCCAGGGCTAACTTCACTATGCCGGGAAGCTCCGTAATCGTTACACCGAGCTTTACGAAAAACTTGACCGCAATGGGTACTGATGGCCTCTATATCAATATGCCAGCAACGGGAAAGATTAACGCCGAAATTCCAGCAAATGTGAAGTCGTTCAAGGTGTATGATGACGGTGGTAAGGACAATGATTACAGCCTTAATTGCAGCGGAACTCTCGTGCTGACAGCGCCCGAGGGCTATGTCCTTGAACTGAGTGGAAAATTGGTTACCGAGAATCCGTATTCTGAGACGAAAATTTATGATTATTTGAGCGTATATGATGGTGCCGATAAAAATGCCAATATTGTGCGTAATCAGATTACAGGAACAGCAAGTGTTGAAACGGTTCGGAGTTCGGGTCGTAATTTGACCTTGTTCTTCTATTCCGATGTAAGTACTGTAAAGGACGGTCTTGACTTGACAGTATCGCTTGTTCGTTTGACAATCGATGTTGCTGAGGTCACGGGCGGTATTATGACTAGCGATAAGAATTTTGCTTCTCCAGGAGAAATAGTCTCTTTAACAGCATCCGCTGAAGATGGCTATTTGTTCGATGGCGTCTCTGTCGAGGATGAAGATGGAAATGCAATTGCCTTGGACAAGGATATCCATTGGTATTCCAATGTTGCAGAAAAGGTAATCACGTTCTCGATGCCGGCAAATTCTGTGACTGTTACACCGAAGTTCTCTGCGATCAATGATCTCTATGTGAAGGTACCGACAAGTGGAACGACTGACGTCTGTGTGCCAGAAAACGTGACCTCGTTCAAGGTGTATGATGATGGCGGCAAGGATGAAAATTATAGTCACAATATTCACGGCAAGCTTAACATTACTAGCGCAAATAGTGCAAATTTGGGCTCGATAAAAGTGTCAGGAACCGTTGCGACTCGCAAAGGTGATAAACTTTCTCTTTCCGCCCATATGGTTCTTGTTGGAAAAGCTTTCTACACTTACGAAGGCTCTGCAGATGGCAAACCTGTAGATATTGGTACCTATACCAATACGGCATATCTGCTGGTTGATTTTGAGTCTGGAGAAACTGATAATGCGGCCGGTCTTGATTTGACAGTCGAGATGGAAAAGCCTGTTTCTGAAGGAGGCTCTGTTGCGGTTGTTTTCGATGACGCCCATCTTTGGACAGAGTCTGAAAAGATTCATAAGCTGGCTATGGTTACTGATGGAGACAAGGGTGCTTCTCTGAACATACTTGAAGATATTGATGTGGATTCGGTTTATTTCGCTCGTGAATTCACGACGGGAATTTACTCTACGATAGTTTTCCCGGCCGAATTTAAGGCTGATAGCCTAACGGGCGTTCAGAAGGTGCTTCGCTTTAACGGCTTCAAGCAGAAAGATGATGGAACTTGGGTTGTCCGTATGAAACGATTCTGGACATTGGATTCTATTGGTCGCGATATTGATGTCAATGCGAATACGCCTTACTTGGTTGTGATGGACGTTCCCAAAATGGTTGTCCGTGGTGGCGTGACACTGAGAAAGACTGTTGAACCCATCGCGATGGCCGAAGACTGTAACTGGAAATTCATTGGAACGCTTTCTTATCAGGAATGGCCCGAAGGAAATCCTCTTGTCTATGGATTTAAGGACAATCAGTTTGTGAAAGCTGGTGCGAATGTGAGCGTTAAACCTCTGCGAGCATACTTGTTGAAGCCTGAGCCGAAGCAGGCTAGCGGAAGGCCGAGCCTGAATGGCTTCTCACACGCATACGAGTACATTGCCCCGATAGATAATCCTGACGAAATCGATATCGTTGAAGACGATGACGAAGTCGGCGAGAATACCACCGTTATTGGACGCTTCAATACGAGTACAGGCGAATTCAGGATGTTGCCCAGCTATGACATCAAGGGCCGCAAGCTGAATGGCAAGCCCAATGTACACAAAGCTTATTATGGTAAAAAAGTTATAAGGAAATAGGAGAAACAATGAATATTGCAAAAGACAATTCCTTTGATATCAACCCCAAAAAGGCCTATAAGGCACCTTCGATGGAGTTGATTGTAATGAACCATCATATGGATCTGCTTCAAGGTAGTCCTAAAGCATCTGATAACGTTAATCAGGATTTTATTGGTCTTGAAGAAGAATAAAGGAAAAATATGGAAAAGAAAAAGGAATATGTCACTCCGAAAATGGATGTGCTCGAATACATGGTCCAAACATCTCTTTTGCAAGGGAGTCCGGATGCTCCTGAGTTCACTAATGGTGAATTCGACTAATCCATTCCATAAACCCGTATAAAAAAGAAAGGCTCACTTATCGTGAGTCTTTCTTTTGTTCTGGAGGTGAGGGGAGTCGAACCCCTGTCCAAAATCACGTCCATGCACGTTCCTACAAGCTTTCCCTTCGTATTTAAGGTCTCGTCTAATCTACGCCCAAGAAGGTCGGCGCGGACTTTGACCAGCCTAGTGAATCTCGGACTCTAGCCCCAGGCATGCAAGAATCCTATCCCATATTGCGTCCGGACTTTCACCCCGATGGGAGCGGAATGAGGCCCGGCGTTGCCGTTAATTAGGCAGCGAGTGCGTAGTTTTCGTCAGCACTTATTTTTTTTCAGACTTTTTTACGAGTGCCCTCGTCTGAGACCTCGGCTTGCAACTAACACTTCGGTAACCCTGTCGAAACCAGAGCACCCCCGTGTGCTTCGCACCGGGGGTGCTCTGGTTGAGACTCGTCGACTAAATGCGAGCTAGCGAGCATTTAGGCCCTTAAGCTCACGAAGTGAGCGCAAGGCCCGTAGGGCGAGCTTAACGCAAATAGCGTTAGGCGAGGCAAACCAGAGCACCCCCGTGCTTGTTTAACCCAAATATACAAATATATCGCCCTTTTTCAAAGATTCGCGCGGCCGGGCTGCCCGGAAACCTTTGGGAATGTGAACTTTCTTTGACAGAATAATTCCTTTTTGCTACTTTCTGTTTACAAACTGAAGAGGATAACATGAGAGTTTTTCAAAATGCTAAGAGTCTTTTTGTACTTGCTTGTACGGGCATTTTGATTTGTGCCTGTGGTGATTCCGGCAATTCCAGTACGACTGACGATCCTGAATTGGACGAAGACCCTGCAAAGGAAATTGAAGTTGACAGCAAGGTGTCTGGTTCTACGGTCATTAGGGACAGAATTTACAATTCCAGCATCGGTTCGTACATGAATACGGTCCAGTTCGGGATTTATATCTGGCTGGAAGATAATTCCACCGAAATCGGTTATTCGGGCAATTCCATGTGTTACGATGACAATCCCGAAAATTGCTATACCTATGGCCGCCTGTACAGTCCTGGCGCACCCAAGTGCCCCAGCGGTTTTTCTGTTCCGAGCCAAGATGACTGGTCGGGAACCATGCGCTACCTTGGCAAATATAGCGAATTGGATTCCATTTTCGGATTTCCGAGGGGTGGCTATTGTTTTGATAGTTTCAATGGCCTTGTCTGTTCAGATAAGGATGATGCTGGTTATTATTTGGCGGGCGACAGTGTGGTGGCCGTTGTTAAAGGCCGTTCCGTTTCGTTTAAGCCGGCGGGCTTGGGTGATTTTTACCAGCTCCGTTGCCTGAAGTATTCCTATATCGTTCCGACGGTGGACGACCTTCCGACTTGTGATACCATTAGTCAAAGAACGTTGAGGACTTTCTATGTCATGAGCAAGAAGTCGGACTACCGCTGCATCGGTACGCGCTGGGTGGATGACTTTACGAACAATTGCAGCCATGTAGAAGATGGCACGTACGGTGTCTACCACGATTCCATGTACATATGTAAGTATAACGAATGGAATCTTGCCGATATTTCGGATTCCAAGGACAAGTGTACAAGTAGTAACGAACATACCACTTACTTGTTCAATGGCGTTTACTATGCTTGCGAAGACGGCGCTTGGCGTGAACTGACGTCGACCGAGAAAAAGTTGGGCTATTGCAAACCCGACCTTTATGGCACTATCGATTCGACCCTTTATATGAAGGAAGATGCATATTTTGGGTATGACTCGCTTTACAACTATTACACTTGCGATTCACTTGGCTGGCGTGAATCGGTTCTGAGCGATTTTGCCGGCGAGTGCGACAGCTCCAAGATGTATGACGAATTCAAGTTCAAGAAAAAATCCTATGTCTGCCGCGGCGATAGCTGGGATGCCTTCTCTAGCTTGGAACAGGATGTCGGTATTTGCTCGCCCAAGAAGCAGGGCGTGATCGATTCCTCTGACGGATACGGATACATTTGCGACAGCACCACCTGGCGCTATGCGACAAAGGATGATTACCTGGGCGGTGAATGTACGTCCAAGCGCAGTGGTGAAATCCGTGCGTATGGTTCGGACAAGTACATTTGCCGAGATTCTGTATGGAATAAGCTTTCGGCCCTCGAAGCGGAACTGGGACTCTGCGATACAAAGAAGATGGGGATCCTCGATACGACTGAATCGGAAACGATCTATTACTGCGATTCTACCGGTTGGCGTAGTGCAAAAATTGGCGATATTGGAGGCGAATGTAATGCGTCTAACAAGTACAAGATGGTGGAATTGAATGGTTACACCTACTACTGCTATGATTCTTCCTGGCATTCAACGACCAGTCTCGAAGACAAGATTGGAGTCTGCTGGGACAAAAACAAGAACAAAATTGACTCGGTGACGGTCAAGGGTAAGCATTACTACTGCGATGCAGATGGTTGGCGCGAACTGGATTCTTATGAAGTCAAGTTCGGCATTTGTACCGCGGCCTTGGAAGGGGCTTCCAAGACCTTTGATGGTGCCGCCTATACCTGTACAAGCGGAAAATGGACCTACGTGAAGGCTGCCGAATATCTTGGCAAATGCGATTCCCTTGTATGGGGCAAGACCAAGACTTACGACGAAAAGGAATACGTTTGCAAGTTCACGTCTTGGGTGACGCTTACGGACTTTGACAAGGAATATGGCGTGTGCAGTGGAAAGACTCTTGGTACGACGGTGATTGCTGATGGAATCAACTATATCTGTACGTCAAGTGACTGGTCGAAAACGTCTAATCCGGTTGCATCTCTCGGGGACTGCACCTATAAGGATTCAACCGTTTACAAGACCGATGCAAACGGAATCTACTATGCTTGCCATAACTACACATGGACAAAGGTCACTTCGATAGTGACTGTCTTTGGCAGTTGTAACTATAAAAATCGGGAAAAACAGGTCGTTTTCAATGGTGCTGAATATGTCTGCGATTCTGTTGCCCTCGGTGCGGGCTGGCATAAGCTGTCTGCAATCGATTCCCTTCGTGGTTACTGCAGCAACAAGAAGTTGGGCGATACGATTACATATAAGAATGATCGTTACCTCTGCAAGTCTACATTTGAAGGAAATCGTTGGACTGTGGTGGGGTATCGTGAATTCATGGGTGAATGTACTGTTGCCCGTGAAGGTCACAAGATGTTCAATGGCATTAATTACAGCGTCTGTTCCGATGAACGGTGGGAGGGCGTAACTGAAACCTATAAGGATCCGAGAGATAACAACACGTATAGGATTCAGAAGATTAATGGTGTGACATGGATGCTCGATAACTTGAATTACGTCACAGCGGATTCTTCGGATTGCGTTAATGGTACGTCGTCTTGCGGAACGGCTGGTCGCTTGTACGGATTCAGCGCAGCTAAGATCGCTTGTCCGACAGGCTGGTCGTTGCCCGATACCGCCGCTTGGGGTGCCATGATCGATTACGTGTATGCTCTGGATACCGCCTATAAGAGAAAAGTCGGTGGAAGCATTTTTTGGAATCCGACAGAAGATATTTACGGATTTGCCATGCTTCCGACTGGCTATGAATATTTCTTCTTGCAGAATGGTCAAGACCCAGTGACAAAGCATGACGGCAACACAGGTATAGATGACGCCGCCGTGTATTGGCGTGCGGATGGATCCTATGAAGCATGGGGAAAGGTGTCATTTAAGACTGGTGGGGGGACTGGACAAGGTAAAGATGCCAGGATGACCAAAACGGCAGTGCGTTGCATCAAGGAGGATTAGGATATGAAGAGTGTTAAGTGGTCTTTGTTTACGTTTGCCTTGATTGCAAGCCTGTTCAGCGCCTGTAGTACAACGTCTTCTTCGGATAATCCCGAAGAAATATCGAGTTCGGATAGTAAGCCGGATTGCAGCAACAGCAAAAGTGGAACGTCTTCTAGCTCCTATAAGGCTGAAAGCGTGACGGATGCCGATCTTATAGATGTGCAGAAGTTTGCTGGCCAAAAGGAGGATACGGTTTATGCAAAAGATGGTATCATATACAACACGCTCCGTGTAGGTCCAGCTATCTGGATGAACGAAAATCTGCGTTCTGAAGAACCGTTCAAGGTAAAGAGCGCTTGCTACGAATATGATGAAATCAATTGCAACAAGTACGGTAGACTTTATCTGAACAACAAGGAAAGTAGCCCCGTGGCCGCATGCCCCGAAAATTACAGGCTGCCTTCGATTGGCTTGTGGAAAGAATTGTACGAAAGCGATGTGGGTTTTGAACCTGTATTTGCCGGAACCTGCAGTAAGCGGGATACGTTGGAATGTGATGGCCTGAAGAGTACGGTAAGGTACTTGGCTAATGACGACCGCGCGATTGTCTTTACCAAGGATAGCGCCGGGCATATCTCCTACAAAGTGCAGGATGTGGTTGACAATGCTTTCTATTCTGTACGTTGTGTCAAGCCCCGTACGATTGTCGAAAAAATGGTGGAACTCCCGATTTGCGACAATGATTTGGTGAGCATGCCGAATGTATACGTAATCGAAAAGGAACGCTCGTATTATTGCGATACCTATGACCAGCAATGGGAAGAAACTGGAAGCGGCGAGTGTCTCGCTTCTGAAGAGAAGGATTTCTACTTAATGAACGGAGGCTTGTTGGTTTGCCGTAACCAGAAATGGCAGGTGGCAACTATTCGAGATGCCGGTGAAAAGTGTACGAAGGCGGAACTGTACAACGAGTACGTTTTGAATTCAACTCGTTATGTTTGCCTCGACAGTGGCTGGGTAGAACTCAAGTTCCCGGCTTCGGTACTTGGATATTGTCGCGAAAAGTTCTACGGCAAGGTTGCCAAGACTGACGAAAATGTTTCCTATACCTGCGATTCCACCGGATGGAGATATACGCTGATTGAGGATGTATATGGCGAATGTGTAGAGGATAGCGTCTATAAGGTAGTTGAGTTCAATGGGAAAAAGTGGATGTGCCATTCGTCGCTTGAATGGTATCTCGGCAATGATCAAGAACAGGCGATGGGCTTTTGTACGAAGGATCTCTTTGACTCGGTAAGAACCTATTCGGGTGAATTCTATAGATGTGGTTCTGCTTTTGAAAGCTGGAGTTGGGAATACGCTACGGAGCATTTGCCAAAGTGCGATAAATCTAGAATGTGGGATACAATCACAATCGATTCGACGGTGTATATGTGCAATGGCGATTTGGAATGGCAGTATGTAAATATGGGCTATGTCTATGGGCCATGCACAGATGATAACCTTGGCGAGATTCAGTATGATGAATCTGAAAGGGAATATTATATGTGCATAAAGCATTCTGCAAATTCAATAGACAACAAGAAAAAAATTGCTACCTGGTCTTGGCAGCTTACGCTTCCTGCCGCTCGTGAACTAGGGCTATGTCAGTACGATACCACTTACTATAAGGTTGCAGGCGACGCCTGCTATCGGTGTGAAAATTCTTATTGGTCCCTTTTCTCGAATTTTGCTGACGATTGTTCTGACTGATTGCTATCTTTGCCTTGATGGTTGAGTCACTTTCAGAGTTTCTTACATTTTCGCATTCCGAGTCGCTGAACCTTTTTAACAAGGTCGAGTCTGGCGCCATTCATGTGAATGGGGCGACGGTTTCTGCGGCCTCCATGATGGTGGCGTCGCGCTTTTTAAAGAAGCCGGGCCCGATTCTAGTTGTTACGCGGGATTACAAGAGTGCGGAATCCTGGGTCGAAAATCTGGAAGGGCTGCTAGGCGAAAACTTCGTCCGGTTTTTCCCTTCGATAGGTTTAAAGCCATACGAAAAGAAGATTCCTTTTGAAGGGGTTCTCGAAGAACGCCTCAAGTTTTTCAGGGATATAGAGTCTGATATCCCCTTTGTGACTGTGTGTCCGCTGGACGCCCTGCTGATGCGGCTTCCGGCACCGCAATCCGTGCTGAAGGAATGCAAAACCCTCAAGGTGGGCGATGTCCTGGAACCGGCCTCTTTGCGCCCTTGGTTTATGGATCATGGCTTTATAGAGCAGCCTGTGGTTTCGGGTGTGGGGGAGTACTCCATTCGCGGCTGTATTGTAGATGTCAACTGCCTTCTGTACCCGCATCCGATTCGTATTGAGTTCTTTGGCGACGAAATCGAATCGATTCGTAGCTTCGATATTTTCACGCAACGCTCCGTAGAACAGATGAAGACGGTGCAGCTGTTCCCCATGGGTGAATTTACGGTTCCTGAACGCGAAGCGGCCAAGTTCAACGGCGACCTTTCGGGACTTTGGTGGCATCGTGGCCGCTACCAGCAGCTGAACTATAGTCTATTGGACTATTTGCCTAATGCTTCGCTTGTGTTTGAAGATTTGTCTGGCCTTTCGGAAACAGCTTCGAAGCTGTACGTGAATTATGAAAGGGCTTTCCAAGAAATCCGGGCGGTAGACCGTGACGTGGTAGAGCCTGTTCGCACTTGGTTCAAGATGGGCGAACTTTCGCGGAATTTCGTAGTTCGCGCCTCGATGGACCTGACCCGCGTCAAGGTCGATGATGGTCGCTGGCATGAACTCCATTGCAAGCCGCAGGCGTTCTCATCGAGTGGAACCGATGCGGTCGCTAAAGAAATTGAGGAATTTGCGGCGCAGGGTGGAACTGTTTATGTGGTAGCCCCTACTGCGGGTGCATTGAACCGCATTAAGCTACTGCTCGAAGATCTCCCGGTAGAAGATTATATTATCGGTAACATGTCCGAAGGTTTTTGGCTGGAAGAAGACAATGTGGCCTTCCTTACCGAAACCCGCATTTTCAATCGCCATTCCAACAAGACCCGTAAGCGTAAAATTGCGGGCTCCGTGTCGGGCGCACTCCTGATTGAATCCTTGAACCGCGGCGATTTCGTTTCTCACGAAGACCATGGTGTCGGCAAGTACTTAGGGCTTGTCCGCGTGAACGTGAACGGCGGTATGGTGGACTGCGCCTTGCTGGAATACGCGGGCGGTGACCGACTCAAGTTCCCGGTGGCGGACCTTCAGAAGATTGAGCGCCTTGATGTGCAAGAGACTACTCCGAAACTGGACCGTTTGGGAGGCAAGGCTTGGGAAAATCTCAAGGAACGAGTCAAGAAGAAGGTCATCCAGATTGCCCGCGAGCTGGTGGAACTTTACGCTAAGCGTGAACTGGTCGATGGCTTTGAGTTCCCGCCCGATGGCAAGTTGCAGAAAGAATTTGAAGACGCTTTTGAATACGATCCGACACCTGACCAGGTGAAGGCTACCGAAGATATCAAACGCGACATGGAAAGTCGTCGCCCCATGGACCGTCTGATCTGTGGCGACGTGGGCTTCGGAAAGACCGAAGTTGCTATGCGTGCGGCATTCAAGTGCGTGGTGAGCAAAAAGCAGGTGGTGCTTTTAGTGCCGACCACGATTCTCGCTGCCCAGCATTACGAAAACTTCATGGATCGTTTTGCAGGCTTTGGTGTGAATATCGCGCTTGTCAACCGTTACAAGACTGCCAAGGAAAAGAAGGAAATCTTCAAGCAGGTGAGCGAAGGCAAGATCGATATTCTGATTGGCACGCACAGCCTGCTTTCGGAACAGAACAAGTTTAAGGACTTGGGTCTTCTGATTATCGATGAAGAACAGAAATTCGGTGTGAAGCAAAAGGAAAAACTGCGAGAAATTCGTCTTGCAGTTGATACCTTGAGCATGAGTGCCACGCCGATTCCGCGCTCGCTGCATTTGAGCATGACGGGCGTGCGCGATATTTCTTTGATTAACACGCCGCCGGTGAATCGCTTGCCTGTAGAAACCAAACTTATGAAGCGTGACGACCTGGTCATTAAGCAGGCGATAGAAGACGAACTTGCCCGCGGTGGCCAGGTGTTTGTGGTGAACGACCGTGTCCAAAGCATTGATACCTTGGCCGGCGAAATTCAGACTATGGTTCCCGATGCGACCGTGGGCGTGGCTCATGGCCAGATGAACGACCGTGAACTTGAAAATGCCATGGAGGCTTTCCTTTCTCGAAAGTTCGATATTCTGGTAAGCACCAGTATTATTGAATCCGGTTTGGATGTGCCCAATGCGAATACGATCATCATCGTGAATGCGCATCACTTTGGCATTAGTCAGCTTTACCAGATGCGCGGTCGCGTGGGCCGCAGTAGCGTCTTGGCGAAAGCGCTTCTGGTGATTCCGTCGAAGAACGAAATTTCGCCAGAATCCATGCGCCGCCTAAAGGCTCTGGAACAATTTACCGATTTGGGAAGCGGCTATCAGCTGGCGATGCGTGACTTGGAAATTCGTGGTGCCGGTAACTTGCTCGGCCAGGAACAGCATGGCTTTATCGCCGAAGTCGGCTTTGAAACTTATGTGCGCCTGGTGCGTGAAGCGGTGGAAATGTTGCGTGGCGGTACTGCCGAAAAGCCGATACAGACCCGAGTGGAAATCGGCGTGGATGCTTACCTGCCGGAAGACTATATTCAGGACGGCCTCACTCGAATTTCGATGTACCAGCGTATAGCCCGTGTGACTCGTACCGATGAAATCGAAACAATCGCCCAGGAATTGGCGGACCGTTTTGGCCCTGTGCCCGAAGCGGCGAAGATGCTCCTGGTGGTGACAGAGATCGGTCTTTTGGCGGGTCGCTTGCGCATTCAGGGACTGGTGCAGCGCAAGGGAATGCTTGCGGCTACGTTCGCTGAATTCCCGCCGTCGGATCCGCGCATTATCAGTGAAATGTATGCCAATACCCAGTTCCCCATGCGAATAATAAGCGGGCCGCCTTTGCAGGTGGTGATGGAACTCGGTAAGGGAAATGCTGTAGAACTAGCCGAAAAAGCCCTTAAGGAATTCCGGGCCTTTGCGGTAATTAAAGCGGATTCAGTGGTGACCGCTTCACGGACGAATTAAGTGTTCTGTTTCTTTTAAATGCTCGATGAGCACTTCTGCGATTCTGTCTGCAGATTCGTTCTTGAGCATGTTTGCGGCGGCAAAAGTTTCGTCGGCATCGGTTTCGAAACGAATCTGTTCCGCAGGAATCTGCGGAATGGCTGCAAGGGTCGATTTCTTGTGGAATGAATCGAGGTGCAGCGAGAAAATGGGATTCATCTTCTGGGCTGCCTGTACGATGGAATTGTCGCCGCCGAATCGGTGGAATACGATGTGGGCAGGGGCGTGACCGCGTTTGGGTTTGCCGGGATAGTCGCATTCTTTTAGAATTCGCAGAATGCGTCCGTAGTCTCCTACGCAATGAATATGCAAGTCGCGATGGAGGTCGCGCGCAAGGCTTACTTGGCGTTTAAAAGCTTGTTCTTGAAGTCCGCCCTCGGAGTATCCATCGTAACGTTTGTCGAGACCGCATTCGCCGACTCCAGCCTCCGGGTAGTTGCTTAAGAGTGATTCCAAACGTTCCCAGTCGGCTTCCGTCACGTTAGCGGCAGCCATGGGGTGGACTCCGTAATTGCGGGTAGAACTTTCAAAAAGGGAGGTTTCCATCTTCTGCAGAATTTCCCATTCCCAGGGTTCGCAGGCGATGGCATTATAGCGCAATCCCTTCTTGAGAAGGACCCTGGCGAGCGTTGCGGGCTGGGGTAGCCTGACCAAATGGAGATGGAAATCAAACATACCACTAATATATACCCAAAATTTCCCTTTTTTCCTAAATAAATGAAAAAACTTCTTGTTTTTTTGCTAGAAAAAGCCTAATTTAAGGGTATTCATTACCCTTGCATTAAAAAGGAGATTTTTATGCGCGATCTTTTGGAAAAAGCCTTAAATAGGGGCCTTGGTGTTTCTTTTACTACCGAAGGTGGTTTTGCTGTTATTCGTATCACCAAGGGAACCGAAGTGGTTGCGTCCTGCAGTCTCGGTTCGGCCGATTTCCGCACTAGCGTAGAAGATTCCTTGCAGTCTCTTTTGCTTGACTTGGAACGCAAAGGCTTGTAATATTCCAATTTAAATCGGAAATGAAAAATCCCGCGGAACTTCCGCGGGATTTTTCTTTAATATTCTGATTAAGAATAATCTTAATTAATACGGCCAACCAGGTTACCCGAGATCATGTAGTCCTTGGTGCAACCGTAGTTGTGGAAACCGGCAGACAGGCTGAAACGGCTGGTGAATGCCTTTTCCAGGTAGAGGGCGCCCAAAACATCCTTCACGTGCTTCGGATTCTTGATGCCGTAGAAGTCCTTGTGTTCGTGACGGTCGCCAACGTATTCAGCTTCGATGAGAATACGATCTACAACAGGCGTGTAGATTGCAATACCGCCGGTCACAGGAACCACCAGGTCGTCGGAGAGGTCCATGAGGGCGGCTTCGGCGAAGATGTCAAGTCTGTTGGCAACGATGGGGAGGTTTGCCTTCAGAGAAGCGTTGTGCTTGAGGTGCTGTTCAATGACCGTGGTGTCGTTGGTAGCGGCATTAACCTTTTTGATCTTGCTGCCGGCATCGTAAACGACATCGAATACGTTGCTGCGGTAGCCGAGCTGAACCTTCAGGTTGCCGAGGCCATCGAGACCGTGGAAGTTAAACACGGCACGAACGTCACCCTTATCCAGGTTTTCGGACTTGCTGATGAAAGAAATGTAGGCGGACATGTTGTCAGTCGGGGTGAAACCGAACTGCAACTGGTTTTCCGGATCCTGAGTAGAAAGGAAGCCGGCTTTGTAACCATCGATGTAACCACCGAAGTAGTCTCCGCTCTTGTCAGTGTTGTCCCAACGACCGACCTTGAAGGAGAACAGGTCAGTTTCCTGCATGGCCCATGCTTCGTCCAGAGAGAAGTAGTCGTTGACGTATTCGCGAGAACCTTCGCGGAGCTGAGCTTTCTTCACCTTCTTGTCGACGTTGTTGTCGTCAGCAGGCTGGAGGTCGCCTGGATAGAAGGCGATACCGATCTTGCCCTTGAAGTCATTGGCTTCGGCGAGAACGGCGAAGTTTGCTTCACCATTCCAGGTTTCGAAGTTGTCGCCCAATTCGTCGTCTTCGCTAGACCAAAGAACCTTGCCGGCTTCGAGTTCGAAGTCAGCGTTGATGTCGAAGTTAATCTGGTTAACTGTCATCACGGCGTTTTCGATCATTTTTTTCTTTTTGCGCTTTTTCTTCTTGGCCGGCTTCTTTTCCGGTTCAGCGGCCGCGACTTCGGCTGCAGGAGCAGCTTCTTCAGCCTTCTCCACTTCTTCGGCCTTGGCTTCTTCCTTCTTCTCTTCGGCAGGAGCGGCTTCGGCAGTCTTTACTTCTTCAGCGGCGGGTGCAGCAGCTTCTTCCTTCTTTTCTTCGGCAGGAGCGGCAGCGGCTTCAGCAGGCTTTGCTTCAGCGGGCTTAGCTTCGGTCTTAGCCGGAGCGGGTTCAGCCTTAGCTTCAGCCTTCGGCTGTTCTGCCTTGGCTTCGGTCTTAGCCGGAGCGGGTTCTGCCTTGGCTTCAGCCTTCGGCTGTTCTGCCTTGGCTTCGGCCTTAGCCGGAGCAGGTTCAGCCTTAGCTTCAGCCTTCGGCTGTTCGGCCTTAGCTTCGGTCTTTGCCGGAGCGGCTGCAGGTTCTGCAGTTTTAGCCGGGGCTGCAGCGGCGGGGGCTGCTGCAGGGGCCTTTGCTGCCGGAGCAGCAAATACGGCTGCTGCCATAATGCAAGAGGCGATAAACATCTTCTTCATAAAAGGAACTCCTTTATATATTCCACGAGAGTAATTTTAGTAAAAATTTCTTTCCCTAATCATTTTTTAACCCTTTTTTCATATAAAAAGTTAACTTTACTCCCACAAAGAGGTTTTGTTTTGAAGAAAATCCATTTTTTTGCGTTTTTAGTATCTGTCTGTTGCTCGCTTTCGTTTGCTCAGGAAACTTTAACAGTTTATAAGAAAACCGCAACCGGTATCGATGAAAATACTCCCGCTGGTTCACTTGTATTCACTGACCAGATCAGGGAACTTCCGCCTCCCATGGATTCTGTAAAAAAAGTCATGGTCGTTAGGGATACGATTCAAATTACAGACCGCAAGGGTAATGTCAAAAAAGACAAAAAAGGACGCCCCAAAATCAAGGTGAAAAAGCGTCGCGTTACGATTTGGGAAAAGGTTGAACCCAAGGAACCGCCCCGCTTTGTTCCTATCCAGTGCAAGCTGGGTGAAGTTTGGGTCAAGCGCGCCGACCTTGCCCGGTTCCAACAGGCATCCATGGACTTGAGCGGTGAATATGCATCTTCTACCGGTAGCGTGTTCCTCAAGAAGTCTCCGACGAACCCCCGCTATTTTTCGTTTGTCATTCAGAACGGTCCCTTTGGCAATCGTGCAGAACTTGAAGCGAGCAACCTGGAACTTCGCGAAGCCAATGGCCATGCCCGCTTGACTTATTCCGAAGAGGGTTGTACCGTGGATATTGCCGTGGCAGACCGCAAGGTGAGGGTCGCTCAGCGTGGATGTAACGAATACAATTCCGGCAAGTACAAGTTGGAAGGCGAATACAGCAACTACAAGGGAAACCGCCGCGTCGTAGAAACGTTCAACATGCCCGAACAAAGCTTCAAGTACAAGAAGTACCTATGGTGCGGAAGTGGCTTCGACAGCTGCGAAAAAGTCAAGGACGACAATGGCGTGGTAACCATTACTTGGAGTAAGGGTGGTAACGGATTCATCGAACGTGCCGCAGGTGACGATGTTCATACTTACCGTCCGTTCGAACATGTGATTCCGCACAAGCGCGACTTCTTCAACGGCGAAAAGCCCATTGCCATCAAGACCAAGCGTACCGACATGGCGGGCGAGTGGATGATTTGGTACTTCTACCCGGAGGCGGAGCGCTTCAAGATGGTTCGCGCCGGCATGCGCGAAGATATCGCCTACATGGAAATCTATGAATAAGGCGCTTGAAAGGTCGAGAGTCCTCTTTTTGGATACAGGCGCCGTGGTGCGCTTGCTGCAGATGCACCCGGACTATTATCCGGTCGTATCATCGGTTCTTGATTTCGCCTACGAAAATAACTTGACCGTTTTGATATCGAACGTTACTTTGTTTGAAATTTCGAAGAAGGCTTTTGCCGCAGGCGAAGGTTTGTTGTCGCGCCAGTACCGCGAATTCTTTGAACATTCCCGCAATGTCAAGGCATGCGAAGTCACGGGCGAGATTGCCGTGAAAGCGGCCGAATTTGCCGGAACCCACAAGCTGAAAAACGAAGAATCCCTGCGTCTTGCGACTGCTTACGTTTGCGGTGCAGACTGCATATTGACCGACTGCGTGGCCTTCCGCGACATGACCGACATTCCCGTCGTGCTCCTCGACGAAGTAGAGTGATGGGTAATGTGTGGTGTGTAATGTGGAATGAGTAATTAATCATTTCACACTTCACATTTGTCATTATACTTGTGGTATCACCTGGTTGCTATCAAAGGCGTTTTTGTAATGCGCGAACTGCAGGGGCTTTTGGTAGACTCTTGCGCTCAGCACGTCAAAGCGGCAGGGCGTGTCAAAGCCTAAAGGCGCATGCTCTTTTTGCGTGACTATAAAATGACAGGCGGTCTTCCAGATTTTCTTTTGCTTTAGGGCGTTCACGCGGGCGGCGGGATTCCCTTGCTGGTTGTTCCACACGGACTTGACTTCCACAAACACAAGCGTTTCTCTGTCGCGGGCAACAATGTCTAGCTCTCCGCCCATGTAGGCGTAATTGCGGGCTAGAATCTGGTAGCCCTCGCGGCTTAGATAGGCCGAAGCGAGTGTTTCTATGTAGTTGCCCTTGGGCCGATTGGATGCTTTGTCGACTTTATTTACAGGTACATTTTTCAACATAGAGCTCCTTTTCTAAAAGTGTCTCTATGTATATACGCCGATTTTTGAAAAAGTGGTGATTTTAGGGCAGTTCCATACCCAGCAGGCGAATTTCCGAAATAGCAAAATCTTCATTTTCGGCTTCGTAGACGTCGTCAAGGTAAACCTTGAGTTCGCTGGTTTCCATAGCTTGAATATTCGGGTATTGCATGCCACGGATGTTTTCAAGTTTGACCTTCTGTTTAAATCCGTCCTTGGTTTCGAGCGTAATCGTCTTTGGCTTCTTGAAGATACGGAAACGGTCGCCGAAGGCATCGTCTACGGACTTCTGGTAACCAATCGCGATACCGAAATGCGTCACGATGGCGTTACCGTCGAAGTAGAGCGTGAGTACCGGATTCTGCGGCTTTTGCGGCATCGTGTAGAGCCATGCCGTCTTAAGGTCGTTGTCGTTCAAGTTCTTGAGCGGGTAGCCACCGGAAATGTCGATTTCCAACTGCTTCGTTTCAAAATTTCCGAGAGCGTCGTTCCATTCCAGTTCGCGCAAGGTACTTTCGGGCTTGTGCGTCAGCATCAGCAAAATTAGGAGCATGATGATGAGCGGGAAAATGAAGATGGCAAGAGCCGTGAGCTTTTTTTGGAGCATGCGGGCGCGCGGCGTAATGATGTTTGCCATTTCGGCGATCGATGCCGTGCGGCGGCGGAGCGGCGTGTGGCCCATGGTGGGGCGCTGAACCGTCTTTTCGGTAGGGAACACTTGGTCGCAGGCGTCCAAAAATTCTTGCATGTCATGGAAACGTTCGTTCAGCTTTTTCTTTAAGCACTTGAGGATCAACTTCGAAAGACCGGGGGGCATGTCCTTGCGGAAAAGTTCCGGTGCAGGCGGCTGTTCCTGAACGTGCTTCAGGGCGATTTCTACCGGGCGATTGCCTTCGAAGGGGAGGCGGCCGCAGGTCATTTCGAAAAGGATCACGCCCATGCTGTAAATGTCAGACTGAATGGTCACGTTGTCGCCGTGGCACTGTTCAGGGCTCATGTATTCGGGGGTACCCATGGTCATGCCCGTGCGCGTGAGTCTGTCCTTTTCCATTTCCTGGATGTAGGAAATGCCGAAGTCCATGATGTAGACTCGGTTGTCGCGGGTAAGCATGATGTTCGAGGGTTTTACGTCGCGATGAACGATGCCCTTGCTATGAGCGTAAAGAAGTCCGCGAGCAATCTGGCGGATAATGACTTCGATCGCTTCGAACGAAAGCTGTTCCTTCTTGTGCAGAATGTCGGCAAGGTTAATGCCTTCCACATAAGTCATGGCAATAAAGAGCTGGTTCTTTTCTTGACCGAAGTCGAATACGTGAACGATATTCTGGTGGTCCAGTTCCTTCATTGCCTGCGCTTCCATATAGAAACGCTTGATCGCTTCTTCATCGGAAGATGCGTCCAAAATCTTGAATGCGACTTCGCGTCCGAGCCTTTTGTCTAGGGCTTTGTAAACATTTCCCATGCCCCCCTTACCGAGGGTGCCAATGAGGTCGTAGTTTTCGTTAAAAGGACGCGGAAATACTTCAGACTTTTGCGGGGCGATCATTTTGCTTTCTTAGACCAGTTTAGTTTTATTGCAACCACAATATAAAAACATAATGTGATGCCGAGGGCAAGGATTGTGTTTTCGATAGCGTCTTTGCGCTCTAGGAGCAGGTTTAAAAGGCTTGCCTGGTTGTAGCGGGACCAAATAATGGTCGAAAGAATGCGCCCGATAGCTTGCATTTGGTCCAAGGGCACCAGGGCTCCGGCCAAGGCGACCTGCGGAATAATCAAAAGCGGGAGCATGGCGTTTGCTTGCCCGGCGTTTTTAGAAAGCGAGCTTACGGCAAGGCCTACGGCAACAGGCGGCAGAACCATCAGCAAAATCACGGCCAAAAGCGGTAGGGGAGAGGGCCAGATATGCGTACGGAATCCGACAAAGGCAAAAACGATAAAGGTCTGGATGAAGGCGACCGCTGTGGGGAGAATCGCTTTGGCCAAAATGGTCGGAAGAATCGGGACTCCCTTGCGGAATTCTGCCTGCAAGATTTCTTTTTCCTGTACGATTTCCCGGATCGAGAGTGAAAGCGAAAGCCAGTTCGCCGAGAGTATGATTGCAAACGCGACAATCCAAAGCGATGTGGCGTCCGAGAATATTTGCGAGAACAGGAATCCGATAATGAGCGGCTGCAAGAGAAGCGTGAGGAATTTGCCTTTGTCCCGGAACCATTGCCTTGCGGTGATTGCAATCTTGTACAGGAAAACGGAGGACAGTTTGGTCTTCGGGAAAAAACTGGGGACCAACGCTTCGAGAGCCGAGGTGCTTCTTACGGGACCGACACGGTTCTGTAGAATGGTTTGCCAGTTAGAAGCCGTGTCGTCGTTCAAGTTCGTGAGAATCGTTTCAGGATCTTCGCTGTCAAAATAGCGGTAAGCTTCTTTGGGGGTGCCATAGAAAGCCTGCTTGCCTTGGTGAAGCACAAGAACCTTGTCGGCGATTTCAAGCGCTTCGTAGCTGTGCGTAGTCAAGATAATTGTGTGCCCGAGAAAGGCGAGCTGCTTCAAGTGCGTGCAAAGAATCTTGGAGTTGTAAGGATCGAGGCCAGAAAGCGGTTCGTCGAGAACAATCAGGCCCGGATTTCCCATGAGTTCTTTAGCAAGGGCGACTCGGCGGCATTCGCCGCCGCTGAGCGTGCGAATGGGGTTGTCGAGTCTAGCGCTCAGCCCGAAAAGTTCGCTGAACTTTTCGAGTCGCCCGTTCGCATTCCGCTTGAAATCGATCTTAGACATTCCGACTCGGGCTCCGTCCAAGAGTGTTTCTTTAACGGTCAAGTCGCGGCGCAGTTCTGGATCTTGCTCCAAAAAGGCGATATGCTTGCGGATTTCTTCGTTGCGGTAATCGAGATTTCCGATGCTTACAAAGGAATCGTTACCGCTTTTATGCTTGCCCTGCAGCAAGCGCAAAAGAGTTGACTTGCCTTGACCCGAACGCCCGATAATGGCGAGGATTTCTCCAGCACGGAGCTTAAAGTCAATCCCATTGAGTAATTGCTTTTTACCTGCAAAGACATCCAAATTCTCGACTTCAACGTCAAAGCCGAGCGGCAAGTTCTTGCAGGTGAGTTCACCTTGCGCAAAACTCATAGTGCAGCCTGGCAGGCGAATCATTCTGCCTTCTTCAAGCTGGAGCAGACGGGTAGATTTCCCTTGGGTGTTGACAATCTTGTCTTTAAAGCTGATCTCTGCTTTTCCGGTATGGAGTCTTGCGCTAGTGCCTTCAGGAATATCCATGTGCAGGCTGTCAAGCGTCTCCCAATTGCCATTCAGGCTTTTGGTTTGCACCAGGTCGCGCTCGACCGATTCCATCAGCAAAAGTTGCAAGTGCCCGCGCTTGAGGGTGGCGCGGAGTTGCAAGGGACCTATGAGAATGGTGTCGCCATCTTCTAGGACTGCCGTCTCGACATCGTTGCCGTTCACCTGGGTTACGCTGTTTTGCGTGAGGTTCTTTAGGTTCCAATGCTTGTCTTCGAATTCCAGCACCGCATGGTAGCGCGAAACCATCGGGTTGTCCAGCACCAGAGAGTTATCTGGCTTGCGACCGATGGTAAACGGCTCGCCAATCTGCGGAGTGATGATTCTAAAAGACTGCATGAATCAGTAGACAGTAGGAAGTAGACAGTTAGAAGAGGTTAGCGAAGGTCTTTAAGGCCCTTGATAAATCGGTCACAAGCCTTCTGCAATGTTTCGTCGCTTGCGGCATAAGAGAATCGCACGCAGCTGTCGTCACCGAAGGCGGCACCCGGCACAATCGCGAGTCCTTGCGATTGTAACAGGTATTCGCAAAGTTCGATGGAACCGCCTATTACCTTGCCTTCGGGCGTTTTCTTGCCGAAGAAACTCTTGACGGGCGCGAACAGGTAGAATGCCCCTTCGGGAGCGCGGCAAGGTTCCGGCAACACTTCGGCGGTGCGCTTGAGCATGTAGTCGCGACGCTTGCGGAAGGCCGCCTGCATGGCGTGAACATTGCTCTTGTCCATCTGCAAGGCACCGAGGGCGGCATACTGCGCCACATTGCTCGGGTGGTGCGTGGCTTGTCCCTGAATCTTGCCGATAATCTTTGCGATTTCTGCAGGAGCGGCGTCGTAACCGATACGCCATCCGGTCATGCAGTGCGACTTGGAAAATCCGTTAATCACGATGGTGCGCTCGGCCATACCGGGGAGGGCTGCTGCAGAGCAGAATTCGTTGTCGTAGGTGAAGTATTCGTACACTTCGTCCGAAATGCAGTAAATGTCGCTTTCGACAATCACTTTCGAGAGAGCCTCGAGTTCAGCCTTGCTGTAGACTGCACCCGTCGGGTTGCAGGGGTTGTTCAAGAGGATCGCCTTGGTCTTGGCGGTAATGGCTGCTTTCAAGGCTTCGGGTTTGATTTTGAAACCATCTTCAATCCTGGTGTTTACAATCACCGGCTTTCCGCCAAGCCACTTTACCAGTTCCGGGTAAGTCACCCAGTACGGGGCCGGAATAATCACCTCGTCGCCTTCGTTCACGAGCGCTGCAAGGGAATTGAACACAGCGTGCTTGGCGCCGCTGGTCATAATGATCTGTTCGGGCTTGTAATCGAGACCATTTTCGACTTTGAGCTTTTCTGCGACGGCCTTGCGTACATCGAGAATGCCTACGGGAGCGGTGTAGCGGGTCTTGCCTTCGCGAATGGCCTTGCAGGCGGCATCTTGAATCGGAGTCGGAGTCGGAAAATCGGGCTCGCCGGCGCCGAGGCTTACGACGTCCTTGCCGTCGGCAATCATCTGTTTTGCCAAGGTGTCGATGGCGACGGTTAAAGAAGCGGCGATATTAAGAGTTCTTGTGGATAAGTCTTTCATGTCTGAGTTTAGCCTTTTTCAAAATGCGGTAGGCATCCAAGGTGCTTGCTACCAAGGGGTAAATGGTAAAATGCGAAATAAAGATGCAAATAAGTCCGAGTGCTGCAATGAGGCCCATGCCGTTAATTCCCGGGTGCGACGAGAACAGCATGGCGATTGCCCCGATGAATGACGCACCCTGCGCAATCATGACCGAAATCAACTTTGTCTGCAGAACGCTCCAAGCGTTTCCATTCTGTTTTTCGTAGTACGAAGACCAAAGTTGCAAGGAACCGTCAACACTGGCGCCAATCAGCAAAACAAAAGCGATGGAACTGTAAGCCGAAATCTGGATGTCGAAAATATGTACCAAGATGGTCACCCAGCTCATGGCAAATAGCGACGGCAATAAGGTAAAGAAGGCTCGACTTAGCTTGTTATAGAACATCAGGAGAATAATCCAAAGTAGCACCGTTCCCAAGAGAATGGACTTGTTGATGTTTCCGAGAATGGTGTCCAAAAGCGAGGCTCTCAAAATCGGAGTGCCGCAAATTTTGAATGTCTTGTCGTGGATTCCGTCAAGTTGCTGTAGCTGCTTGGCGATATGACGGCAGGTGAGTCCGTTGTTCGGATCGGAGCTCGGGATAATGAATGCGAATACGCCCGGATTGTCCCTTTTGTCTGCGAATTTACGACGAATGTTTTCGGACAATACGAAATCTTTGATGTCGTTTTCGTAGTTGTCGAACATTTCGACAATGGCGGCGCTGTCCTTGGGGTTGAGCCTTGCCAGAACATCGTCCGAAATCAGTTTTCTTAGGGTCTCGATTTTATGTTTCTTTTCGATGCTGATTTTAGGCAAGAACTGGTATTGTGTATAAATCTTGCCCAAATCCTTGAGTCTGCCTTTCTTTTGCAAATGCTCGAAGTTTTCGACTAGGTCGTCGTTGTAAGACGAATCGGGGAGCATGACGATAATGGGGTCGTAGGTAGAAAAGCCCGTTTCCGCAATCAAGGCTTTGGCCTCGCGTTCCTCGGTCTGCAATTCTGTCTTCTTGAAATCGTAAAGGAAGGAAAGGTTCTTGCCGCTGTAAAGCCAGGCTGCGGCGCTCACGACGCTGATTGTTACAATGATAATCCAGTTTGTCTTGAAAGAGAATAGACGCCTGCGTTGGGTAGGCGTAATGCTTTCGAATTGTATCTGGAAGGGCTTCTTGCGCTGTAAAAGCAACAAGAGCGAGGCTGTCAATAGCGGACAGACCATCAGGTTGAGTACGCTTCCGATGGCACCGAGAATTCCGAATTCGCGAAGTCCGGGCAGGGGAACTAGAATAAAGGCGCTGAAGAGGCTCGCCATAACGAGCGAAGAGGCGGCAACCACAGGACCAATTCCAAGCAGGGCGCTTTCGATACAGAGGGCTGGACTCAGTTTCTTTTCGCGTTCATGGAAGTATCTGGTGTAGACGTGCGTTAGAACCTGGCATGCATGCCCAGGAAGCAAAAGCCCTAGCGAAAGCGTAAACAAGTTGATTCGCCCGAACAGTATGTAGGCTAAGGCGAGCGTGAATACTGTCGGAAGAGCGAGCGGAACCGCCGAAATGAAAATCAACTGGGGCTGGCGATAAAAGTTGATGATTAGCAGGACGAGGATAATGAGTGCTGCCATGCCGCCGGCAAATTTGGCTTCGGGGAGGAGCGCCTTTCCGACTTTAATGGAATCGTAGACTTTGCCGGTGTAGTAGACGTGGATTCCATTTCCGTTTTCTTCGACAAAACGCTCCACTTTCTTCAGCAGTTCTCTGTTAGCTTGCAAGTCCGAAACGGAGGTGGCGGGGTAGATGTCGATAACTCGAATGGAACCTTGCTGGTTGGAAAAATCCTGTTGAAGGCTTTTAAAGTATTTGGCTTCGATTTGCGAAATGATTTCGATGGAGTCGCGAGTGACAGGCTTTTCTTGCTCTGTCTCGGATAAGTCTACCAGTAGCGGATTGTGTTTTTTGATTTGTTCATCTTTGATTTTGTCCAGCTTTTCGATGACTTGGTCCAAGTCGTTCTCGCTGGCGTATAGCAGCCTGTTTTTCTTGAAGAATTCCAGATCCGTGTAGTATTCGGTGTAATGGACTGCAGGATCGTTCTCTAAATGACGGGCGAGTTTTTGTGCAAAAGTATAGTTGGCGGCACTATCCTTGGATTGTATGACTACAATCAGGCTGCCTAGTCCACCGAAAGCTTTCTCGATAGTCTGGTAGTCCGCTTGGACTTCATGACCTTTAAGAGTGTCTTGCAGCTGGATTTCCCAACGTAGGTTTTCGATAGGATAAATGCACAACAAGGTAATCGTAAGAAACAGCCCGATCATCATTTTGGGATAGTGGGCTATCTTTCGAATTAATTTGGCAAAAGCCGAAAACATATAAATAATATAACTATTATATTCCTTGTTCGAATTAAAAAACTAAATTAGGGGTATGGTAAAAAGGGAGTCGCGATGTCTCTTTGTTTGGGTGCTAGCCGCGCTATGGTTCTTTGGCGCGGTTTCGCTGTATGCAGAAGATGAATCGCCTTCGAATTCTACCGAACAAACGTCAGAAAAATCGGCCATGTCGTGGCCGCTCGAATATATAATCCAGCCTTTCTTGAACGGCTTGATTTACCCGTTGGCAAAGCCCGTGGACTACGCCATCAAGAACGGTATTATTGAAAAGTCTGTCGAGTTGATTTCTTTTGGCGAAGACTACAAGATCATGATTTACCCGAGCTTCAATTTCAAGCCGGGTTCGCGAACCATGGTGGGGGCGAATTATAGACACCGTAGCGTATTTCTCGAGAAAGATTATCTGGTCATGCAGGGGGAATACTACGCCAATGGTGATGTGGGCTTGACAGCCCGCTATGTAAAGCATTCCTTGTTTGGAACCAGTTTGTTTGGCGGCTTTAGGTACGATATCGATCTGGATCGCGATAAACGGTTCAATATCCCTGAAACCAAGGAAAGTTACTTGCAGCCTGATTCCAGCTACCAGTTTACCTGGCGTTTGGGCGCTCCTATTACCAAAACAGCTAATTGGAATGCAGAGCTTTGGGCGTCCCTGTATTTCAGCCGCGCCAGTCACCCCGACATTCAAGATTCGGTGCTGATAAGCGATGACTATAAAATTGAAGACCGTGGCTTGTACCAGAATGTAACCCAAGTGCCGGTTGGCCTTTCTCTGGTGTACGACAATCTTGATTTGCCTTATGCTCCTTCACGTGGCAGCCGCGTGGTCTTGAATGGTACCTATACCTTTGTGGGCAAGTATTCTGGGGTGCGCTACGATGATTTAGGCATTTCCATCGAGGATGGACAAGACGAAGTTATCAAGGATGGTGGAAAGAAACATGATTTCTATACCACCGAATTCATTTTCCAGCATTATTTCTTATTGGGTTCTTCGCACCAATATGTACTTTCGGCAAAGGAAGCTCGTGAAAACCGTCGGTTCTATACGGATTTTTCATGGGAAGAAGCGGTGCGTGTTTGGCGACCCGAAAATATGCGTAACACCCTTTTTGAACGCAGGGTGATTGCCATGCAGTATCGATTGGTTTCCATTTGGGAGCTTGAGGAGGGGGGCGCTCCACATGATGCTTTTATCAACTTGAATTCTAAGGCACCTTTGCGCGGTTATGATGACAAGTGGGTTACTCATAACCTGATGTCTTTTAGCGTGGAATACCGCTGGCCGGTGGACCGCTTGGTAGACGGCGTGATTTTTGACGAATATGCCTTGATCGCACCCAAAATCGACAAGTGGAGCTTGGACCATTATTACAATTCGTGGGGTTTTGGTATCCGTGTACGTCAGCCGGATCTTTATCTTTTCCGCTTGCAGTTCGGTTTCCATGGCCTGCATGGCGTGAACCTTATCATGACCATCGCCCCCGAATTCAAGTAATTTTCTACATTTATCCTTGCAAAAATTAAAACCAAGGATAAATCATGCGTGATCAATTCGAAAGCCCGCTCATCAAGCGCTATGCTTCCAAAGAAATGAGTTTCATCTTCAGCCCGCAGTACAAGTTCCAGACTTGGCGCAAGCTGTGGATTTACCTCGCCGAATCCGAAATGGAACTCGGCCTCCCCATTACGCAGGAGCAGGTGGACGAACTGAAGGCCCACGAAAAGGACATCAACTTTGAAGTCGCCGAAGAAGAAGAAAAGCGCCGCCGTCACGACGTGATGAGCCACGTTTACGCTTACGGCGTCCAGTGCCCCAAAGCCAAGGGCATCATCCACCTGGGTGCAACGTCTGCCTTTGTGGGCGACAACACCGACCTTATCCAGATGCAGCAGGCCATGATTCTCGTGCGCAAGCGTCTTTGCCGCGTGATGGACAAGCTTTCTAAGTTTGCGATGGAATACAAGGATATGGCCCAGCTCGGTGCCACGCACTTCCAGGCCGCTCAGCTCACGACCGTGGGTAAGCGCGCCTGCCTCTGGCTCCAGGACATGCTCATCGACCTCGAAGAACTCAACTTCCTCATCGAAGTGCTTCCGTTCCGCGGCGTGAAGGGCACCACCGGTACGCAGGCGAGCTTTATGGACCTGTTCAACGGCGACGAAGAAAAGATTATGGAACTGGACCGCCGCGTGACCGCCAAGGCGGGCTTCAAGCGCGTGCTCACCATCACCGGCCAGACTTACACCCGTAAGTGGGACAACCGCGTGAACCAGGTGCTCAGCTCCATCGCTCAGAGTTTGCACAAGTTTGCCACCGACATGCGCCTCATGCAGGGTGTGAAGGAAGTGGAAGAACCGTTCGAAAAGACACAGATCGGTTCCAGCGCCATGGCTTACAAGCGTAACCCGATGAGGAGCGAACGCATTTGCTCCCTCGCTCGTTTCGTGATGGCCCAGGTGAACAGCACCGCCTTCACGCAGGCAACCCAGTGGTTCGAACGTACGCTTGACGACAGCGCCAACAAGCGCCTCGCCATTCCGGAAGCGTTCCTCGCCATGGATGCCATGCTCATCATCGCCGAGAACGTCACCAACGGCCTCGTGGTTTACCCGAAGGTTATCGAAAAGCGCATCATGGCGGAACTCCCGTTCATGGCTACCGAAAACATCATCATGGAAGGCGTCAAGAACGGCGGCGACCGCCAGGAACTCCACGAAGAAATCCGCGTGATGTCCATGGAAGCGGGCAAGGTCGTCAAGGAACAGGGCAAGGACAACGACTTGCTCGAACGCGTGCTGAAGAACGAAAAGTTCCAGAAGCTCGGCATCACCGAAGCGAAGCTCAAGGAAATCCTCGACCTCCGCAAGTTCGTGGGGCGCGCTCCGGGACAGGTTGTCAAATTCGTGACCGAAGAAGTTCGCCCGGCGATTGAAGCTGTTCCGGAATGGAGCAATATTGATGCGGGTGAATTAAAGGTTTAGCACTAAGCCAAATTACTCGTTTGCGATAGTTCAATAGTTTCGCAATTTTTCAAAAAACGCTTTAGACAAATTCTAAAGCGTTTTTTGTTTAAAACATTTCGATGCATGCAATCGCAATGCTTAGGGGAAACATGAGTATTCCCGCATAGATTCCGCCTAGCAAGTCGTCTGCCATGACGCCCCATGCTCCGGGAAATTTTTCGAATCGGTGAATGCCAAGGGGCTTAAGAATGTCGAAAAAGCGGAAGAGGGCGAACCCGACGAGAAGCGTAATGGGACTGTCCTGTATGATGTAAGGGTTCACCAGAGCAAAAGTCATGAAGATTCCGCAGACTTCGTCAATCACAATCCAGCCGGGGTCTTCAGTGCCGGTGTCTTTCATCGCCTTGTTTACGAAGGGGATTGCCCCGAAAAAGACGATGATGGCGGCGATTAAAAATAAGGGGTTGAATCGAATGTCGCCAAAAAGCTTTACCGCTAAAATTGCCATGGGATAGGCAACAATCGCAGCGGCGAGGCTTCCCATGGTGCCGGGAGCCTTGGGTGACATTCCCGAACCGAAGAAGGTGGTTACCATTACAGACAAGAAATCGGTGCCCCGCCACTCGTGGGGCACTTGTTTTTTGCCATATTTTTCTTTAAGTTCCTCGCGGTTCACGAGTACTTAGTTGTCCTCATATTCGGAACTGCCCCAGCCGTCGAGGTCGCCCGCTGCACGGCCAAGAGTTGCACCGCCGAGGATTTCGTCAATGCCCTTGTCTTCGGAATCGTCGTCCTCTTCTTCGAAGATGGATGCTTCTTCCATTTCGAGGTCGTCGTTCGGAATGATCGGATCGTCATCCAGCGCGTTCTTGCTCTTCTTTCCAGCCATATTTTCTCCTTGGTGAAGGCGTTTTCGTATTCTTTACCGCTATATTATAAAATTTTTTGTAAAAAAGGAGATTTTTTTCAAAAAAAGTGAAAAATATTGCATATTTTGGGGGCGAAAATGAAAAAGTCCCCCGTTTTGGGAGACTTTTGTCGTTAAAAACCTCAAAAAGTCACTTTTTTTCGTGGGCAGAAATGTTTTTCGCCATGAACGCGTAAACGGCTTTTGTGCCCATACGCGACAAAAAGCGGACCTTTGTATTGACCACGGAATTGTTCAATATCAGGTTATATTCAACGGTTTCGTTATATCCTTCGGAGTATACGAGTCGCTTGTAACAATCTAGAGCGCTCTCGGGAGTGAGTAAACTGAGCACTTCATTGATGTCGTTTGCACCAAAGGATCTGATTTCCTGGTAGAACGCCTTGTTGGCAAATATCGTGCGGTAAACTCGGTTTTCGCCTTCGATAAGTGCAATGGGAATTTCGTTTGTGACATCCATGCGCTTTCTTGTGAGCGGAGAGTTATCCAGGAAATTGATTCTGCCCATGTCGTCATAGTAGCGACGTTCTGCAGGCGTTTCGTTTGTTTCAAAACCGCACAGCTCTGCCCGTTTATTGTGGAAGTCGTCAATGGGCATGGGTTTGGCAAAATAGTAACCTTGAATCAGCTCGCAACCTATTCTCTTCAGGTATTCGTACTGGTCTTCGGTTTCGACACCCTCGGCCAGAGTGTGAATGCCGAGCTTTTTCGCCAAGTCAACGATAGAGGCGATAATCACCTTGGACTTCGGGGTCTTGTCGAAGTTCCTGAGGAAGTTCATGTCTATCTTGAGGAAGTCGAAATCGTAAGTTTGCAGGTTATTGAAAGAACTGTATCCCGAACCGAAGTCGTCAATCCAGACTTGGTAGCCGTCCTCTCTAAAACAGTGGATTATATCTCCAAGGCTCTCCTGATCCGACGCGAAAGCGCTTTCGGTGACTTCCAATACAATGTATTCCTTGGGAACATTATATTTGGCGACGGCGTTATCAACGACTTTCTTGATATCGCTCAGTTCAAAGTCGAGTCTCGAAAGGTTGACCGAAATGGGTTGGTAGGCGTATCCGCCATCGATGTCGTTGCGAAGGTCCTTGCAAACCTGGTCTATAATGTAGGCATCCAGTTTGTGAATCAGGTGGACCTTTTCAAGAACTTCGATAAAGATGAGGGGTGAAATCATGCCCCGATTGGGATCGATCCATCGGGCAAGGGCCTCGTAGCCGCAGACTTTCTTGTTCAGTGTTCGATAAATCGGTTGGTAATACACTTTGAAATATCCCTTTTCGAAGGCTTCGTCAAAATGTTCCAACACATATTGTTTCTGTTCGTGCTTTTTGTTGAGTTCCTCGTCAAAGACGGCGTATTCCCTGTTAAAAATGCCATGGACTTCTCGACAGGCGAGGGAGGCTCGGTCCATCATGACAATTGGTTGTTGTGGGGTGCCGTCGGCGATATAGATGCCCGCCTTGATTTGGTTGCGGAGACTTTTTTCGTAACTCGTCATCGCTTTGTTCAAAAGCTTGATTCGTAGGGCGATTTCTTCGACAGAGAGATTGAGACTGATGACCACCAGGTGGTCAGCCCCTGCACGTAAGACGGTTTCTCCTTCAAAAAGTCTTTTGAGCTCATCTCGGAACTTGCAGAGGTATTCGTTTCCGCCTTGATAAGAGAATCTTTGGTTAATAGTCTTGAAATTCATCACGTTAAAGAACGTGATGGTCGATCTTTCAAGAGGGTAAAAGTTGGGGTCTTTCTGGGTTTGGGCAAAGAACCATGCCACAAAATTCAGGCCGGTAATCGGGTCATCTTTTTCGAAAATCGATGTGCTTGGACTAGCTCCAATGGGCCGCATCATATTCGTTTCATTTTGCTCCACGATCATTTTCTCCTGTATTCTTATGTTCAATTTAACTAAAGAAAACAGGAAAAGGGACTTTCCCTTGAAAAAAGTCCCTATTTATTACAATTTTCTTACTCCAATTTGGAATATTCGTATTTTTTTAGAATTTCGGATAGCCGTCCTTGAGGCTTTCGTCGTAGTGGGCGCGTTCTCCGCCGATAAACTTCGGGCGCGTGCGTGCCGCAATCAGGATTGCCTTGCCGACATGCGTCTGCTGCATGTGTACAGGAACCGCGACTTCTTTCAAATGCATGCCGATGAGCGTTCCGCCGATATCGAGGCCTGCGTCGGCCTTGATATGCTCGATGGCGACCGGATGCTCGAATGCGCTGTAGCAGGCGGTGGCAAAAGAGCCCCCGGCCTTGGGTTGCGGAACCACGTTCACGATTTCGGCATTGAGCACGGCCGCGTGCTCGACGATGATGGCCCGGTTTAGGTGCTCGCAGCACTGCGCCGCGATGTAGATGCCGAGCGGCTTGAATACGGAGGAGAGTCCTTCAAAAATCGCCTTGCCGACTTCGGGCACGGAGTGGCTCCCGATGTCGTTACCCAGTGTGGAGCTGGTGCTGCAACCGATAACTACAATCTGGCCCGCCGTGAGGTGAGCTTTTTCCACAAGTTCCTTCGCGGCGTTTATCGCGTCGTTACGAATCTGTTCAACAATTGCTTTGTCGTCTATTTCGTATGTAATGCCTGCCATATTGTACCTCTTCAAATTGAAAGCTTGCAAAGGTATTTTCCTTATAAAATAATAGCTTTTTCTGCGTGATTGCTATATTTGACAAGAAATTTTTACAAGGAAATGGTGTATGAAAAAAATGGGTTCGCTTCTTTTAGCTTTGCCTTTAGCTGTTCATGCCGCCTGTGACCTGATGTTGAATGAGGTGGGCGAGTATGAAGTTGGGTCATTTGAAGACTTGACGAAGGTGGGTGTCGAGGATTGCGCTTTGGATGCAAACTACCGCTTGACTGCCGATATCGAAGTCCCTCCAAGCAATGACGAGTGGCACGGGTTTCCTCCGATAGGCGGCTTTGACTCCCCGTCCGGTTTTTCGGGCGAGTTCCATGGGGCAGGGCATAGAATCATTAATTTGAAACTTTATAACGATAATTATGAGGGCCTCTTTGGACAGGAAATGAACGGCCTTGTCGATAGTCTTGGCCTGGAAAACATCTTTCTCAATGGCGGCTATTATACGGGAGCCGTTGTTGGGTATGGTGGTTCCGGAACCATCAGGAATGTGTATGTGACCGGGACTGTCCAATTTATGGGGTATAAGCCGGAAGAATCATACATTGGCGGTATTGCCGGAACATTTTCTGGAAGCATCGAGAATTGTTACTTTATCGGCGAGATCCGTGAAACTTACCATATCGGCGGTATTGTTGGTAAGAATGGTGGAACCGTCAAAACAAGCTACGCCATCAATGAAGGAACCCTGAGCGGCATGCACAAGTCCGAATACGATATAGGCTCTGTGGTCGGCGTAAATGAAGTCACGGGCTCTGTAGAAAATTCGTACGGAATGACCTATGCCGATTGCAGTGGGCATAAGGTGGTGGGCTCGAATTTAGGTACCGTCGACGACAACAGTGCTTCGGTCGAGTGCTTTGATTACAACTACAACGGCGGCATGAAGTTCAAGGATTTCTTTGTCGGTTTTGACTTTGGCGATACATGGGGAATCACCGAAGGTAAAACATTTCCGTTCTTGAAGGCGAACCTGAAAGTTGTCAAGGGTGTGGTTCCTGTCTGGTACGCTAAGGAATACTGCACCGGTAAAGTTCTGGGTACTGGCATGGCGCTGATGCCGGAGGGCTTGGATGAACGGAACTATGGCGGAAAGTTCAATGTGGTGGAAATTGGTGACAAAATGGTGGTCGATTTCTCCGAAGTCTATGCACTGAATCAGAATGGCTACGCGTTTGTGAGTGATACGCTTGACATTCCTATTCAACCTTTGACTCTGAAGGTGAGTGGTCTTACCGTTGCAGACAAGGTGTATGACGGAACGACTAGTGCGGTTGTTTCTGGCGAAGCGAAACTTGAAGGCGTTTGCGAAAGTGACGAGGTCTTCTTGATGGGGACCCCGGTTGCCGAATTTGAAAATGAGAGAGATGGAAAGAACAAGAAGGTGATTCTTTCCGGCTTGACTTTAGCAGGCGATTCTTCTGTGCTTGTAAACTATAAACTTGTGATGCCTGAAATAAGCGCGACTATTACCGCTGCAGAAAGTTCCTCTTCTGCAGAATCTATTGTATATGGTTGTGCAAAGCGTGTTGACCAACCGTCAAAGATATATTTCGACGGTCATTCCGTGATTATGAAAAAGAATGGAATGCGCTTCGATTTGTTGGGCAACAAGCTCAAATAGAGTAGAGCATTTTTTGAAAAGAAAAAGCCGAGTGAGTTCATCTCATTCGGCTTTAAATTTTTACTCCCACTCAATTGTACCAGGGGGCTTGTGGGTCACGTCGTACCACAGGCTGCCGGCACCTTCTGCTTCGAACTTGCGCCAGAGTCCGGCCAGCATTCCCTGGTCGATTTCGGCGAAATTGGCAGTCATGGCTTCGGTGGAGTTCACCGGGCGCATCACGATGCAGGGCTTGTTAGCCGTACGGAGCGGGACGAGCACCACGGGCATCTGCCAGATTTTTTCGTACAGGTCGTTTGCCTGCAGGAATTCGGTGCAGATGTTGTCGAACTTGCGGAGTGTATCGAAGTTTTCGCGAGTGGCGTACTGTTCCACAAGCTTCGGGTCTTCATCTGCAACAGAACCAATCTGGTAAATCACGCGGTTGATGGCCTTGAAGCGGTTGGCAAGTTCGGTGGAGAACTTTTCGCAGTCCTTCCAGCTAAGGCCCGGAGTGGTGATGAGGAACGGCTGCGCGTAGGTGCGGCCGTCGCCCTGCACGCCCACGCTCTTGATGGGGAGCAGGCGGCCTGCTATGTTGTTTGCCTTCAGGTAGTCGGCGAGGCTCTGGCCATTTGTGTCACGAACGTCTTCGAACTTCACCATATCGTCGGTGAGCTTGCCTTCGCTGCAGAGCAGGCGAACGCCGAGGCCCGGACCCGGGAACGGGTGACGCCACACGAGGTTGTGCGGAATGCCGAGTTCTTCGCCGAGGGCGCGGACTTCGTCCTTGTACAGGTCGGCGAGCGGTTCGAGCACGAGTCCCTTTTCCATGAGATCCAAAACTTCTTGCACGCGGTTGTGGTGCGTCTTGATTTTGTCGGCGTTCTTGGTGCCGCCGCTTTCGATGGTGTCGGGGTAGATGGTGCCCTGCGCCATCATCCACTGGTTCGGATCGAGGTTGAGTTTCGCCATTTCCTCGTCCTTCACCGTCAAGAATTCCTTACCGATGATTCCGCGCTTGGTTTCCGGTGCGGTCACGCCCTTGAGCTTTGCGAGGAAGTGTTCGCTTGCATCGCGGACCTTGAGGTTGTTCATGCCTTCCTTCGTGAGGAAGTCCATAATCTTCTGGGATTCGCCGAGGCGCATCATGCCGTTATCCACATGCAGGCCGAGAACCTTTTCCGGTCCGAGCACGCGGTTCAGGAGCACGAATGCAACGGTGGAGTCCACGCCGCCACTCACGAGCAGGAATACCTTGCGGTCCTTGACCTGTTCCTTGATGCGTTCCGTGATGAGCGGCAGGTAGCTCTTCATGTTCCAAGTCTTCTTGGCACCCGTGAAGTCCACGAAGTTCTCGAGCAGCTTCATGCCGAACTTGCTGTGGGTGACTTCGGGGTGGAACTGGATGCCGAAAATCTGGCGTTCGGGCTTGTCGCTGTCGAAAGCGACGGCCGCGATTTCGCAGTCCTTGGTGCTCGCCACAATTTTGTAGCCCTCGGGGAGCTTCGTGACCTGGTCGCCGTGGCTCATCCACATGGGGCTAGCTTTCGGGAGTCCCTTCAGAATCGGGCAATTCTCGTCACCTACAATAAGGTCGGCGATGCCGTATTCCTTCACCTTGCCCGGTTCCACGTGACCGCCCAGCTGCTGGGCAATGAGCTGGTGACCGTAGCAGATGCCGAGTTTGGGCACCGGCAGGTTCAGAATTTCGGGATTGTATTCCGGGGCATCGGCCGCATACACGCTGCTGGGACCGCCGCTGTAAATGATTCCCTTCACGCCTTCGAGTTCGCTGACGGGAGCGGCGGGAGAGTGGATTTCGGTAAACACGCCCAGGCGACGCACGCGGTTAGCAATCAGGTGGGCGTACTGCCCGCCAAAGTCCAAAACTGCAATAGTATCGACGTTTTTCATACAGTCTCAAAGATAGAAATTTACTCGGCTGCGCTAAATTCGCGGGCAAGTTGAATCAGTGTCTGCACACCGAATCCAGTCGCGCCGTATTCGGTGTATTTCCACTTCTTGTCGACGAATGCGGTGCCTGCAATATCCCAGTGCGTCCAGGCGGTGTTTTCGGGCACGAATTCCTGCAGGAAAAGCGCTGCAGAAATGGCACCTGCGTCGCTGCCGGTGTTCTTGAGGTCGGCGAAGTGATCCTTGAGCGCGTCGGCGTATTCTTCTTCGAGCGGCATGCTCCAGAACTTTTCGCAGCAGGCTTCGCCGCAGTTGATTACCTTCAGGCCCAAGTCGTCATCGTTGCTGAAGAATCCCGTGACGGCATAGCCGAGGGCGCGGACCATGGCGCCCGTAAGGGTGGCGAGGTCCACGATGTGCGTTGCGCCGATGAGGCCCGCTTCGGCAAGTCCGTCGCTTAAGACCAGGCGGCCTTCGGCGTCGGTGTTGTCGACCATGACGGTCTTGCCGTTCTTGGCGGTAAAGATGTCGCCCGGCAGCACGGACTTATTACCAATGGCGTTTTCGGCGAGGCAGCAGACGGCGCTCACGCGAATCGGGAGCTTGAGCGTAGCGATAGCCTGGATGGCGGCGAGCGCGGTCGCTGCACCGCTCATGTCGCTGATCATTTCGGGCATGGATTTAGGCGGTTTCAGGCAGAGTCCGCCGGTATCAAAAGTGAGTCCCTTGCCGACAATCACCAAGTGGTCCTTGGAGGTGCGCTTGCTGGGCTTGTATTCAAGCGTAATCATGTGCGGCTCGTGCGAGCTGCCCTTGCCGACGGTCACGTGGCCCATGAAGCCTTCCTTTTCGAGCTGCTTCATGTTGCGAACCTTGATGCTTAAGCCTTCGGTGTACTTGGCGACGGTCTTTGCGCGTTCCACGAATTTGGCGGGGTAGAGGTCGGATGCACTTGTGTTGATTAAGTTCTTGGCAAGCGTAATGGCCTTCTGTTCTACGGCGACGTCTTCGGCAATCTTCTTGAATTCCTTGACGTGTTCGCCGGCAACGATTTCGTAGGTCACCTGGAAGTTCGGCTTTTGTTTGCTCTTGTAAGCGTCGAACTTGTAGTCGGCGTAATGCAGGCCGTGCAAAATGGCCTTGAACTGTTCATCGGCCGCGTCGGCGAGGAACAGGCTTACGCAGGGAATCTGCTTCTTCATCGCCTTTTTGGCGAGACGGTAGGCGGCCATGCGCAGGTGGTCGAGGGCGGAAAGGCCGCGCTCCTTGGCGGCGTCTACAAAGAAGGTGTTGCAGCCGTCGATTTCTAGGTATTCGAGGTCTTCGAAGGGGCCTTCCTTCATGCCCTTCAGAATGGTTTCGACCTGTTCTTCGCCTTCGGGGGAGAGAACGGTTGAAAATTGAACAGATTCTTTGACATAAAACAGGGCGTATGCCTTGCTGTCAACGTTTTTGAGATTTTCGGAAGAAACGATATTCAGATTCATGCCTCAAATGTAGTAAATATAGGAAGTTGGCAGTAGGAAGTAGACAGTAGGAAGTAGACAGTAGGAAGTAGACAGTAGGAAGTAGGCGGTAGGAAGTAGGCGGTAGGAAGTCGGAAGTAGGTTGGCTTATGCTTCGGGTTCTTGGTGACGCTTGATACCTTTTTATTGTCACCTCGTCACTTTTTTGGGGAGTCCTTTTGCAATTTACTTCAAAAAATGCTATAATGAAGTTGTAAAATGGAGGTTCAAATGAATCGTAAACTTACTGGTATTCTTAGCGTTCTAGCCCTTTCGGCGATGTCTTTTGCCCAGGCTCCCGCAGCCGCCCCTGCTGCAACTGCTGCTCCTGCTGAACAGGCTCCTGCAGCTGCTCCGGCAGAAGAATCTGCTCCTGTTGCCGTTCGTGGCGCAGACGCAGCCGCTCCCGTTGCCGCTGAACAAACTGCAGCCCCTGCTGAACAGGCCGCTCCTGCCGCTGTAGCTGCTGCTCCCGCAGCCCCCGCTGAAGAACCTGTTGCAGAACCTGCCGTGGTTGTTGCTCCCAAGGCTGTTCGCGGAGCCGATAACAAGGATGTCGGTCCTTCTTCTGAAGCCGCCCAGCGTTTCCGTGATGCTCGCAATACCGTTTATTACGAAACAGTCTATACACGTGAAGACGGCGTTCCTGTCCGTACCGTTTATGTTGCCGAACGCGAAGGAAAGGACACGGTTACCCTCGATGAACTTAGGGGCCTTTATCCTATGAAGTTTAAGATCGGTGCCCGCGGTTCTGTGGGTGCTTACCAATTGGCCGGTAACGATTGGGACAGCGACCAGTATAGTGGTGTAACCTGGAGAGCGGGTCTTGTATCTATCATTCCGCTGAACCTTTATACGATGGGTATTAAGCTTGGCGTACTTTTTGAACAGAGCAAGGCTAGTGAATCCTATTATGTAGGCATTGATGAAATTCCTACGAGTTACAGATTCAGTCAAAAGAAAATCGATATTCCGGTTCTCTTTACGTTCAAGTCCGCTTCATCAAGGTTCTTCTTTGATCTCGGTGTCGAAATGTCGATCCCGCTGTACGACAAGCTTCGCGTTTCTTATACCGACCGTAATGACAATAAACATTCGGAACGAATCGATTTGATTGACGACTATCGTTCTGAATTGGATTGGGCTTTTGTTTTTGGTTTCTCGATTATGGCAAACGACTACTTGTCGCTTGACATTAGTGCCAACCTGGGTGTGTCCGATTTGTACGACGGTCATCGTAAGAACATGAATATGAACTTGGATGCCTCTTCGCTCAACTTGGGAATTTCCGTTTACCCGTTCTAATATATGATTCTTGCCATTGTCGCTGTAATTCTTGGCCTTGCGGTTCTCGTCTGGAGTGCTGATAAATTTGTGGACGGAGCCGTAGGTATTGCCGAATTTTGCGGCATGTCTACACTTCTGATTGGTATGGTAATCGTAGGCTTTGGAACGTCGGCTCCGGAGCTTACGGTTTCTGCTATATCGGCTTCTCAAGGGAATCCTGCACTGGCACTGGGTAATGCCTACGGCAGTAACATTGCAAATATCGCTTTGATCCTTGGTGCGACTGCGCTTATTTCTCCGATTCTAATGCAGCGCTCCGTGATTCGCGGTGATTTGCCGATTCTGATCGCTGTGTCGTTGCTTTCTATTGCATTAGTGTGGGATGGTAGCGTGGTGCGCTGGAATGGCGTACTTTTGCTGGTTGTCTTTGCGCTGGTCATGGCTTACAGCATTTGGCGTGAATTGAAAAAGGCTAGGGTCGAGGCATCAAATTCTGTTGAAGAAGAATCCGCCGGAAAACAGACTTCCTTAGGCAAATCCATTTTCTGGCTTGTCTTGGGGCTTGCCTTGCTGGTGGCTAGTTCTCGAGCTCTCGTTTGGGGGGCTGTCGAAATTGCCCGTACGCTTGGCGTGAGTGACTTGTTGATTGGTCTTACGATTGTCGCTATCGGTACATCTTTGCCGGAACTGGCAAGTTCCATTGCTGCGGCGCGCAAGGGCGAAAACGATCTTGCCTTGGGCAATATTATCGGTTCTAACCTGTTCAATACGCTTGCGGTGGTGGGCCTAGCGGCAACTATTTCTCCGATGGATGAAATTGAAAAGGCGGTCACTTATCGCGACATGCCTTTGATGACTGCTTTGACGGTTGCCTTGATTGTGCTTGGCTTTAGGCGTAAAGGCGAGGGGCGTTTAAACCGTATCGCCGGTGCAATTCTTTTAGCGGTTTATGTTGGCTACCTAGCCCTGCTTATAGCACAAGCGAAAGGCTAGTCGCTTTTTAATTGGGTGGGAAGAACAGGTAGGCGATGGCGATGGCTGCAATCACGCCTGCCGCATCTGCAATTAAAGCGCAGGTAACAGCGTGGCGGGTCTTCTTGACCCCGACCGATCCGAAGTACACGGCGATGATGTAGAAAGTCGTGTCGGCGGCTCCCTGGAACATGCAACTGAGGCGTCCGGCAAAGCTGTCGGGGCCTAGAGTCTTCATTGCATCGATCATCATGCCGCGGGCACCGCTACCGCTCAGGGGCTTCATGATGGCGGTGGGGAGTGCGGGCACAATATCGCTACCGGCACCGCAAAGTCCGAGAATCCAGGAAACTCCGTTCAGTAACAAATCCATAGCGCCGCTGGCACGGAAAACGGCGACACCTACAAGGATTGCCACCAAGTTCGGAATAATCATGACGGCGGTATGGAAACCGTCCTTGGCGCCTTCTACGAAGGCTTCGTAAGCTTGAATCTTCTTGTAGACAGCCAGCCCGAGGAAGGCCACGATAATTCCGAACAGGGCGATACCGCTAATCAAAAGGCTTGTGGTGCCGATTGCTTCGGCCGTCAGGTGGCTGAAGTAGACCATGATAGAAATAACGCAAGCCGAAAGTCCGCCGAGCCAGGCGACTGTTACCGGATCCTTGAGCTTGACCTTCTGGAAAAAGCTGAGGGCGACAATGCCTGCGATAGTGCTGAAGAACGTAGAAAGCAGGAGCGGAAGGAATACGTCGCTTGGATTGGATGCTCCCATCTGCGCGCGGTAAGTCATAATGCTCACCGGAATCAGCGTAAGGCCGCTCGCGTTCAGCACCAGGAACATAATCTGGGAATTGCTTGCGACGGACTTGTCTTCGTTCGGGTTGATTTCTTGCAGCTGTTTCATGGCCTGTAAGCCCATCGGAGTGGCGGCGTTATCGAGTCCGAGCATGTTGGCGCTGATGTTCATGAGCATGGTGCCAATCACCGGGTGGTTCTTTGGAATTTCGGGGAAGAGCCTGCTGAACAGAGGCGAGACAATCCTTGCAAGAATCTGGACCGCACCAGCTTTTTCGCCAATCTTCATGATGCCAAGCCAAAGGCTCAAGATGCCTGTAAGGCCAATCGCGATTTCGAAAGCCGTCTTGGACATGTCGAATGCACCGAGGATTGCCTTGTTGAATATTCCGGAGTCGCCAAAAGCGATCCATTGGACCATGCAGGCGACAAACGCGCCAAAGAAGAATACGAGCCAGATAATGTTTAAAACCATGGCCTGAAAAATAAAAAAAGGCGAACCATTTGATTTTCTCAAAGGTTCGCCTTTAATAGTTGATGGGTTTGTTTTCGACTTAGTCTTCGTCGTCGTCCATAGACATGAACTGAATCAACATTTCGCAAGTCATTTCACCTTGATAAACGTAGAAGGTGGTACTCTTGTCGCCAATGTCGCACTTCTTTCCGCCAGCGGGACACTTGTCTAAGAGAATTCCTTCGTTTTCTTCGTTGCATTCGCTTTTAATCGACTTGTCTGTCGTTTCGGCACAGAAAGCACCGGACGTATGCTTACAGGCAACAATGCTACCCGAAGAACCTGCAGGGGTATCTTCATTTTCGATAACGGAGGGAGAATCGTTTCCGTCGTTATCAACGTTGTTGATACGTGATTCGCCAGAGCCCTTGCCGGAGCAAGCTGCCAAGGCAAGCAGGCTGAATCCCAAAATAATCTTTGCAACGGATTTCATGTTAGCCTCACTTAGAACACGAGGAAGATGCCGAGGTTACCGACGAGGCCGGACCATGTATCGTTGTTCAGGTTGTCAGCAACAGAAGCTTCGATAACCAGGTGGTCGTAGCTGAAGCGGAGACCGGCGCTGGCGTTCGTCGTGTTGGTGCGCATAGAGATGATGGAGGTGTCGTTGTTGGCTGCACCTTCTTCGATGGATTCGGTCTTGTAGTCGATGACCTTCCAAACGAAGGCTGCGCTACCGAAGAGGATCCAGTTTTCGTTGAGGGCCATTTCGGCGAGGATGTTCGGTGTAGAGAACAGGCCGAAGTCGTAGGTGTTGGTGGTCTGGTTGCCGTTTTCGATTTCATCGAAGATGTAGACCGGCAAGCGGTTGTTCAAGCCAAGGAACACCTGAGCGTTTTCAGCAGTGAAAACCGGGAAAGAGAAGTCGAAACGCGGCTGGATGAGGATGTAGGCGTTGTTGTTGGTGGTTTCGGTAGTGGTGTTACCGGCCTTTACGCGGCGATCGCTCTTCTGGCGCAAGAAGTCGAGGCCAGCAGCCCAAGCAAAGTTCGTAGCGGACGGACCGTTAGAGAGGGTCACGCTAGCACCGAGATCCCAGAAGTCCGGATCGTCTTCGGTCTTGTTGCCGTTGTTGTCGGTTTCGACGTCGGTTTCTTCATCGAAGGTGAGCCAGTAGACGTTAGCAACGATGTCGAAGGTTCCGAGAGGAGCGCCGAACTTCACGTTGATGTAGTCGCCTGCAGCGGTCGTGGATTCGTCGCGGGTGTTCTTGACGTTGGCGGCCTTCTGTTCGTTAGAAGTCCAGGTCTTGTCGATGGCGAGGTCAACAGCGACACCGAAAGCGGGAGTAGCGATACCGGCAGTGAACATGCCGAGACCTGCTCTGTTGTCAAAAGCGAGGAGGTAGGTCATGCTGCTGGAGCCGAGAGCGAGAACGCCTTCTTCACCAGTCGGTTCAACGTAGAACAGCTTGCGGCCGTTCATCTTGTAGACTGCGTTCATGTCGCCATCGATGGTAGAAGCGCCGAACTGGTTGTTGACGGTGTTGTAAGCATTACCGTGGAGAACGTTGAACTTGCCAGTAGCGGCCGGAGTCGGAACGCTTTCGGAGGCGGCAGGAGCTTCGAAGCTGGTTGTAGAAGAAGATTCAGCTGCGGGTGCCGGTTCAGGTGCCGGAGCGGCAGGAGCTTCTTCTTCCTGAACGCTTTCGGTAGAGGAGGTGGATTCTTCATATTCGTCGTCATAGTCCTGAGCAACGGCAGCAGACACTGCGAGTGCAGAGACGACAGAAATAAGCTTAATATTCATTCGTATCTCCTTACGAGAGAGGATTTGGGGGTTGATTTTAAGAGAAATATAATAAAATGGTTATGACTATGCAAGTCATAACCATATACTTTGTACTCAGCCTTCAATACGTCTGTATTGAAAAAAGTTTACTTATGAGACCGCTCGTGCTAGAGTCAAATGAAAAAATATGATAAGCACTCGCTCTCGCCACCACGACTGATTTGAATCAGTCGCTTGTGGCTCACGTAAAACTACTTTAACGAATTACTTCTTCGGTTCGATAACTTCGAGCCCGCCCATGTACGGACGCAGCACTTCAGGAATCTTGAGAGAGCCGTCCTTCTGCTGGTAGTTGTCGCAGATGCCGACCATCACGCGCGGAGTGGCGAGGCCGGAACCGTTCAGCGTGTGGACGTAGACGTTCTTGCCGTTAATCTTCGTCTTGATGTTTGCGCGGCGGGCCTGGTAGTCTTCGAAGTTCGAGCAGGAGCTGACTTCGAGCCACTTCTTTTCGACCGGAGCGTAAACTTCGAGGTCATAGCACTTGGCGGCACCGAAACCGAGGTCGCCCTTGCAGAGGGCCAAGCGGTGGTAGGGGAGGCCGAGCTTTTCCAGGAGCTTTTCGCCGAAGCGGGTGAGCTCTTCGTGGTCTTCGTAGCTGTGTTCGGGGTGAGCGAAGTAGACCATTTCGACCTTGTTGAACTGGTGCAGGCGCAGCAGTCCGCGGGTGTCCTTGCCGTAAGAGCCAGCTTCGCGGCGGAAGCAGGCGGAGTAGGCGCAGATGCGCTTCGGGAGTTCGGATTCCGGAATCACTTCGCCGGAGTAGAGGTTAGTCAGAGGCACTTCTGCGGTCGGGATGAGGAACAGGTCGTCGTCTTTGTCGCAGCGGTACATGTCTTCTTCGAACTTCGGGAGCTGGCCCGTGCCGCGCATGGTGTTGCGAGTCACCAAGTACGGCGGCGTGAATTCTTCGAAGCCGTTCTTCATGTGTTCGTCGAGGAAGAATTGGATGAGGGCACGTTCCAGGCGGGAACCGAGACCGCGGTAAACCGGGAAGCCGGAACCGGAAATCTTTGCGCCACGTTCGAAGTCAAAAATGCCGAGGCGTTCGCCCAAAGTCTTGTGGTCCACGCGGGCGAAGTCGTCGTTCTTGGTGTAGTAGTCGGCGGGAATCGGGCCGTCTTTTTCGACCACGTTGTCGCTAGAGTCCTTGCCTTCCGGAGAACGCGGAGCGATGTTCGGCACGTGCATGAGCATTTCGGTCTGCTTGTAGTCGAGTTCCTTGAGCTTCTTGTCGAGTTCGTCGATCTTGTTGCCGAGTTCGCGTGTGGCGGCCTGAGCTTCGTCTGCGTTTTCGCCCTTCTTCTTGAGTTCGCCAATGCGCTTGGACTGTGCGTTGCGTTCGCTCTTGAGGCGTTCGACTTCAGTGAGGAGCGGGCGGCGTTCGTTATCGACGGCGAGCACGTCACGAAGGCTTACGGTCGTATATTTCTTTTCGGTTTCAGCAATGTAGTATTCCGGATTTTCACGGATCTTTTTGATATCAAGCATTTGATTGCCTCGGATGATAAAAATTTTACGCGGAAAAGATAGTTAATTCGGAATTCGGATTTCGAAATTCGGATTTCAAAATGCTGAAAAAAGGAGTGCAAATTAATTTTCTGTGTTGTCTTTTGCAACAACACAATTGAATCGTGGAATGTTTTAATCCTATTTTTTCGGTATATATTATCCCTAGGTATCATATACATAGGGAGTGAAAAATGAAATACTTGTTACCAATTTTGGCAGCAGCGTCGATGTCTTTTGCCCAATGGGGCGGCTGGGGCGGAGGCGGTGGAGGAAAAACTCTTAACGACTACAAAAAGATGTCCGTTTCGGGTCGAGAAATCCATGTCTATGCCCCGTCGGATCTTAAGGAAAATAGCCCGTTGCTCATTTCATGTCACGGTATGGACCAGGACCCCAATTACCAGCAATCCAACACCCACTGGGAAGCTGTAGCCGATACGGCGGGCTTTGTGGTTGTTTACCCGAGAGGCGGTACGGGCATGAGTACCTGGGATATCCAGGGCGATAAGGATACCAAGTGGATGACCGAAATCATCGACCAGATGTACACCGACTACAAGATCGATAAGAAACGCGTGTATCTTTCTGGCTTCTCGATGGGTGGCATGTTCACCTATCATTCTATGAGCAAGATTGCCGACAAGATCGCCGCCTTTGCGCCTACTTCTGGTACGAACGTGTTCGGTGCGTCCAAGGCGATGCGTCCGGTGCCTATCATCCATCCGCATGGAACTAACGATGATGTGCTGAATTACAGCCAGGTGGAAGGCTTCATCAAGAATTACCGTGACCAGTTCAACTGCCCGGCTCAGGCAAAAGAAGAAACGAATTATCCCAATGCCGAAAATAATGGTGCTACGATGTACACTTGGGGCCCTTGCGACAAGGGTGTCTATATTAAGCACTTGAAGCTCCCTGGCCGTGGTCACAGCCCCTCCAAGGCAGATGTCTCCGATATCTGGAACTTCATCAAGCAGTGGGATGTAAACGGCCTTATTAGCGAAAAGCCTGAACCGGAATCCTCTTCTAGCGAAGTGGCGTCTTCTTCTTCTGAAGCTCCGAAGTCCTCTAGCAGTGTAAAGCCCGCAGAATCTTCTAGCTCGGGTAATCCTCAGGCTTTGCTCGAAGATCTTAGCTTGGCCTCGGTCTCTGTCTATAAGTCTTCAGACAACAGCATCATGGTTGCTAACGCTCAGGGCAAGTCCATCACCGTGTTCAATAGCCTTGGCAACGTCGTTAGCACGACGACCCGTGGCATTGCAGGCGCCCAGAAGGTTTACACTGGAGCCAAGGGCGTGTACATTGTGAAGGTCGGTTCTAGAACGTTCAAGACCTCGCTTTAAGAATTAACCAAATTCTTGCCTTAAAGACACTCCCTTTGGGAGTGTTTTTTTTAAATTTGCAATATGTTTTCTAGGAACGTGTCTCGTTTACTTTGTTTAGTCGCTGTCGCTCTATTTGCGGGGCTTTTGAGTGGTTGCTACAGCTTTACGGCGTCGACGCTCCCGAGCCATATCAAGACGGTCAAGATTCACGAAGTCGAAGACAAGACGCTTGACCCGGTGCTTGCCAACAACATTCGTGAGGGCGTGGTCGAGATGTTCCGCAAGAATGCAGGCGGCGTGCGCCTTGTAACCGGTGACGCCACGGCAGACTTCGAGATGACTCTCTTAAGCTATACGAACAAGCCCGAAAACTACAACAGCAACAGCGATGTCGAAACATACCGCGTGACAATCCGCGTGAGCGTCAAGTTCTTTGATAACGTGAAGGATAAGGTGATTTACGAATCTAAGTCTCTCAGTGCAGAAGGCACCTACGACGTGCAGGCGAATGAAACTGAAGACCGTCATGGCCAGGCCCGCGCCATTGAAAAACTCCAAGACCTGATTATCACAAATGCATTGGCAAAGTGGTAAAAAAATACACCGCCTTTGATAGAATCTCGGGCGGTGCTAGGGGTTGGTTTGGATATCTATAATGTAAAATTATTACACAAAAAAGGTCATAGAAAATCTTGTAAAATATTTTTTCACAATGACTTACGTGTTTTTTTGCGTGTAAATGTAACTTTTTCCCCCGCTTTTTAAAGGGCGCGATTACCCTTGTGTGACGTCGCTCACGGTCACGGGTTCTTCGTTCAGCAAGGCTTCGGTCAGGGAGCTTCCCTTGTAGGTGAGCTTGAGTGAAAAGAAAGGCGCGCCTCGTTCAAGGAGTGCCAAGAAAATGAGGTCGCCGTCCCAGTGGGGGAGCTTGGCCACGTCTTCCTTGGCAACCCATTCGAGCGTGCCTTCGTCGCATTCCTTGAGCGTGCCGGTAAACTCGGTCGCCGTGAACAGGTGCATGAACTCGGTCTGGTCCATGCCGTCGCTAATGAAGGTGACAATCCCTCTGTACTTGGGGCGAATCAGCGTGAGGCCCGTTTCTTCGAGAGCCTCGCGCTTGATGCAGTCCTCGGGAGATTCCCATTCCTCGAACTTGCCGCCAATGCCGATCCACTTGTCCTTGTTGATGTCGTTTTTCTTCTTGACGCGGTGGAGCAGCAAGTACTTGCCGTCTTGTTCGATGTAGCAGAGGGTTGTGTTGAGCATTTTAGTAGACAGTAGGAAGTAGACAGTGATTAGTGTGAGCAAAAAGCGACCGGTATTAACCGGTCGTGTTTGCGATTAGCCCAAAGCCTTGATCCGTGAGCCACAAGCGGCTCGTCTTAACGAGCCGTGGTGGCGAGAGCACTTGCCAATCGTAGGTTCTATAGTAGCACTTAGGCAAGTGCGGCTATGATAGCGTCGCCCATGCCGGTCGTGCCGACCTTGGTGCAGCCTTCCTGGTAGATGTCGCCAGTGCGGAAGCCCTGGGCAATCACCTTTTCGCAGGCAGCTTCGATAGCCTTGGCCGCTTCTTCTTCCTTGAAGGTGTAGCGAAGCATCAAAGCCACGGAGAGAATCTGTGCGAGCGGGTTAGCGATACCCTTGCCCGCGATGTCCGGAGCGGAACCACCGGCCGGTTCGTAGAGGCCGAAAGAACCTTCGGCGATAGAAGCGGACGGGAGGAGACCCATGGAACCGGTGAGCATGGCGCATTCGTCGGTGAGGATGTCGCCGAAGAGGTTCGGGCAGAGCAGCACGTCGAATTCGCGCGGGCGCTTCAGGAGCTGCATGGCAGCGTTGTCCACGTAGAGGTGTTCGAGAGTCAGTTCCGGGTAGTCCTTGATGACTTCGTTCACGACTTCGCGCCAGAGCACGCTCGTGGTGAGCACGTTGGCCTTGTCGATGGAGGCGACCTTCTTGTTGCGGAGCATGGCGGCGTCAAAGGCGAAGCGGGCAATGCGTTCGACTTCGTAGCGGCTGTACTTCATGGTGTCAAAGCCGATTTCTTCCTTGGAGCCCGGAACGCCTTCGCGGCCCTTCGGCTGGCCAAAGTAAACGTCACCCGTCAGTTCGCGGACGGTGAGGATGTTGAAGCCGTCGCCAACGATGTCAGCGCGGAGCGGGCATGCGCCTGCGAGTTCCTTATAGACGCGGGCCGGGCGGAGGTTGCAGAAAAGCTTGAAGTGCTTACGGAGCGGCAGAAGTGCACCGCGTTCCGGCTGCAGGTTCGGGGGGAGGTGTTCCCACTTCGGACCACCCACAGAACCGAAAAGAATACAGTCAGAAGCTTCGCCCAGCTTGAGGGTGCTTTCCGGCAGCGGAGAACCGCTTTCGTCGTAGGCGGCACCACCGACGTTTGCCCATTCGGCGTTCACGTCGAAGCCGAACTTCTTGGAAACCACGTCCAGCACGCGGACAGCTTCTTTCATGACTTCGGGGCCGATACCGTCGCCCGGAAGCACTGCAATCTTGTAATTCTTGCTCATTGTTAATCCTTGGTTTATAATTTGAACGGCTCAAATTTAGTAAAATTATGGGTGAAGGGCGCTTTTTTGCGGGTGATGTATGCTTTATAGAGTTCTGATTCTTTTGATTTTGGCGGTTTTGGCTGGGTGTCACCCAAAGCCAAAGTGCTCTCCTTCGGGATGGTGCCCTAATGAAGTGAGTCCCGGAATCTCGGAACAACAGTATCACAACAGTTTGGAATATTGCTCTTCTTGGATTAATTCGCACTCTAACAGAGCCGATTTTATTGACACTATACCCCGTAAAGCGTTACTGTACAAGGCGTGTTCGACGAGTGTAGAAGGAGAGAACCTGTGGTATCCCTGCGATTTAGACACCTCATTACTTGTTCGAATTCTTAAAAATTTTAATTCTCGTGATCCTGTAAAAGATTTGGAAACAAGGGTGAATCATATTTCATATGCAGATATGGTGCTTAACTCTGGTGTTGTAGGCTTTTCTCATCTTTATCAGAATGAAGATGGATCCTATGATGCAATTTGTGCTTCCAAAGATAGCGTGAAGTGCGATTTTTTGTATGCTAATGTTGTTGTTTCTAAAAAGATGAAGCCATCTGCTAAATATTGGCCAAAGAAATACAATTTCTTGATTGGCGAAGATTTTGGTGCAAAAGATGAACTTTCTGCATTGCTTGATTCGGTGTATGAAAAAGAAATCTATGTGAAGGAAAGTGCGCGAGATTCCTTAATAGACTTTGACATGTGTTATAAGGATGGATTTGCAGAACCTTGTATCATGGATTCTGCTGTCGTGGAACATGTTCGTAAAGTTATAAAAAGGCGGCTAGATACTTTAGTCTCATTTACCTATCAGTATGGGAGTTGGTATACAGATCAATTCTTTGCAGGGAGCGTTTCCAGCAAACATCAATGTTATTCTAAAGATGGAATTCATTGCTCGGAGTTATTTGCTCTGGTTCGCTGGAATGATGAAATGCATTGGCAGATTGACACAAAGTCTCTGGGCGTATGTCGCTTTGATTTAGGGGATTTGTATTATTCCTGTCGAGATGAATTGGCTAGCGATGTGATTTGGCATGACGGATTGTCCATCTATAAGAAAGATGGTACGTTTGTGAGAAACGTGCCATAATTCTACCGTGCAATCCGCACTTGCTTTACGGTGCCGTTCTTCACGGAGCGGAGCATGTAGACGCCCTGGACCTTGATGTCGCTTGTATTCTGGAGTGTCGAAACAGCCTCGTCCATGGTGTAGGCGCGCAGGCGGCCGAGTCGGACGCCGTTCAGGTCGAATACGTCGTACGCCTGGAGGGTATTCGCCTGCAGGTGGAGGCTGCTGCCGATTGCAATCGTGGAATCGGCAATAGTCGTGTCCCTCGCAGTGGTATCTTCCTGAAAATTGAAATATTCCTTGAGCCATGTCATTGCCGGGCGGTCTTCACCATCCCTGATGAGGCCGCAACAGTTAATCCCTGGGTTTGTGATGCATTGCATTAAGGATTGCCCATAGAGATAGCCCCATAGGGTGACTCCTACTACATATTCGGTTTCCATGAAAACAGGAATATGTTCCGCGAAGCAGTTTTTTTGAATACTGTCTATTTCATTGCTGATGTTGTATTCAGAAATGAGTAGAGGCGTTTCTGTTTTCTCGTAAATCTCCTGAAGGGCGTTCTTGAGCAAGTCTGGATTGTAGCATTTCATGGGGCCGGTTCCCATCACAATCAAATCGTTGCCTTCAAGTCCGTAGGCGTCAACTGGGGCCCCGTTGTTCTTGATCGTATTGATTAGGTCGATCCCTTCATTTCTTTCCCACTGGATTGTGTTGTAGTCGTTGTAAATGAGGATTGCTTGGGGCCAGCGTTCGCGGGCCATCTTGAATGCGGTGGTTATGAATTTATAGTCTTCGTTGTCGCCGCCAAGGGCTTCGATAATTTTGTTGTTGCTGCCTATTTGTGAATGGATTCGCCTGGCTTCACTGACCACGTTGATGTATTCTAGATCCGGATAACGCTCCGCAACGGCATCGAACCACGCGGTAATGGCTTCTTTTGTTTCGTCCGCACTAAGGTCTCTAAGCCAAGAAGGGTTTCCCGAAGCCCATAATAGGGCATGAAATTTGAATGTAGCCTTGTTCTCTTTTGCCCAGTTGTAGGGGATGTCGCATTCGGAAAAATCGAAGGTGCCGCGAGTTTGTTCGACGGTTCGCCAAGTGCATTGCCTTTCTGGGGTAATCTGATTCCAATAAGTCCCGAAGTCAGAAGGGACAGGCCCTTCGACAGTTGTACTGCCGAGGAACTTTGCCGCACCGTCGGCAAGGCCAAGGGCGAAAACGCTACTCACGGCCACGCACAAAAGGGCCACAGGCGCAATTTTTAAAATTCTAGAAGTCATAGCTATCCATTATAAACATATATTCCCTTTAGGGATAAATTCCCAGGGTTGCGCTGTTTGTCGTGGATAATACGTCAATATGCAAAAAGGAACCTTGCGGTTCCTTTCTGCTTGTTTTGGCTTTGAAATTATTCGTCGGCAGCGGTGCTCTTGGGCTTAGCGCAGCGGTCCCTAGACCAGTTGGTTTGCTTGAAGCAGGCACTTCTGGTGTAGCAACATCCGTAGGCGTTGACGTTGCCAAGATCTTCGCAATTGCAAGCGATTCCGTCTCCATTAGGTTCTTCACCATCAACAGCGTCAACAAGGTCTCCGTTGGAGCAGACAACCATGAATCCCCCAGTGTGATAAGCCTTGTTAATGCAGGTCTGCAGGGTGTTGTGGCATTTGCCGAAGTAGGTTCCCAAGGCGTTGCACGATACGCGGCGCGTCTCGTTTGTAAGGTCAAACTCGAAAGGCCCCACTCGGTCATTAACGTCAGTGTGGGTATAGTCTTTCCAGTTGTATCCTGTAACGGTCTTCACAGCCATTTTTTCTTCGGGAATCAGGGCCTTCCATTTTTTTTTCGTTTCGAAATCCCTGAACGGAGGGTAGGCGGGGTCTTCATCCTTGAGAATTTGTTTGCAACGTTCCTCATCGTAGCAGGGATTTGGATTGGAGGGAGCTCCCACCATTGGTTCACCCCAGCATGGATCACAATCAGAACATTGGTCTATGTCGCATTCGATTTCCATCTTCTGTGGATCGGTGCCTTCTCTACAAGCGACGGGGCATTGGTAATACTCCTTGTCGAGCGGGTCGAACTTGTTATGGAGCCGTTCCCATTGTCCGTCGACGCACCTGTACATGACGGCATTGTTGTTGATGTCGTTGTCGCACCTCAGTTCTCCGTTAAGGCATTCGCCGCAGATGGCCTTGTCGGTACGGCACGACTTGTTGCCGCATATGGAAACGGCCTTCTTGGCTTCGCCGGCGACGCATTCGTAGACGGTTCCCTTTCCTTCGTCATCGTTGGTGCATGTGTGTTCGTAGTTCGTGCACTCGCCGCAACCGTTGTCGCGCGGGTCGCAGGATTTACCGTCACAACTTTCAGTTACTTTCTTGCCCTTTTCGCAGTGGGTGACGGTCGCCTTGAAGTTCTTGTCTTCGGTACAGGTCTGTACGTCATTGAGGCATTCGCCGCAGTCTGTGCCCTCTTCGTTACAAGAGACCGTGCCGCACGAGCGGTTCACGACGATTCCCTTCACGCATTCCTTGACAATGCCGATACTTGCGGGGCTGTCGGAGCATGTACTCTTGTAGCTGTCGTCGCACTCGATTTCAACAGCGTCCTTGTTCGCACATTCCTTGCTCTTGGTGTTGCAGAGAACGCCTTCGTCGCAGGAGACTTCGTCGCAGACGCAAGCCCCGTCTTTTGCCGTACCGCCAGATGCCTTGCACAAGTCGGCGAATGTGGTCACGGTCGAGGAAGAACTGGCGGTGGAGTCTATGTCAGTTGGTTTGCTCTGGTTGCCGCAGATGCCCGTGATGGTGTTGCAGACCGCACCGACATCGCAGAGCTCGTTTTTACAGGAGCAGGCACCGTCTTTTACCTTGCCGCCGGAAGCCTTGCACAATTCGGTAAATTTATCGAGTTCCGCCTTGGTCATGGACGAGGAACTTGCTTTTTGGCTAGACGAACTTGAGGAACCAGTCGATTCCTTGGTGGCAACGGGAACCCAGTTCGCGTCGTCGCAGTAATACTGGGCGTCTTCTTTTTTGGCGTAGACGGTATCGCCTTGGTTGTCTTCTCCGCAAATTCCGAGTTCGTAAATCGAGTTGACTTCGGTAATCACCTTGCGGCTTGAAGAGTCGTCGTCGCTACAGGCAACGAAAAAAGCGGCTGCAGTGAGTGCAGGAAACAAAAGGAATGAAATTTTTTTCATTTTAGCCTCTGCTTTTATCTTTTGTTCAAATATATCTAGAATTTAGGGAGGTGTCAAATCAGGGTATGGGCCGATGGTAAGAATTTGTCTGTTCTCTAGGATGGTGCGCACGGTGTTCCTGCTTTATAAATTCCTTGTCAATATGCGTGTAAATCTGGGTTGTGCTGATATCGGCGTGCCCCAGTAGTTCCTGCAATACGCGCAAATCCATGCCCGCTTCAAGGCAGTGGGTGGCAAAACTGTGCCGGAAGGTATGCGGCGAAACTTGCTTGCTCAAGTGCATCGTATGCAATTGTACGATTTTCCAGGCTCCCATGCGGGTCATGGGCTTGCCGCGGGAATTCAGGATGATGTTGTCCGTGGTCGGGTGGGTGAGGGGCCTGCCAAGCTCGATCCAGGCTTTCAGATTTTCTTTGGCTTTGCTGCCGAGCGGCACCAGGCGCTGCTTGTTCCCTTTGCCGATAGGTGTGAGCCATTCGTTGTCCAAGTCCAGCTGCGAGAGCTTGATGTTCAAGGTTTCCGAAATGCGGAGCCCGGCACTGTACATGAGCTCGAATAGGGCGGTGTCTCGCAACGGGTTCTTGCCGTTGGCCGCACTTTCAAAAACGCTGTCGATTTCTTCGCGGGTCAGGTACTGCGGCAGGTAATGCCCGAGCTTTGGGCGATCCAGCATGGATTCCGTACTGAAGTCGTATTCGCCCTGACTCTGCATGTACTTGAGGAACCCGCGCAGGCTCGAAAAGTGTCTTGCGATGGATGTGGGGGAGTATTCCGTCTGTCCGGCGGTGAGCGTCAGGAATTCGTCCAGCTTTTCGGGGGTCAAATCCTTGAGGTCGAGCCCGGTTTCGTCTAGCCAGCCGACAAAGTGCCGCAAGTCTTCCTGGTAGCTTTGAATCGTCGCTGGGGATAAGTTGCGTTCTACCCCCAAAAACGCCAAGTAGGCATCCATACGATTCGAATTCAGGCTCATGAAAAAAATATAGATTTTTTTGAAAAATTGCGTTTTCACCCCTTGACAGCGGCCCATTTTAATTCTATTATTGTGCGCGTCCTAAGCGACTATGGATGATTAGCTCAGTTGGTAGAGCAGCTGACTCTTAATCAGCGGGTCGCAGGTTCGACCCCTGCATCATCCACGAAGACCTCTCCCAACGGAGAGGTTTTTCTTTTTTGGTATTATGGACTAGTTTACAACATTATTATTATTTTCCCATAACCTTGTTCCATATAAAATGCTATATTGCGAGTGTAAAGTTTTGTTTTGAGGAATTTGGATTAAATGAAGATTGTTCTGCCCGTCGCTGGAAACGGACTGCGTCTGCGGCCTTACACCGAGAATGTGCCGAAGTGCTTGCTGCCTGTTGCCGGTAAGACGATTTTGGATTGGATTGTTGAAGATTCCCTGAGCCTGAAGCCCACGGAAACGATTTTTATTACCGGCTACAAGGCTGAGGCTGTAGACTCTTTTTTGGAAAAGCGCCCTGCTTGGGGTAAAACCCGTGCTGTGGTCCAGTCCAATCCCCAGGGCCTGGGCGAAGCGATCAGCCTCGCACTGCCTTACGTGGATGATGACGAACCGGTCCTGATTATTCTGGGTGACACCCTTTTTGAAGCGGACCTTTCCATTCTCCATAATGTGGACGAAAACATCCTTTACACCTATAAGGTCGAGGACCCGCGCCGATTTGGTGTAGCCGTGACCGACAGTACCGGTCGTATTACCCGCCTGGTCGAAAAACCCCAGGAATTCGTGAGTGACGAAGCCATTGTGGGTATCTACTACATTAAGGATACCAAGGTGCTCAAGCAGAGTCTCAAGTACCTGATGGATAACAATATCCGCACCAAGAACGAATTCCAGTTGACAGACGCTCTCCAGATGATGCTTGAAAAGGGCTGCCATTTCCGTACCGCTCCGGTGCAAAAGTGGCTGGACTGCGGCCTGGCAGAAACCTTGCTCGAAACCAACGCCCACGTGCTCAAGCGTATCGACAATTCCGCCTCGGTGAATCTCCCTGGCGTGAAGGTGATCGCTCCGTGCTACATCGGCAAGGGCGCAAAGATTACGAATAGTACCATCGGCCCGAACGTGTCAGTGGGCGACGACTGCGTCATCGAGAACAGCACGATCAGCAACGCCGTATTGTGGGATTCCGTCAAGGTAAGCGGCCAGACGATTGATAACGTCATCCTTCACGAGTAATTATATCAAGATCATTTAAGAAGCCGCCCTGGTTCACAGGGCGGCTTTCTCATTGGTGTCGATTATCTTGATTATTCGTCTTTTACGCAGCGGATATTGACACCCATATTCTGGTCAATGATGTAGGTGAAGGGAGATTCACTGTCTTTCGGATTATAGTGGTCACTGTCTAGAGATGTGGTGAATGTCTGTGCACTCGTAACGCCGTAAAATTCGACAAATGCGGTTGTTGCACTTACGGAATCTGCGTACCAGAAACCTCCGACGCGGTTTGCGTATTCGTATGTTCCGTTTGTGTTACGGATTCCAGTACCCCTAAGTTCAAAGCCTTTATAGACACTTTGATCGTATTCGGTGCTTTGCCAATAATCCATATCCTTTATTTGTATTTTCGGAACGTATCTCAATTTTTTGAACTCGTATGCATCGGGAACATGCCAACCTTTAGGACATGCGTCTTTGACATTTTTCCACGTGTAATACCTTCCGTAAACGGCACATTCTTCTTGAGTGTTTGCATTTGCAAAGCACCAACTGTTTTCTGTTTCGTAGTTCAGGTTGTCGACCATCCAGGTTTGTTCACCGGCCTTGAGAGTTCTGTAGGTTTGGCCGTCGCGGCTATCTTTCATGGTCCCATAGATAGGCGCCCAAACATTGTTCTTGCAGGCGTATTCGATTCCGCCTGTAGTGACGGTTTCGTTACAGGGTTTGCTCTTTAAATAATCTGCAAATGTGGAAAACTGCCAAGTTCCATTGTTGCATATTTTAAATTCATTATTAAACGGGACGATCATTCCGTTTCTTTTTTGGGTGCATATTCCGTGCTGATATATAACCTCTTCGTCTTCGGGTGTTCTCCATGTATAGCGGTAGTAGCAGCTGGTAAGTCTGCCGTTGGAAACGGCCAATTTGCCATCATCTTCATCGGATTGGCATTTTACTTCAGAGGTCGTGGGGAAAAGTCCCCATTTGTTGTTGCTGCATAGGTAAATGCTTGCCTTGGTCTTGATGACAAGGCTGTCGTTGTCTTCGTTGCAGGGCGTTTGGTATACGTTGTAATCTTCTTCTTCAATGGTTACCCAGCCGGCAGCAACGCATTGGTAATAGTAGCCGGCTGCGGCAAGCAAGTCACCGGTATTTTTTTGCGTGCATTTCCCGTTCTTCTTTTCGAAGGCTGTCAAAGTGCGCCATTTGCCGTCATCGCAAACGTATCCTCGGTATACGCTGTCTTGAATGGCGGTGGTGCATTCTCCCGACTCGTCTACGATGGTTGCCCTTACCCAGCTGTAGGTGCCAGAGGACAATGCGCACTTGTAGCCAAGAGAATCTTTGTTGGAATGCCAGATGTCATTCACAATCTTTTCGTTGCACTCACCGTAGTAGTAGGTGGGCATGTCCACTTGTTTCCATACGTAGTCTTCGCAGATATAATACTTTGAACTCGAGATCTTTTTTGCGCCGTTGTTTTTCTTGGTGCAGTAGGGGAACGAAGATACAGGGACTGTCAGTTTTTGCCATTGCAGGTTGTTGCAGGCGTAGGTAGTGCCGTCTGCTACATAGATTGTATCTTGAAGCGCAGCGCTACAATTACCCATTGCCTCTTCGACAGACGCGATGCGCCAAATGCCCTTGTCGCAAACGTATGTCGTGGTGTCTGTATGCTTGACGGTACCCTGCGTCTTGCCGTTGCAGACGCCGAAGGCGATTTCTTTTGCATTTGCTGTAACCCAGGATCCACCCTTGCACACGTAATTATAGTATACAACCGTGTAGACAGAATCGGTCTTGGTAGTGTCGCATTTACCGTAAACGTCTTCGGGTTCATAAGTGACTTGCCATTCGTAGTTTTTACAGACGTTGTAGTATGCATTGTCGAAAATCACTTCGCCGAAGCGTTCCTTGGTGCAAACCCCGAATTTAGTTTCGATATTGTTTAGGGTCCGCCAGTAATTGTCTTTGCAAACATAATTGTTGCCTTCATAGTAAACGGAATCGCCCGCATTTGTATCGGTACATGTTCCATGAGCGTCGGTAAGGGTGCGCTTTCGCCAACTGAGGCTGTCGCAAATGTACATGGTGTCTTTATAGGCTATCGTATCCCTTTGGCTTGCTTTGGTGCAATAACCGATTCTTGCTTCGAGTTCGTTGATTTCGCGCCATTCGCCGTTGTCGCAGACATAGGGGCGGTTCTTGTAGTAGGTGGCTCCTTCGGTTGCCTTGGAACATTCGGGTTCCCTGAATACTTCCTTGAACCATTTGCCATAAACGCAGGTGTAGGTGCTAGAATCTTCTTGAACCCAGACTTTGTTCTTTGTGTCGCAGGAACTGAGGTCAGACCCCTTCAAGACTTGGAAGGTTTCCTTGACGCAACGGACCGAGAAGTATGACGAATCCGTAAATTCGGATGCGGGCTTTATGGTGTAGCCGTCGTCGCCAATAATGTAGATTTTCGAATCATTGTTGGAGTTTCCTACACCGATGTAGTATGCTTTTTTGCCGGCATCGGTACAGGTGATGCCAGTGCATGTTCCGCCGGGCACCAGGTTCAAGGCGTAGGTGCCGTTGGCACTGCCGTTCCACAATGTGCTTGACTTGATGTATTTTAAGGATGAACCCACGTTATCAAGGAGAGATTCCCAAGCGGTGGTGGAGGCAATCGAAAAACTGTCAGGGCATAGGGTTTTGGAATCCCATTCGCGGTAAAGGTAACCGTATTTCTCGCAATAGCTTTTGTCGACATCGTAGCACTTGCTGGTTTTCCAAGTGGGGTATTCGTTCGCGTTTTCGATGGTCCATATGAAGTTGCCGATCTGGATGGTCTTGGTGTAGTTGCCTTTGTACCATACGGAGTCCAGTTTCACCGTGGCGTTCAAGTTCTTGTCGAATTCCAAATCCGGAACGGACTTGATTTCTTCACTGGAAGAAGATTCGTCGAGGTCCGGGTCGGATTCAGAAGAACAAGAGCCGTTCTCGCTGGAAGACGAAGAACCTTTGGTGCTCGAAGAACTACCCTTGTAGCTCGAGGAACTGTTGTAGCTGTAGGAATCCGAAGAAAAGATTTCTTCGGTGTAGTCGGAACCGTAGCCGCTACAGCCAACAAACAGGACGGTTAAAGTCAGAATGAAACTAGAGAGAATAAGGGAATTTCGCATAAATTTACCTAACCATAAAATTTAATTATCTTTGACGCAGCGAACGGAATACCCGTAGCCTTTTTTGTTTGAGAACACATCAGGAGATTCGGGAAGACTATTGTACCCTTCGGTTTTAGAACCGCAGCTATTCTCAAGAGTATAGTCGCCAGGCATGCTTTCGTCCATGAATTTCATAAAACAAGCCTTATTTGCGTCGTTACCGAGCGTATCGGTTAGCCACATGCCCGCAAGACGGTGCTCGTAGTCAAATGATCCTTCGTCCGTTCTGATTCCTGCAGCCAAGAACTCAAAACCAGGGGCTTGGTATTTTATATTGGCGTTTTGGGTCTGCCAGTTACCGTTATCGTGGTTTGAAAGGTAAATATGAAGAGAATTACTCCTTAACGAGTTGAATTCTTCGTGGCTTGGAAGATGCCAACCCTTGGGACATGCTGTTTGGGCGGCATCCCAGGTGTAGAGCCTTCCGTATTGGGCGCAGTATCTGTCGGCGTTGTTGTAACACCAGCTGTTCTCAGTTTTATAGTTCAGGTTTTCTACCATCCAGGTTTGCGTACCTACCTTAAGGGTCTTGTAGGTGTTTTCATCGGAATCCGTCATTGAGCCGTAAACCGGCGTCCATTTGTCTCCGGAGCAGGTGTATTCTTGGCCGTCAATATTAATAGTTCCACATTCGCTTTTGCTCAATATTAAGGAAAGGTCCGGTACTCTCCACCAAGAGTATTGGCACATATAGTACTTGTCGTTCAATTTAGCGAGTTCGCCTTCGCGCGCATTGGTGCAAAAACCGAGTTTGATGGCTGCATCGTTTAGGCGAACCCAGTTGTAATATCCGCTATTGTATTTGCATATGTAAATCTTGCCCTTGTAGGCGCCGGTCTTTCCGGACTGGCCGCTGCAAGACTTGGTCGTATCATTGATCGCATTGGGTGGTGTAATCCACTTGCCGTCGGAGCAATAGTATTCGACGCCATCCAAAACGGAAATGAGGCTGTCGCGTGAGCATTCCCCTAGGTAATACATGCTTTGGGTAATGCTAGTCCAACCGGTTGATTCGCATTCATAGTATTTAGAAGAGGTGGTTGCTTTTTCACCAATATTCTTTTTCGAGCAATATTTGCCAATCGTTTTTTCGAGCGAAGTGGGGGTTCTCCAGGTGCCGTTGTCGCAGAGCCTGCCGACAACCATGGTGTCTTGGGTGGTTTCGTCGCAATCCAGGTTGAACTGTTCCTTGATTGTCATTTGCACCCATTGGTATAGGCCGGCTCCTGTAGACTTGCATATGTAGCCAAGGGAGTCTTTCTTCGGGTAGATTTTGTTGCCGACGCTGTCGCCGGAGCAAATTCCATAATTGTAGGAGAGGGAATCAATGCGGGTCCATTGGTAATTGTTGCAATACCAGAAAGCCTTGGGGGTAGTCGTCTTGGCTTTTGAACCCTGGTTTTTCTTGGTGCAGTACGAAAGCGAAACGTTGGGCTTCGTCAATTTGCTCCAGGTCAGGTTGTCGCAGACATAGGTGTTGGTGTCCGTGGCATAGATATATATTGTATCCTGAAGTTCTGCGGTACATGCGCCGTAGGCTTCTTGCAAGGTGGCGTACCGCCATGCCTTGTTGTCACAAATAATCTTGTAGTTGCCCAACGTGATAAGGGTGTCTTGTTTTTTGGCGTTGCAGAGCCCGTATAGAGTTTCATGGTTGGAAATACCGCGCCATGCGCCGCCTTCGCATACATAGCCGTGATTCGATACAACGTAAATGGAATCGGTCTTGGTGGTGTCGCATTTACCGTAGACATCTACAGCAGCGGTAGTCCTACTCCATGTATTGTTCTTGCAGATGTAGTGGTCGCCCTGTTCTACGATTACTTCGCTGAGGCGTTTCGGGTTACAGACGCCATATTTGTTTTCCATGGAGCTGAGTGTCTGCCACATACTGTTGCGGCAGACGTAGCTTATGCCATTATGGTATATGGAATCGCCGCCCTTTTGCTCGTTGCATTCTCCTTGGGCGTCGAGAAGTGTCTGCTTTCGCCAGGAGAGGGAGTCGCAAATGTAGGAGGTGTCGTTGTAGAAGGCGGTTGCATTTTGCGTGGCGCTGGTGCAGTAGCCCAGCCTGATTTCCAGTTCCTCAAGTTCACGCCATTCGCCGTCTTGGCAGACATAGGGGCGAATCTTGTAGTAGGTGCTACCTTCGGTAGACTTGGAACATTCGGGTTCCCTATAGACTTCCTTGAACCATTTGCCGTAGATACAGGTGTAGGTGCTGGAATCTTCCTGTACCATAATCTTTTCCTTGGTGTCGCAGGCGCTGAGGTCGGAACCTTTCTTGACTTGGGTAGACAGCTTGGCGCAGCGGACAGAGAAGAATGAGGAATCGCTGAATGAAGAGAGCGGCTTGGATGTGTGGCTGTCGCTATCGATAACGTAAATCTTGGTATCGCTTTTGCTCTCGCCAGCGCCGACATAGTAGGCTTTCTTGCCGCCGTCGGTGCAGGTGAACCCATCGCACATGCCGCCGGGTACCAGGTTCAATGCGTAGGTACCGTTGGCGGTGCCGCTCCACAAGGTGCTAGAAATAACGTATTTGTTGGAACTCACGTTTTTAAAGAGGGATTCCCAAGCGGAGGCGGTTGCAATGGAAAAGTCGTCTGGGCAAAGGGTGGCTGCGTCCCACTGAAGGTAAAGGTAACCGTATTTTTCGCAGTTCTCGTCTTTAACGTCGTAACATTTGCTGGTTCTCCAAGTGGGGTATTCCTTGGCGTTTTCGGCGAGCCAAATGTAGCTGCCGATCTGGATGGTCTTGGCGTAGCTGCCTTTGTACCACACGGAATCCAGCTTAACTGTGGCATTCAGGTTTTTGTCGTATTCGAGGTCGGGGATAAAGAGGGTTTCCGAGCTGGAGGAATAGTAAGATGAATTGTACGCGCTGGAATAAGCGGAACTGGAGGAGCCGCCCTTGTAACTGGAAGAATAGAGGAAACTGAAGGAATCCGAGGAATATTCCTCTGGGGTATATTCAGAGCCGTAGCCGCTACAGCCAATAAATATGGCGTTCAAAATCAGTACAGTACTGGCAATGACGATTGTTAACCGCATATATCCTCCTAAGCACAATGTAAATTATAGAAAATATTTGGAGGATATAACTAAAAAGCCTCTCTAAAAGAGAGGCTTTTTTAGCGGGATAGACGAGGCTTGAACTCGCAACCTCCGGCGTGACAGGCCGGTGCTCTAACCAAAATTGAGCTACCACCCCAGTGGTTTGTTTTGTTCGAGTCAGTTTCCTAACCGAACGAGCCAAATATAAAAAGAACATTTCGCCTTGTCAAGGGATATGGGCGAAAAAACTTGATTTTTAATAAAATTTGCCGTGCGAATAATCACACTCGCTTTAGGTTCGCCTTGAAATCGTTATAACGAATACTTAATATTATGCTGGTGTTTTTTAAGAGGTGTTTGTTATGTTTGGACATCCAAAATTTGGTGTTGAAGTTTCTGAAAATAACGGTACTTTGACCCTTTCGTTACATGGTGTAATCGAATCAACGACAGCAGATATTTTCGAAGCGGAAATGGCTTCGGCTTGCACAAAAAGCAAGAATCTTGTTGCTGATTTTGCCAATGTCAATTTTATTTCGTCTGCCGGTCTGCGAGTGCTTTTGTCTTCTCAAAAGAAGATGATTGCTGAAAAGGGGAAAATGACGCTCATCAATTTGCAGCAGGGTGTTCGCGAAATTTTGGAAATGACCGGCTTTACAAGTATGCTGAACATCGCTTAATGACAAATTAATCTTGCGCCTCTTGGTGCAAAAAGATTTGAGTATAACAAAACACCCCGCCACTCATCGTGACGGGGCGTTTTAATTGGTCGTTAACCGATTAGAGGCTGATCAGCCCTTCGGTATCCTTGCTCATGGCATCGTAGAATGCGTAGCGGGCGTCAACTTCCTTCTGGAGGTCGTCGGCGAGCTTCTTGGCCACTTCCGGATTGCTACGGGTGAGCTGCTTGTAGCGGTTTTCGGTATAGATGTATTCTGCGACCGGGATCGTCGGCTTCTTGGAGTCGAGGATAAGCGGAGCCTTTCCTTCGGCGGCGAGAGCCGGGTTGTAGCGGAGCAGAGTCCAGTAACCGGAATCCACGGCCATCTTCTGGTGCTGAAGCTGGCTGTTGAGATCGAAACCGTGGTTGATGCAGGGGCAGTAGCAGATGATCAGAGACGGACCATTGTGTGCTTCCGCTTCCTGGAGAACCTTCAGGGCCTGAGCGTCGTTTGCACCGAGGGCGATACGGCCCACGTAAACGTTCTTGTAGCTCATGGCGATAAGGCCGAGGTCCTTCTTGCCGGCGCGCTTACCAGCGGCAGCGAAGAGGGCGACTGCGCCACGGTTCGTGGCTTTGGAAGCCTGTCCACCGGTGTTGGAGTACACTTCGGTATCGAGGACGCAGATGTTCACGTTTTCACCGGTTGCCATCACGTGGTCGAGACCACCGTAACCGATGTCGTATGCCCAACCATCACCACCGAAGATCCACACGGATTTCTTCACGAGGTAATCGGCGAATTCGTCGCGGAGGCTGACGGATGCGTCGTCGGTAGCACCGGCGAGTGCGGCCTTAAGGGCGGCAACGTTTTCACGCTGGGCCTTGATGCCGGCTTCGTCGTCCTGCTTCTGGGTCGTGAGCTTTTCCTTGAGTTCGGCAGGAACGTTCACGGCTTCGAGGAGGCTGAGAGCCTGCTTGGCATGCTTTGTGATAGCGAGACGCATACCGAGACCGAATTCAGCGTTGTCTTCGAAGAGGGAGTTCGCCCAAGCGGGACCGCGGCCTTCCTTGTTCTTTGCCCACGGAGTGGTCGGGAGGTTACCGCCGTAAATGGAGGAGCAACCCGTAGCGTTGGCGACAACCATGCGGTCACCGAACAACTGAGAAACGAGACGCACGTAAGCGGTTTCGCCGCAGCCTGCGCAGGAGCCGGAGAATTCGAACAACGGTTCGAGGAGCATGGCCTGCTTGACGAGGCTCTTGTTGACCTTTGTGCGGTCGAATTCCGGGAGATCGACGAAGAAGTCCCAGCACTTGCCTTCCTGGACCTTGATGGGTTCCTGCGGCACCATGTTGATGGCCTTCTTGGTCTCGTCGGTCTTGTCCTTACCGATACAGGCCTGCGTACAGACGCCGCAACCCGTACAGTCGTAGCTGGACACGGAAATCGCGAATACCGGCTTTTCGGAACCTTCGAGCTTGAAGCCCTTGGCCGGGGTGTACTTGAAGCCTTCCGGAGCGTTCTTCACTGCGGATTCGTCAACGACCTTCACGCGGATGGCTGCATGCGGGCAGACCATGGCGCACTTGCCGCACTGCACGCAAGCGTCTGGATTCCAGGACGGGATGTTGAGGGCGAGGTCGCGCTTTTCGTACTTGGTGGTACCGGTCGGGAACACGCCGTCGCAAGGCATCTTGGAAACGGGGAGGAGCTCGCCGTTGCCCTTGATGATTTCTGCGGTGACTTCGTTCACGAACTTCGGAGCGTTGCCATGGATCGGAGCGCGGAATTCCTTGGTGCTGGTGACAGTGGCCGGAACCTTGACTTCGAACAGGTTAGCAAGAGAAGCATCAATTGCGTCCCAGTTCTTCTGGACCACTTCCTGACCCTTCTTGGCGTAAGTCTTTTCGGCGTACTTCTTGATGTACTTGATGGCGGTTTCGGCATCGAGCACGTTACCGAGCTTGGAGAAGAAGCAGGTCTGCATCACGGTGTTGATGCGGCGGCCCATGCCGGTCTTAGCGGCAACGGCGTAGGCGTCGATCACGTACACCTTGAGGTGCTTCTTGATGATGGCTTCCTGCACCGGACGCGGGAAGGTATCCCACACGGTGTCGGCGGAGTGCGGAGTATTCACGAGGAAGGTTGCGCCATCCTTCGCGTACTTCAGCATGTTCACGGATTCCAGGTGCGGAGTATGGTGGCATGCCACGAAGTCGGCTTCGTTTTCGCCAATCAGGTACGGGGCATCGATGATGCTCTTACCAAAGCGGAGGTGAGAGGTGGTCATGGAGCCGGACTTCTTGGAGTCATAGACGAAGTAGCCCTGGGCGTAGTTGTCGGTTTCGTTACCGATAATCTTGATGGAGTTCTTGTTGGCACCCACGGTACCGTCGGAACCGAGCCCGAAGAACATGGCCTGGAAGAAGTCGCTTTCCAGCTTGAAGTTCGGGTCGATGGTGAGGCTCGTGTGGCAAACGTCGTCGTTGATACCGACGGTGAAGCGAGCCTTCGGGTCGGCCTTGGCAAGTTCGTCGTAGATGGCCTTGACCATGGCCGGGGTGAATTCCTTGGAAGAGAGACCGTAGCGGCCGCCGATCATCTTCGGCATGGCCATCTTGCCAGCCATCACGGCTTCGGAGATAGCGGTCAGGGCGTCCTGGAAGAGCGGTTCGCCAGCGGAACCCGGTTCCTTGCAGCGGTCGAGGACGGCAATCTTCTTGACGGTCTTCGGGAGGGCTGCAACGACGGCTTCCATCGGGAACGGGCGGTACAGGCGGATGTTCACGAGACCGACCTTTTCGCCCTTGGAATTGAGGTACTTGACGGTGTCACCGATGGTGCAGGTCGAAGAACCCATGGAAATGATCACGCGTTCGGCGTCGGGTGCACCGACGTAATCGACAATGTGGTACTGACGGCCAGTGTAGCTTGCGACCTTGTCCATGTACTTCTGGACAATTTCCGGAACCTTGGCGTAGAACGGGTTCACCGTTTCGCGGCCCTGGAAGTAAACGTCCGGGTTCTGTGCGGTACCGCGCATGGTCGGGCGGTCCGGAGTGAGGCTGCGCTGCCGGCATGCCTTCACATACTTTTCGTCGATGACGTTACGGATAACGCCGTCTTCGAGAGCTTCGATCTTCATCACTTCGTGAGAGGTACGGAAACCGTCGAAGAAGTGCATGAAGGGCACGCGGCTTTCGAGAGTGGATGCGTGGGCCACGAGAGCGAGGTCCTGGCATTCCTGCACGCAGCTGGAGGCGAGCATGGCAAAGCCGGTCTGGCGGCAAGCCATCACGTCGGAATGGTCACCGAAAATAGAAAGGCCCTGCATGGCAAGGGCACGGGCAGTCACATGGAAGACCGTGGGGGTCAGTTCGCCCGCAATCTTGTACATGTTCGGGATCATCAAGAGAAGACCCTGGGAAGCGGTGAAGGTCGTGGTCAAAGCACCGGCCTGCAGAGCACCGTGAACGGTACCGGCAGCGCCACCTTCGGACTGCATTTCAAACACGCGGGGAACCTGTCCCCAAATATTCTTCTTGCCTGCAGCACTCCAGTTGTCGGCGTGCTCAGCCATAGGACTAGACGGTGTAATCGGGTAAATAGCCGCAACTTCGCTAACAGCAAATGCTACGCTAGCGGTGGCCTCGTTACCATCACACGCAATCATCTTTTTTGCCATGTGTGTCTCCAATTTTTAGGTTTTTTCGAAAAAATCTGATTTAAGTGCACTTTCGGCCCATTTGGAGCCAAAAGCGAAAAATCCAAGATGAAAAATATAAAGATTAAAGGGGTTTGAACGGATTTTTTTTGAAAAATTGCGTAAATCTAGGGGGTGTTTTAAATTCTATATTATGGCCGATGAACTACTTAGCCCTTGATTATGGTGAACACCGCGTCGGTGTCGCATTTGCCGATTCCGAGTTCCGTATGGCTTTTTCGCGAGAAACGATTGACCAGAAGACGACAAACCTGTTTGTTCGCCTAGACGAGTTGGTGAAAATCAATAAGGTAGACGCTTTTGTGGTGGGAATGCCGTATCACCCTGATGGCCGTAAAGACGGCAAGAATGTGGTGGTGGAGAAGTTCATCGAAGACTTGAAAACGCGTTTCCCGGGCATGCCTGTGTACACGCAGGATGAATCGTATTCCAGCGTGCAGGCGCAAGAAAAGACTTCTTACTTTAGCAAGAAGAAAAAGCAAAAAAATAAGGCGGTCATCGATCAACTCGCTGCCGCCATAATTCTACAAAGATGGCTAGATGAAAACTAGCCGTTGTACTTTTTAATAATCACCACGCCGTTGTGACCGCCGAACCCAAGTGAGGCGGACGCAGCGACGTCGATGTTGCCTTCGACGCCCTTGTTCGGAACGTAATCGAGGTCGCATTCCGGATCCGGAGTCTCGTAGTTGATGGTGGCGGGGTAGAACGAGTCGCGAATCGCAAGAGTTGAGACGATGGCCTCGCACACACCGGCGGCACCCACGCAGTGGCCTGTCATGCTCTTGGTGCTCGACACCTTGATCTTGTAGGCGTGATCACCGAGGGCGACCTTGAGCATGGCGGTTTCGGTCGCGTCGTTCAGATGCGTCGAGGTTCCGTGGGCGTTATAGTAGTCGATGTCGGTCGGGGCAATGCCTGCATCCTTGATGGCGCGGGTGAGAGCCTTCGCGCAGGTTTCTCCACCTGGGCGCGGGCTCGTGATGTGGTAGGCATCGGCAGAAGCTCCGTAGCCAGCGAGTTCGGCGTAAATCTTCGCGCCGCGTGCCTTGGCATGTTCCAATTCTTCGAGAATCATCACGGCACCGCCTTCACCCATCACGAATCCGGAACGGTTCAAGTCGAACGGGCGGCTGGCCTTTTCCGGGCAGTCGTTGAATTTGTCTGTAAGGGCGTGCATGCCGGCGAAGCTCTTGATACTGTAATCGGTAATGCCGCTTTCGGAACCACCGGCAAGGCAAATATCCAGGCGACCCGAGCGGATAGCGTCAAGGGCGATACCGATAGCGTCAGTGCCCGAAGCGCATGCCGTGCAGACCGTATGGGCCTGACCCGTGATGCCGAGGGCGATAGACACATTTGCGCCCGCTTCGTTCGGAATCAACTGCGGCATGGCGAGGGGCGAAACCTTGCGCTTGCCGCCATTCATGTACTGCGTGTAGGTAGAATCGATAATGTCCATGCCACCGAGGCCTGTACCAGCGACAATGCCTGTGGTATCTTGGGCAAGGTCTTCGGGCGTAAGGCTTGCGTCTTTGACTGCTTCTTTGGAGGCGGCGAGCAGGAACTGCGTGAAACGGGCCATGCGGCGGGCTTCCTTGGGGTCGATATCGTGTTCTTCGGGCTTGAAGTCCTTGACTTCGGCCGCAATCTTTACCGGACAGCTGCTTGCGTCAAAAAGCGTGATGGGACCGACACCGCACTTGCCTTCGCGAATGGCTGCCCAAAAATCGTTGATGTTCTTGCCAACGGGAGTCACGGCTCCCATACCAGTGATTACTACGCGTCTTTTTGTCATGTAATACTTAAATGTTGATTGTTTCTCTTTAAATTTTAATTCTCTTTTTCTTCGGTCTTGGGCTGCTCCGCATTGGCTGCGTCCTTAGCCGCGTTGGCATCTTCCTTGTCCTTGTCGCGGATAGAGGCGCGGCGGATTTTTCCGCTGATGGTCTTCGGCAGTTCCGACACGAAGTCGATGATACGCGGGCTCTTGTAAGAGGCGGCCACGTTCTTTGCGAATAGCTGGATTTCCTTAGCCAGTTCCTTCGACGCTTCGTAGCCCTTCTGGAGCACGACGGTTGCCTTCACGGCCTGTCCGCGGGACTTGTCTTCGACGCCAGTCACAGCAACTTCCAAGACGGCCGGGTGCTTGTGGAGCACTTCTTCGACTTCGAAGGGGCTGATGCGGTAGCCGGAACTCTTGATCAAGTCATCGGTACGGCCCACGAACCAGAAGAATCCGTCCTTGTCGCGGGTAGCGGTGTCGCCGGTGTGGTAGACGCCGCCCTCGAAGACTTTCTGGGTGCGTTCTTCGTCGCGGTAGTAGCCGCCGAACATGCCGAAGGGCTTGCCTTCGTCAATCTTGATGATGATTTCGCCGACTTCGTCGGGACCGCAGCTGTTGCCATCGGCATCCACGATATCCATGCGGTAGCCGGGGGAGGGTTTGCCCATAGAACCCGGGCGCGGTTCCATCCATTCGAAGTTGCCCGTCGTAAGCGTCAGTTCGGTCTGGCCGTAGCCTTCGTGCAGGCGGAGCCCCGTCTTTTCGAAGAACTTCTTGTAAATGTCGAGGTTCAATGCCTCGCCTGCGGTGGTGCAGTACTTGAGGCTTGAAAGGTCGTACTTTTCAACGCCGTGCTGCAGAATGTAGCGGTATACGGTTGGCGGCGCACAGAAGGTGGTCACCTTGTATTCCTGCATCTTTTCGAGCAGCTTGCCCGGAATAAACACGTTCATGTCGTAGGTGAATACGGCAGAACCTGCAATCCACTGGCCGTAAATTTTGCCCCAGAGCGCCTTGGCCCAGCCGGTTTCGGCAACGGTCAGGTGGCGGCCTCCGTCAATCACGTTCTGCCAGTACTTGGCGGTCACGATGTGACCGAGCGGGTAGCTGAAGGTGTGGGCGACCATTTTGGGGTTGCTGCTGGTGCCACTCGTAAAGTAGACGATCATGATGTCGTCGTTGTGCGTGGCGGCGTCTCCTGTGGGGCGCGGGAAACTCGGCGGGCAGATTTCGTAGTCGTCGTAGAAGCTAATCCAGTTCTGACGGGACTGTCCGATGGTCACGAGCGTTTCGACAATGTGCGTGTGTTCGCAGGCGGTGTCGATTTCCTTTTGGAGTGCTGGATCGTCGTAAGAGACGACCATCTTGATGTCGGCGGCTTTAAAGCGATATTCCAGGTCTTCGGCGGCGAGCATGTTCGTTGCCGGAATGGCAATTGCACCAATGCGGTGGAGCGCCAAGAGGAAAAACCAGAATTCGTAGCGGCGGCGCAAAATCAGCATCACGCGGTCGCCTTTCTTGATTCCCTTTTCTACCAAAAAGTTCGCGGTACGCTGCGAGGCAATCGAAAGGTCCTTGAAGGTAAAGATGTGGTTTTCGTCGTTGTCATCGCACCAGACTAATGCTTCGCGCTTGGGTTCGGTCTTCGCGTATTCGTCGACCACGTCGTAGGCGAAGTTAAAGTCTTCGGGAATATTGAGCTTAAAGTTTTCGTAGAGATCCTCGTAAGAGGAGTACTCGGTTCGTGTTAGGAATCTATTGAGTATCATTTGTGTCTCTCCGGTCTCTTATAGATCCTGGTACATAATTTTTTCGCGGTGCTTGGAAGCGAACTTCACAAGCGAAAGCAGGTTTTCTTCACCCATGGCCTTCATGTCGCCGGCGTGAAATACAAGACGCGGTGTTCCACGGTAAATGAGGAGGGCGAGTCGCGAGAATATCTGCATGGCACCGAGGAGTGCATGCGGAATAATCGAGAAGGACAAAATCTGCGAGAACGACGGCTTGACGCGTTTACCGACCTTGCGGTAGATGTAGAACAAATCTTCGTAGAAGTTGAATTCCTCGAGCACCTGCTTCTTGAGGTGCTTGTTGTCGAGCCAGACCGGCGCGATGAATCCGGAGGGGCGGCCAAAGCCGTGGGCCTTCCAGAGGGCGATGCTTCGGTTCAGGAGCATCTGCGAAAGTTTCTTGTTCAGGCCTGCAAATTCGGCACCGTTGTGCGAAATGGCGAGCGCGAGCTTGCCGATGGGATTACGCTTGATGAACAGGTCTGCGTTGTGGCGCACACCGTGGAGCAAGATTTCGTAGCCTTCCTGCACGAATTTTCCGATTTCTTCGCGGAAGGCGTCGGCTTCGGATTCAGGGACGCCCCCGATAGAGGGAACGACGGCAATCGAGATGGGTGAACCGGCGGCAGCGGCAATCTTTCGAATTTCTTCGGCGGATTTCTTGCAGTTTTTCACGTTAAAATTATGATAGCACAGCAGGTACTTCTTCTTTTTGTGAAGAATGGCTTCGGCGGCGCGGATGTCGGCAATGTCCTTGTTGATTTCCATAAGGGTAACCTAATTGAATTTTACGCCATATATATAGAAAATGTGGCTAGAAAAGACTTAATTGTTCGTTCGGGTTTTGAACGTCATTGCGATTCTCGGAACGACTCTGCTGGCTAGATTCGGCGCTTTTTACAGAATCTGTAAGAGATTCGTCGGCACTGGAGGCGATTTGGGCTAGAAGCCAGGCTTCGTCGTGCACGGGAATGCCGAGTTCGTTCGCCTTCGTGAGCTTGGAACCGGCGGCTTCGCCCGCGAGGACCCAGCTGGTCTTCTTGCTTACGGAGCCACTGACCTTGCCGCCGTTTTCTTCGATGAGTTTGCGGGCTTCGTCGCGGTCCATGCTCGGGAGCGTTCCGGTGATGACGGCGGTTTGTCCCTGGAACAGCGTCTTCACGACGCCCTTGAATTCGGTGGGGCACCCGAGTTCAATCAACTCGTCAATTTCCTGCGTGTAGCGCTCGGTGTGGAAGAAGTCGTAGACGGATTTTCCGATGCGTTCGCCGACGTCGGTGACGTTTTGCAAGTCTTCGACAGTGGCGGTACGGATGGCTTCGAGCGTGCGGAAGTGCTTCGCGAGATTCCTGGCGCTGGTGCGGCCCACGAATCGAATTCCGAGGCCGTGCAACAGGTTCTCGAGGCTACGTTCCTTCGATGCGGCAATGGCGTCGAAGACGTTTTTGGCGCTCTTCTTGGCCATGCGCTCTTGCGATTCGAGGTCTTCGAGCGTGAGGCGGTACAGGTCCGGAATGCGCTTGATTTTGCCCGTGGCAATCAGGCTTGCGATAAGGGCAGGGCCCAAGTTTTCGATGTTCATGGCCTCGCGGCTCACGAAATGCTCGAATAGACATTGCACCTGCGCCGGGCAGTGCATGTTTTCGCAGCGCAAAATCACTTCGTCGTCGATGTGGGTGAGCGGTTCGCCGCATACGGGGCATTTTTCGGGGGCGGTCACGGGGACGGCCCCTGCCGGGCGGAGTTCCTTCTTGACATCGGTAATCTTCGGGATGATTTCGCCGCCCTTCTCGACGCCGACGGTGTCGCCGTAATGCAGGTCCAGGCGCGAGACTTCGTCGAAGTTGTGGAGGGTGGCGCGCTTGACGGTGGTGCCCGCAAGGCGCACGGGGGCAAGGTTTGCCACGGGCGTCACGGCCCCGGTGCGCCCCACCTGGAATTCAACAGAAAGGAGCGGTGTGTAGGCGCGCTCGGCCTTGAACTTGTAGGCGATGGCCCAACGCGGGCTCTTGCTCGTGGTGCCGAGGGCGCGCTGCATGGCAAGGTCGTTCAGCTTTACGACCATGCCGTCGATTTCGAAGGGGAGGCTGTCGCGGCTCGCGCCAATCTGCTCCGAAATCTTCATGATTTCATCGGTGGTATCGGCTGTCCAGTAGTCGTTCGTGTGGAACCCGAGGCGCTTGAGCTGTAGCAGGTTTTCTTCGTGTGTCTTGTTGTTGCTCTGCGGAATGTGGTAAGCGAAGAATCGCATCGGGCGAGTCTTGCATTCGGCTACGCTCTTGAGCTTGAGCGAACCCGAGACGGTATTGCGCGGGTTCTGGAAAATTTTCTTGCCTTCTAGAATGAACTGCTCGTTCAGGCGTTCGAAGGCTTCGCGTTCCATGTACACTTCGCCGCGTACCTCGAATGTGCCCTGCGGGATTTCGCTCGGGTCAATTTTCAACTTCTTCGCGTCAAAGTATTCGGGAATGTCCGCAATCGTGAGCGCGTTCAGGGTCACGTCGTCGCCCTGGGTTCCGTCGCCGCGGGTGGCCGCCTGCTTCAAACGTCCATTCTCGTACACAATCGAAAGCGAAACGCCATCGATTTTCCGCTCGCAGATCCAGGTATGAGGTATGAGGTCGCGATCTTCGGTCGCTTTGGGGTTTGAGGTTTGGGGTTCAAGGGCTGAAATTCCGTCCTCGGCGGCTTTCACGAACTCCGCCATCTCTTCGGCGCTGTACACGTTCGCGATACTGAGCATCGGAACCGCATGTGCGACTTTCGCAAAGTCATTCGTCAGGTCACTGCCGACCCGCTGCGTCAGGGAATCCTTGCCGCGCAGCTCCGGGTACTTGGCTTCGAGAGTTTCCATCTCCTTGAGCCCGAAGTCGAAATCCTGGTCGCTCATGGGGGAGATGCCATCCTTGTAATAAAGGCGGCTCGCTTCTTCTAGCTGTTTCTTTAGCTCAAAATACCGGGTGCGGTCAATGTCTTTCTGGTCCATACCTGCTAATATAGAAAGAGTTTAAGGTAGTGAGGTGTGGGCTCGTGCCTGCGGCACTTTGAGGTATGGGCTATATTATCGGCGTGCCGAAGGCGTTATACAAACATTTTGATTCCGATTGAAATCAAAATAATTCCTGCGATGATTTCGGGAATCTTTGTCTTGAATCGTTTGGCGGCGTGACGGCCGATTTCGTACCCGAGGACGCCCATGATAAAGCTTGCGCATGCGATGGCGCTGGTGGCAAGAACCATGTTCGCGTTCAGAAATGCAAACGAAATCCCGACAGCAAATGCGTCAATACTTGTCGCGACCGAAAGCAACAGGATGTTTGCAATCGTCAAGTTCTTCGCGGCAATCTGTTCGCCTTCTTCTTCGCCCGCATCACCACGGACGGCTCCCCAAATCATGCGCCCGCCCAGAATGCAAAGGATGGTGCAGGCGACGGGAGTGCCGACGGAATTGAACCAGCGCTCGGCGAAACTCCCGAGGAAATACCCGAGCAGCGTCATGCCACCCTGGAATACTCCGAAGCTAACCGCCTGGAGCATGGCGCGGCTATACTTGATTCCTTTTTTAGAAAGCCCCGTGGCAATCGCGACCGCGAAGCAATCCATCGCCTCTACAATCGCGATAATAATGATTTCAATAATGCCCATTTTACTTACTGAATTTATACCTACCCAGCAAATCGAAGTACCTAGCCTTCGGCGAAATCTTTACCGTCGGACGCTGCTTGCGGATGGCGGTGGTGCTTGGGTTGACAAAGAAGAATTCTCGCAGATAGTATCCCGTAGATGATTCTTCTAGAAATTTTAGCATATAACCGTTATCTGTATTGATTATCTCTATGGTCTCATATAGTTCTGGCTTGTCGTCTTCCATTCTGTATTCGTAGCATTTTAATTCATTTGTGGAATCGCCAACCGTAAAAAATATTTCGGGTCTAGAATTTTCAGAATCATAATCAAAAACATTTTTTTTGAATAAAGTATCGTTTGAGAAAAAAAGTTCTTGAAAGGAATGGTCTTGTTCATCCAATGTGGATATATACGAGTCCGTTATTTTTACTATAGTGGAACTTTCAAATTCTCCATCGGAATAAATTTTCTCTTTAAGTACGATTGTATCACCCGAAGCTTCTTGAAAAAAGACAAGTTCTGAACCTTTGCCAGAAAGTTTTGTTTCATCAATATTCCAATAGTAATGAGTAATTCTGAGGCTTTCTCCATCCATAGGGTCCATAACTAAGCTATCAGGTTTCCCGTTGGTATAATACCGTTTATGGGACCAGGGATTTTCTTTATAATAGTTTTCCATGAAATAAGATGAGTCGTGATAGGCTTCACCTTTTTTGATATCCAATGATCCCTTGTAAAGTTTTAACACCGCTTCGGTACATGTATTCGCTGCGGCAAACCCCGCTAAAAGAAGTAGGCAAAAAAGTATTTTTTTCATTTGTGTCTCCTATGTGTAAAAATAAAAACATATATTTGACACGTGGGACTCTCGCTCCTGAAGGATGGTGTTTTAGTGAAATTGCGCGTCGCAGCATTTGTATTTGGAGTGGCATGTACGCTTTTTGCGGTAGATGCAGTCTCGAATTTGTCTGTGCTTCCGCCGGTTACGCCTGAACTTAAAAAGCAAGCCCAGGAATACTATAACTACGAATGTAAGGCCTGCCACCGCTGGGCGCGCAAGTTTGCTGCCCCTCCGATGCACGACAATGTGGAGCATTATGCCGAAAATCCGGAAGGCATGGTGCGCTACCTGATGCACCCGACTCCGCAACACCCCGAAGAATGGCCGGCCATGGAAATCACTCCGCTTACCGAAGAACAGGCGAAAATGATGACGGCGTGGCTCCTGTACATTCTCAAGAATCCGGATGATCCGGGAAGGCCGAAGTAGGTGTGAGCGATGAGGTCGCTACGCTCTGAGCTATGAGAAGAGAGAAGGAAAAGAAATCAAGGTTATTTAAGTGGGCGGCAGTTTGTTTTGCCGTCGTATTCTCTTTCTTCTTGGCGGATTTCTTGATGGGGGAGTCGCGCGTTCCTGAACATGCTCCGGGCCCGATCCCTTTTGACCACGCGTTGCACGGCGATTCCATCGGTTTGGATTGCGCCGCCTGCCATACGGGCGCTCGCGCCTCGGCGAATGCCTACATGCCCTCCAAGGCGGACTGCATGGATTGCCACAGGCTCCCGCTGACAGAAAATCCCGGAATCGAAACGTTGGATTCCGTCTTGGCAAAGGCCGATGACCGCCCCTGGTCGCACAAGCGGATTTTGCCGGAACATGTGGTGTTCCATCACGGCGTGCATGCGGCTGCAGGCGTTGCTTGCAGCGACTGCCATGGTTCAAACCATATGCAAAACCGCTACGGCGGCGAAAAATTCGACATGCAGAGTTGTTTAAAGTGCCATCGCGGCGAAACTTTCAAAGAAAAAGGCTTTAAACCGGCGGCCACGTACTGCGCCGCTTGCCATCGCTAGCGCGGTAAGGTATCTTATGGGAATGGATCGTCGCGAATTCATCAAGAGTTGCTCGCTGGTGGCTGTCATGGGGCTCCTTTTCGGTTGCCGTAAGTCGGCGGTCCTCGGCGATATCGCGTCGCAGCTCTCGGTGCCCGAACTCAAGCGCTTTGAAGACGAAGTCCGCCTCGCCATGTCGCAGGCGAAAAAATCCCTCGACCTCGAGAAAGTCCCGACTCCGGGTGCCCTCAAGATTCCGGGAGCCTCGACTCTCAACCGTTTCGGCATGGCGATCGATTTGGATGCTTGCGATGGTTGTGGCAAGTGCATCCTGGCCTGTAACCTTGAAAACAACGTGCCGCTCGTTCCCGAAGAAGATGCCGCTCGCGGGCGTTTTATGCACTGGGTCGACATGCGCGGCGGCGCCCCCTTCATGTGCGCGCACTGCGGGAATGCCCCGTGTGAACGCGTATGCCCGACGGGGGCCGCCAATCACACGCCCGATGGCCTGAGCGCTATGATGTACAAGCGCTGCACCGGAAGCCGTTTCTGCGGCGCGAATTGCCCCGTTCAGGCCCGCAAGTTCAATTTCAACGACGCCCAAAAACTCGGGCTAGCCCGCCAGTTCAATCGCGAAGTTCCGCTCCGCGACAAGGGCGTTATGGAAAAATGCAGCCTTTGCCTGCACCGCCTGCAGAACGACCGCCTTGAATTCAAGACCTCGCTCACCGTGGGCACCGATGCCGAATGGCGTGGCCGCGGCGTCAAAACAGCCTGCGCCGAAGCTTGCCCCAAGAACGCCATCGTCTTTGGAAACTGGCTCGATGACAAGTCGCCGCTTGTCCAGCTCACCAAGAACCGTGTGCTGTATGCGCCGCGAGAACTTGCCGCACTCGATCCTTCCGTGGTATTTATGCGGGGGAGGCGTTAATGTTTCGCTACTTGATGATTCTAGGGCTAACGCTTTTTTTGCCGGGGCTTTACGCTCTGGGTTACTCCGTTTATCAGGGGCCTTCGGCTTGGATGGTGGATTCCCAGACCTTCTGGGGAACGCCCATTAGCCTGTTTGTTTTCTGGATTGGGCTTGCCCATGCCGGCACGCTGTTGTCGGCGATATTCCTTGCGCTTGATATCAAACTGGACCGTCGCACGGCCTTGATTGCAGAACTTTCGACACTCGTAAGCCTTGTGTTTGCAGGAATTTTCCCGCTGATGCACTTGGGCGTTATCGATAACTTTTACATGGTGGCCCCCTTCCTCGATGCCCGCGGCAATTTCGCGAATGTGCGTTCGCCCCTGGTTTGGGACTTCTGCTGCATTGCCGTGTATGCGCTTCTGTCGCTCTTGTTCTTTGGAGTGCATTTAAAGTCCCGCGAAATTCCGGCTCTCGATAAATACCGTAAGCCCTTGGCGTGGCTCCTGTTCCCGTTGGTGCTTTGGGTACATACGATAGTGAGCCTGGATTTTGCAACCACGTTTGTGCCGGAGTGGCGTGGCGCATTCTTTCCGGTCTACTTTATCGCGGGGGCAATTCTTTCGGGCCTTGCGCTTGTGAACCTTTTGATTTGCGCCGAAGGCTACCGAGTGCGTCTTTTGGAACGCTTGCAACTCATTTGTACCTGGATTCTTTGCGCCATCTGGATTTGGGATCTCATTCTTAAAGGATATTTCTGCACTTCGGCGTTTATCTTTGCCGGAGTCCTTCCGCAGCTCCGAATGGTGTCGGTGATTCGCGAACACCGTCTTGGCCGAATCTTTTTCTCGGTCTCGATTCTCGTCGGCCTGTTCCTGGAACGCTACTATCTCGTTTCGCCCACGGCGGCCTCGGCAACTTTTGGACGGATTGACTTGGGCCTTGTCGCCTTCTCGGTGGGCGGTTTCATGCTGCTGTTTTTTGGAATTCGTCGCTACTTGAACAGGAAAATGGAAGGAGCAGGCTCCTATTTTGGCGAAGTCGACGGCACCGATCTGGCCGAAGCCGAACAAGAAGAATTCGAAAAAGAAAACTTCACGGGCGTGCGCGGCATCCAGAAACTCAGAAAGGGCTTTTACATGCAGCCCTGGTCTTCCGAAGAATACCGCATCCTGCGATTCCCCTTGCTGGTGGGCTTTGCCGCGGCTGTTCTCTTCTCTGTGTGGGTGTGGGGCCAGAGCGTGTTTGCGAATGTCGATCTTTCGATTGCGAACGTGGTTCCGCTCCTGTATCCGATTGTTGCGGTCGTGACAGCCTTTACGCTGTGTGTTCGCGCTTACTTTGTTGAAAAATCCTTCGACATGACTCGCCGTGAAAAAACTCTGTGCGTAGTTTTGCTCGTTTTGGCGGCAGCTTGCCTTGGGGCGTTCTTTGCGGGTGGTTCTTCTGAAAAAACATCGAATGTACTTGATTCACAACCGATAGGTGTCGATACTCCGGTTTCTCAAAATCATGTCCGTTTGCTATGGAATGCCCGCTGCGCCACGTGCCACGGGGTTGACGGCCGCCTCAACGAAAAATTTGTGCGCGAATTTTACCCTGTGCCGCAAAAACTGAGTGTGCAGCGAATCGATAGTCTTGGCGTCGATTCTCTTGTCAAGGTGATTCTGAACGGTCGCAACAACATGAATGCCTATGCGGGCCGCTTGACGTCAGAAGAAGCGCTTGGGCTAGTGAATTACATGCGCGTGCTTGCCGAAACGCTTGCCGAAAACGCCGTACCCGAATCGGTAAAGGAGGATCAGTAATGACTCCTCTTGCCAATTCGCTCTCTTGCCTCATCGCTCTCGGTTGCGCCTCGTTCCTGTGGCGCAAGGGCTCGTCGCCATACCGCAATGGAGGCCTGCTTGCCGGCTTCTTGGTCCTGTTCGGAGTGTTCTGCTATTTTGCCGGCGACATCAACGACCCGACTCTGGAACATTACCCGTTCCGCATGTTGGCCCTCTGCCTTTGCCTTTCGACCACCTCCCTTCCGCTTTACCGCAGGCGTTATCTGGTGCTTGCGCAATCGCTTTGGTGCTGGATTGAACTCTTTGGTGGCATCGCCCTTTATTACCGCGGAATCGACATCGCCTGGACCCGAATTGCGGCCCTACTCTGCATGACCCTTTGCAGCACGTTCCTTTCTAAAATTTCAAAGGAAATGGAATTCTGCTTGATGGTCTTCTGGCTTGCCGTCTGGGTGTTCTTTTAGTAGACAGTAGGAAGTTGTCTGTAATTAGGATGCGGGATTCGTTTTACAGTGAAATTTCCTTGAGGTATTTCGCGGTCAGTTTTGACAGCGAAGTGGCCTTGTCGCGCTTGAACTGCCGGCGTTTTTTACCTTTGTCGAGCCCCAAGAATTTTGGGAGCATGGTCAGATGGCGGAACGTGAAGGCCGATAGCAGGCCAATGGGGAGGCTTTTGTAATAGATTTCCCACAGCGGAGCGATAGCCTGCTTTTCGTGTAAGAATCGCCTTGTCAAAAGTCCGGCGTAATTGCCTTCGTTTAGTGAGGCTACCAGGTACGGCACGCTAAACATTTTACCGCCGGCGTGTGCCATGCGGAGCGTGTAATCCAACAGTCTGAATTCGGGCGGCAGGTCCAAATCGAACAGCCCGGTGCGCTGGATAATCCGGCTCGAAAACACAGCAATCATCGGGCTTGGAGCCGCGACAAATCGCATCTTCTCGTTTTCAGAAATCGGGGCGAAACCCTTCGCGCCGTTCAAGAGCAAACCGCCGTAAAAGTGACTTTCAAACTTAACCCTCGGCGCGAAGGCGTCCACCATCGGGAATCCTTCGATGCATTCGGCCAAACTATTCAGAAAGTCGCGGTCAATTTTCACGGCGGGGTTGGCAAAAACCACCCATTCGGCATCAATGCTTTGCAGGGGCTGATTCCAGTCAAGACTGTGAAACCACCCTAGAGCAGGGTCTTCAAAAGGCGGAATCCATTTGTTAGAAGAGGAAGGAGCTTCGAGTACAATGACGTCAAATTGCCGCATCGCGCACCTGAATTAGAAGTTCACGCGAACTCCGAGCCTGTGCTCGTGGCCCATTCCTTCTGCCAGGTACGAGAAGCTGTAATCGAGGGCGAACAAGTCCATGGCGTAGCCAAGGCCCGCGCTCAACATGTGGGCGTTGTTCGTTTCGTCTGGGCGGTCTTCAGAGGCCATCAGTTCCTTGGCGTCGCGAATCAAGTCGAGCCAGGTGCGCTGAAAGCCCGCGCGAATAAAGAAGTGCTGACCGAAGGCGTATTCGCCACCTAGGCTCAGGAAGGCTTCTTGGTAACGCGGAAAATCGCTATCCACAAAAACCGTGAGGCGGGGGAGTACCGTGGGTCTGAAAAAGCCTGCGATAGCAAAGGTCTGCGACATGGGGTAGTATTCGTTTTCGCCGTCGTCTACGTAGTCGCGTAACAGGCATCCGAAATCGCGGCCCATGAGTGCAAGTCCGTAACGGTTGCTTTGGGACTGCCAGGTGATACCCCAGTCAAAAGCGGCTCCTAGAGCGGTGCGGTCGCCCGATTCATCGGTCAATTTGTCGGCCGCAAACTTAAGTGTTGCGCCGAAGCGAATGTGCTTGAGCGGAAAGGCGATTGTTGCTGTCACCAACTGGCTGAACGGTTCGTAGGATTGACCGGTAGGTTCACCGTATTCGTTATAACCGTCGATATTGCCGTAAGAAAGCCAATTGTACGAAACTTGGTAAATGTACTTGTTGTAGTCACCGGTGTAGTAGATGCTACCCTGGTTGTCGGCCATGTCGCCCGTTTGCCAGTGTGCCGATGCAATATGGTTCTTGCCTTCGGGTAAAATCACTGCGGCGGGGTTCAATTGCGTAACCGTTGGATCGGTAGTTACGCCTGAACCGGCCGATTTTTCGAGAGCGGCATTACGTGGGCTATCAAAGGTATTGATGAACGAAAACACCTCTTGTCCGGCATCGCCTTGAGTGAAATAGGCATGGCTTGCTACGGGAATTACGAGTAGTGCCGAGACCGCTGTCAGAAGGTGTTTGAAATTCATGATTGAAATTTACAAATATTGTTGCAATGCGAGCGGGAAAAACCTCAAAAAAGCGTTAATTTTTACGAATAAATGCAAGATTCGCCTTTACAAAAGGCGAAACGTTTAATATATTTGGGTGCGTTCGGGCTACTAGCTCAGTTGGTAGAGCAACGCCCTTTTAAGGCGTGGGTCGAAGGTTCGAGCCCTTCGTAGCTCAGGAAACCGGTTCTAGATTTTCTAGAATCGGTTTTTCTTTTAAAAAATCCTCCTCAAGCGAATGTTATTTTATTATATTTGCACACACTCGGGGTGTAGCTCAGCCTGGTAGAGCGTCTGCTTTGGGAGCAGAATGTCGTCAGTTCGAATCTGGCTACCCCGATACAAAACGCGACCCCTTCAGGGGGTCGCTTTTTGTATCGTGCTAACGCCAGATCGAACTGACCAGTTCGACTAAAACCATCGAGAGCGAAGCGAACTCAGATGGTTTTAGGCCTTAACTTGAACGAAGTTCAAGTAAGCCCGAAGGGCAAAATACGAAACAAAGTGAGGTTTGCGGCACAAAATTTGCCTATGCACGAACAACGAGAGTGCGTAAGGCGAATTTTGCGCTATGCCGTTAAGGCATAGCCCGTAGGGTTCGCGCCGCTCGGCGAAGCCGAATAGCGGCAAGAACAATCTGGTTACCCCGATATAGAAAAAAACACCCCTTGTGGGTGCTTTTTCTATATCTTAGGTAGCCAGATCAGCTTCACCGAAGGTGAAGCCCTTCTTACACCAATTTCCTATCAGCAATCCATTTCCGCACGGCTTCTTCGGCGCGGGCGGCAAGAATTTCCTTCTTGTTCTTCTTCTTTAAACCTTCGTGGTGGGGGAGCAACCCGAAGTTGAAATTCATCGGCTGGAAGTCTTCGTTTTCTTCCACCAGGCGGTTCATCAAGGAACCGATGCAGCTTTCGTCGGGGAGCGGGTCGGCATGCCCGTGCAAAAGGGTCTGCGCCATGTTCCAGGCGGTGTACCAGCCGGTGGCGACCGCTTCGGTGTAGCCTTCGCTGCCGGTAATTTGCCCCGCAAACCATGTAGGCGGAATGCCCTTGGCGCATTCAAGGTCCGGGCGCAGGCGAAGCGTTTTATCCAGGAACTTGGGCGATTCAATGAAGGTGTTGCGGTGCATGCAGCCGAGGCGTGCAAATTTCGCGTTCTTGAGCGCCGGCACCATGGTGAAGATTTCTTTTTGCGTGCCCCACTTGAGGCGCGTCTGGAAACCCACCATGTTGAACAAAGTCTTCTGCTTGTTTTCGGCGCGGAGCTGGATGACTGCGTACCACAAATGACCGTCGTTTCCAAGCCCAAGCCCTATCGGGCGCATGGGCCCGTGGCGTAACGTTTCGTAGCCACGACGCGCCATTTCTTCGACTGGCAAGCAACCTTCGAACAGTTCGTTCTTTTCGAACGGGCGCGGCTCGGTGCTTTCGGCTTCGCAGAGCTTGCGAACAAATTCTGCGTAGGTTTCTTTGTCCAAGGGGCAGTTGATAAAGTCTGCCGTTTCGCCCTTTTCCCAGCGGTTGCGGTAAAAGGCGTGGTCAAAGTCGATGCTGTCCGTTTCGACAACCGGGGCGATGGCGTCAAAGAAATGCAGGCGGTTGCTGCCGAGGCGCTTGAATATGTCATCGGCGAGCGCATCGCTTGCCAAGGGGCCCGCGGCAACGAGCGTAGGGCAGTCGCCTTCGAGGCTTGTGACTTCTTCGCGGTGGAGTGTAATGTTTGGCGATTCAGCAATTTTACGTTCAACCGATTCGCTGAAGATATCGCGGTTCACGGTGAGCGAGTCGCCTGCGGGCACGGCCGCTTCGCGGGCGGAATCCAGCAAAAAACTCCCGAGCATCGTGAGTTCCTGTTTCAAGAGCCCGTGGGCAGATGTAATGCCCAAAGCCTTAAAGCTGTTGGAACAAACTAATTGCGCGAGGTGTCCGTCCTTGTGGGCGGGAGTATTCTTGACCGGGCGCATTTCATATAGGTCAACCTTAAAACCGCGGCTCGCCAGTTGCAAAGCCGCTTCGCAGCCAGCAAGGCCGCCACCAATTACACGTACGCGTTCGTTCATTAGTTCGCCACCATCTTGCGGTAGCTTTTGGCGTTCCCAATCCAGAGCTTTACGAGCAGTTCCTCGAGCGAGGCCGAAGTCACGTATTCCGGATCGGCGTCCTGGATCTCGTCGGAAATCATGTTCGCCTGGGTCGGGTTAAGCATGCCGTAATAGAGCGCTTCCATGAGCTGCGACAAGAATTCCGGTGACACACGTGCCACGTATTCCATGTCGTTGAGCGGCGGGAGCTGGCTTTTGTCGGGGCTGAACTGGTCCAAGTTGTCCATGGTCCACAGGTCAGCGGCCTTCCCCATATCGGCGGTCATGGCAACACTCTTGATAGCGGAACGGTATTCGTCCCACTCTTTCGCGGTAGTTTTGCCTGCCTTGCGAATTTTTTTCAGGAAGGAAAGGACCGTGTAGTACAGGTCCTTTTCCCGCTGATTGATTTCCTTTTGGGAGGTTGGAACCATAGGCGACCCTTAGTGGCGGAAGTGCCTCATGCCGGTGAATACCATGGCGATGCCGAATTCGTCGCACTTCTCGATAGAGAGGTCGTCCTTCTTGGAACCACCCGGCTGCACGATGTAGCGCACGCCAGCATCGTGGGCGGCTTCGACGTTGTCCGGGAACGGGAAGAAGGCGTCGGAACCCATCACGACTTCGCCGAAGACCTTCTTTTCGAGAGCCTTGAGGCCGGCTTCGTTAATGCACTTGCCGTTTTCGTCGAAGAATGCCTTGGCTTCTTCCATGCGGGCGACGTTGTCGCGAACGCGCGGCTGACAAAGACGGAGGTTAGAGTCGATGCGGTTCGGCTGGCCGGGGCCAAGACCCATCACCTGGAAGTAGCCGGGCTTGTATTCGTAACCCATCACGATGGCGTTAGACTTGGTGTGCTTGGTCACGAGCCAGGTAAAGCGGGCGAGGTCTTCCTTGTTCTTCGGGAACTGGGCCTTGGTCACGCATTCAAACTTTTCGTAGGTGTCCACGTCGCGGTCCTGCACCAGCATGCCGCCAATCACGTGCTTGTACACCTTGCAGTGCGTTGCCTTCTTGATTTCGCCGACTTCGAGGAGGCGAATGTCCTTGGACTTGTTCTTCAGAAATTCGAGAGCGTCGTCGTCGAATGCCGGAGCGAGCAAGATTTCGACAAAGCGACCCTTCAGGAATTCAGCAGTCTTGAGGTCTACCTTGCGGGTCACAGCAATCACGGAACCGAAGGCCGACACCGGGTCACCTGCCCAGGCTGCTTCCATAGCTTCGCGGAGGGATTCACCCGTTGCAAGTCCGCAGGGGTTCATGTGCTTCACGATCACGACGGCATTGCCTTCGCTGAATTCGCGGGCCATTTCGAGGGCTGCGTCAGCGTCCACGATGTTGTTGTAAGAAAGTTCCTTACCCCAGAGTTGCTTGGCGGTAGCGAGGCTTGCTTCGGTGCAGGTCGGGTCGCGGTAGAATACAGCGGACTGGTGGGAATTTTCACCGTAGCGCATCGGCTTCGGGTCAACGAATTTCAAAACGAGTTCTTCGGACATAGAGTTTCCTTTGATGATTTCAAACTTTAATATAAAATTTTAGAAAAGGCTGGGGGGAGGATTGTTGTCGTCCAGTCCAGCCAAATTGCGGTCGGCATCGGACATTTCGTTCGGCGTAAAGTTGTCGAGCGGGTCTTCCGGTTCCACAATCAGGTTGTAGTACACGTTGTTTTTCAGTTCGTCTTCAATGTAGAAGAGCGTTCCGCCCATGGCAGAACCGCAACCGGCACATGCGCCCTGGTAGCGGATTTTCAGGCGGTTATCTTCGGTCAAGTCAAGAATTTCAACGTCGCCGCCATCGCCCTGGAGCATGCCGCGTACGGACTGGTGCAGCCAGGCTTCGATTTTTTCAATCTTCTGAACCTTGGTGAGGGCATTCCATTCGGCGTCCGCTTCGGCGCGGCCTTCGGCGGTTTGCGTGCGGTATTTGATGCGCTCCATCTTTTCGCGCACCAGAATGGCGGTCGCCTTCTTTTCGGGGTACACATCGTAAACGCGCTTGATCAGCGTGTTCATCTGCTTGATTTCTGGAGCAGCGCCTGCAATGGCCGGAACATCCGGCGTGTCGCGGAGTTCGAGTTCCAAGCTTTCGGCGGTAATGGCGCAGGCTTCGTCGATGGTCGCCATCTGAATTTTTTTGCAGAAGGTGTCTGCAAGAGCAGTAAAAATCGGGCCGCCGTAGGTAAAGAACCTGGTTTCCAGAATCTTGTCGCATTCCGGGTCTATCATCAAATAAACTTTAAGGCTAGCCTCTTTGACATCGACCAGGGCGAGGCCTTTTTCGTCGGCTTCAATCTGGAAAATGGCGCCACGGTATTTGGGGGCCTTGGCAATTTCTTGCAATTTTTGGGACATTTCGTTACACGGCGCTTGGCTCAGGTTTTCTTCACTCATGGGCACAAATTTAGAAATTTTGGGCTGTTTTGTGTGAAAAAGCGAAGAATGCAATGTTTTTATAAGTGTGTAAAAATTATTTCAAGACTATTCGAAATATTGTTTAAAATTGTTTAAACAGCGTATTTCTGAGTAAGAAATGCTTATATTGAAGATATCTTTTTCAAGGAGTGACAATATGAATCTAAAAAAGTTGGGCTTTGCAGTAGTTGCTGCATCCATGTTCACTTTCATGGCTTGCGACGATTCCTCTTCGGCTAGTTCCGAAACGCCTACAGGCGGTGAAGATCAGCCGACTCTTTCGAGCGAATCTAATGCCGGTGGAGATGAAGCCCCTGCAAGTTCTTCAAGTGTAGAGAGTTCTACAAAAGAATCGACAGACCCTGCAAAAGAAGGCTCTGAAGGCAAGACAGATGAACCTCCGGCAGCAAGTTCTGCAAGCGAGGAACCCGCAAACGAAGAACCCAATACGGACGCCCCAGTAGATACATCTGCCAATGTTGGCCCAGGTTCGTTTGATTTCGATACTACGGGCTTTACTTTTGATTCCACGGCTTTCGCCGACATGATGAAGTGTGACGAAGAAGGCGCTACCCAGAATATGATGGGTGCTGCCGTGTTAGTTTGCACGGACGGTCAGTGGGTATATGATTCCACAGCGACTGCTGCAGCCAACAAGTGCGACGAAGAAGGTGCCACGAAGACTGAATCCATGGGAATGGGTGACGCCTTTAGCATGGACATGACCTATATCTGCAAGGATGGTCAGTGGGAAATGCAGATGCCCGACTTCGGTGGAATGTTCGGTGGCGACAGCACCGGTGAATTCCCGGGTGGCATGGGCAACTGGGGCGATTCCAGCTTTACGATGCCGGGTGGCGGCGAAATTCCTGAACAAACCCCTGGCTTAAAGTAGTTTTCTCTCCCAAAATACCTAAAAAGCCTCGACTATGTCGGGGCTTTTCTAGTAGAAGTCTTCAATTAAGCCTTAATGATTGTATCCTTCGCGAGCACGACGATGCCGGATTCGGTGACGTGGAAGAGCTTCTTGTCGCGTTCCAGGTCGTAGCCAATCTGGAAGCCGGCCGGAATGTGTAGGCCCTTTTCGATGATAGCTCGGCGGACCTTGGCACCCGGGCCAATCGTCACGTTCGGGAACAGTATCGATTCTTCGACAAGGGCGTCTTTCTGGATAGAAACGCCGGGGGAAAGAATGCTCTTGACAACGGTACCGCCGCCAATGATACAGCCCGAAGACACGATGGAGTCGATGGCTGCACCCTGGTGGGCGTTGCCTTCGCCGGCAAAGAACCTTGCAGGTGGCTGGTTCCAGTTGAACGTACGGATGGGCCAGTAGTTGTTGTAAAGATCAAACGGCGGGTTTTCGGAGCAAAGGTCCATGTTCGCTTCGAAGAAGGCATCGAGCGTACCCACATCGCGCCAGTAACCCTTGGTGCTAGCCTGTTCGCCGCGCACGATGTTGGTGTTGAAGTCGTACACGTAAACGGGGTAGTCCTTGTACAGGCTCGGAATAATGTGCTTGCCGAAGTCGGTAGCGCCGTTTTGAGCACCCTTCAAGAGTTCGCGCACCAAAAACTTGCTCGTAAAGATGTAGTTGCCCATACTGGCCAAACAGTAGCCGGGGTTGCCGGGCATTTCTTTGGGGTTCTTGGGCTTTTCTTCGAAACCGATCATGCGGTTGTCGGCGTCCACTTCGATAATGCCGAATTCGCGTGCTTCGGAGACCGGCACCGGAATGGCGGCGATGGTCAAAAGGGCGGCGCGGCTCAGGTGGAAATCAATCATCTGGTTGATGTCCATCTTGTAAATATGGTCGCCACCGAAGATTGCCACGAGGTCCGGGCGTTCGTCCGTAATCAAGTTGATATTCTGGAAAATGGCGTCGGCAGTGCCCTTGTACCAGTCATCACCGGTGCGCATCTGTGCAGGAACCAGGTCCACGTACTGGTCGAGACTTGCGTTCAGGTTCCAGGCGGCAGAAATGTGCTTGTTCAAGGAATCGCTCTTGAACTGGGTCAAGACCTTGATTTTAAAGATGCCGGAGTTGATGAAGTTGTTCAGCACAAAGTCGATAATGCGGTAAGTTCCGCCAAAATGGACGGCAGGCTTCGCGCGGTCGCGGGTGAGGGGCTGTAAACGGCTGCCTTGACCGCCGGCCATGATCATGCAAAGGATGTTTTTCTGGTGTTCTCTAGAATAAGACCAACTCATATATTAATAACCTTATAATGAGGGCTATAACGCCCTTTTCGTGTATACAAGCCTAATTTATGTAATTTTAGGCTAAATGAAAAGATTTTTACAAAAAAAAACGAATTTTTTTTGTGCTCGCCAGTATAGGGCGGACTGCGTGTGGCGGATGGATGGGGTGATTTAGTTCAAAAAATTGCCAATGCCCCTGCAATTTGGACGTTGTTTTTTGTAAATTTTACCGCGTTCGAAATTATCGAAACTTAACGTTAAACCAAACAGGAGCTCATAATGAGTCTTACCCTTAACGATATCAAGCACCCGAAGATCAGTACTTGGGTGAATGAAATGATTGCCATGTGCGAACCGGACAACGTCGTTGTCGTTGACGGCTCCAAGGAAGAATACGATGCCCTTATGCAGAAGTGCGTCAAGGCTGGCCTCGCCACGAAGCTCGCCAAGAAGGAAAACTGCTACCTGTTCCGTTCTCTCCCGTCTGATGTGGCCCGCGTCGAATCCCGTACCTTCATTTCCTCTGTGAAGGAAGAAGATGCAGGTCCGACCAACCACTGGATCGACCCGTCTGAACTCAAGCAGACGATGCGTAAGCTCTATAAGGGTTGTATGCACGGCCGTACCATGTACGTGATTCCGTTCTGCATGGGCCCGCTCGGCTCCCCGATTTCCAAGAACGGTATCGAAGTCACGGACTCCGAATACGTTGTTCTCAACATGGACATCATGACTCGCGCCGGTAAGAAGGTTCTCGACATCTTCAATGCAGACGTGAACGCTGACTTCGTTCCGTGCCTCCACTCCGTTGGTAAGCCGCTCCGCGAATGCGAAAGCGACAACGGCATCTGGCCCTGCGCTGACGTTGAATACAAGTACATCACTCAGTTCCCCGAAGAACGCCTCATTTGGTCCTACGGTTCGGGCTACGGTGGAAACGCTCTTCTCGGTAAGAAGTGCTTCGCTCTCCGTATCGCTACCGTTCTCGCTCGCGACGAAGGCTGGCTCGCTGAACACATGCTCATCCTCAAGCTCACCAACCCGAAGGGCGAAGTCAAGTACGTGACTGGCGCCTTCCCGTCTGCTTGCGGTAAGACGAACCTCGCCATGCTCATCCCGACTATCCCGGGCTGGAAGGTCGAAACCATCGGTGACGACATTGCATGGATGAAGTTTGGTAAGGATGGCCGTCTCTACGCTATCAACCCGGAAGCCGGCTTCTTCGGCGTTGCTCCGGGTACTTCTGCAGAATCCAACAAGAACGCTCTTATCTCTGCAGAAAAGAACACCATTTACACCAACTGCGCCCTCACTGAAGACGGCGACGTGTGGTGGGAAGGCATCGGCTACCCGGCCAAGGGCAAGCTCGTTGACTGGAAGGGCAAGACCCGTGACGCTCTCCCGAAGGACAAGGCTCCTAAGGGCGAAGAAATGGCTCACCCGAACGCTCGCTTCACCGCTCCGGCCAAGCAGTGCCCCTGCATTGCCAAGGAATGGGAAGATCCGGCAGGCGTGCCTATCTCTGCAATCCTCTTCGGTGGCCGTCGTCCGTCCACCATTCCTCTGGTTCACCAGTCCCTCAGCTGGAACCACGGCGTGTTCCTCGGCTCCATCGTGGGTTCCGAAATCACGGCTGCCTCTACGATTGACGCCTCTCAGGTCGGTAAGATCCGTCGCGACCCGTTCGCAATCCTCCCGTTCTGCGGCTACAACATGGGTGACTACTTCAAGCACTGGATCGAAATCGGTAAGAAGTCCACTGAAGACAAGCTTCCGAAGATCTTCTACGTGAACTGGTTCCGTAAGGATGCCAACAACGAAAAGCTTCCGGGTGGCTTCATGTGGCCGGGTTACGGCGACAACAGCCGCGTGCTCGCTTGGATCTTCGACCGCTGCAACGGTGTTGACAACGCTGTCGAAACTCCGATCGGTTACATGCCGAAGGAAGGCGCCATCAATACTGATGGTCTCGCTGACTACTATAAGGAAACCCTCCCGCAGATCCTCAAGGTTGACGTGGAAGGCTGGAAGAAGGAACTTGCTGACGTTAAGGAAAACCACTATCCGAAGTTCGGCAAGCACCTCCCGAAGGAACTCTCCGACATCATCGACCAGATCCAGGATCGTTTGAACAAGGCATAATAAGCCGAGCGTCGCAGGGAAATGCTTGCATTTCCCTATGACCGAGGCGATATGCCTGCGCTCGAAGAGCGCAACGCATAATCAACCTTATATTCCTAACGGAAATCCTTAAAGAAACCGCGACTGGCAATTTGCCGGCCGCGGTTCTTTTTGCTGTTATAGTCAAAAATTATAGCCGTGTGTACACTTTTTTTTAGAAAAAATTGTCGCAACACGGCAATTTTTAGTTATATTCCAAGTTGGAATAATCTAACAGATGAAATTCTGTGGAATTAGAAGAAGGTAAAATATGAATCGTTATGACTTGGTTCTTCTGGGGTTGATCCTCGAGAAGCAACGTAGTGGTTACGACATCATAACCGAGGTTCGTAACCGCGAACTGGACCGCTGGGCAAACCTCAGTACGTCGACCGTTTACAACAGGCTTTCGACACTCGAAAAGCATGGCGATATTGAAGGTCGTGCCGAACGCGACGGCAACCGCCCCGAACGTGTGGTTTTCACGATTACCGAAAAGGGTCGAGAAACCTTGCGTAAGGAAGTGCTTAAGCATTTGACCGGCTTTAACGATGACCCGAGAACGCTCGGATTCGCCTTCTTGTTCGGTGCCGAACAAAAGGAATTGATTCGCACACTGGAAGCGCATGAACGCCGTCTGGTGAAAGAGGTAGAACGTTTGGAACAGATGATTGCCGAAGAACCGCGCCCGACTTTGTTTGCCGAAGGCCCGTTCCTGAACTGCATGAGCCGCGACCACATTCTGGTGGAACTTAAGTACGTGCGCGCCGCTATCGGAATCTTGCGCGATCCGGTTCGCAACAAGAAACTCGACGGCTACTTCTACATCAACTTTGGAAACCGCGATTTTGTGAATAAGAAAGACTAGTTTTTTTCTATATTTACACCCGGAATTTAACAACCCCCTCTTACGGAGACAAAATGGCTACAAAACAGACCAAGAAGAGCGCCCCGAAGGCCGCCAAGAAGGTTACAGCTAAGGCTGCAGCTAAGTACGGCTACTTTGATGACGCCAAGAAAGAATACGTGCTTACCACGCCGGCAACCCCGATCAAGTGGTGCAACTATGTTGGTACTTTGAACTTTGGTGGTATCGTGGATACTACTGGCGGTACCCTCGTTTGCAAGGGCGACCCGGCCCTGAACCGTATCACCAAGTACATCGCCCAGATGCCTTGCTCTGACTTTAAGGCCAGCACCATCTATATCCGCGTGAAGAACGCCAAGGGTTACACCGTGTTCTCTCCGTTCGTGGTTCCGACTCTCACCAAGATGAAGAAGTGGGAATGCCACGTGGGTCTTTCTTACATGCGCTGGATCGCCGAATGCGAAGGCCTCCGTACGCAGGTGACGATTTTCGTTCCGACCGGCTCCAACACACTCCTCCAGGACATCCAGGTCACGAACCTCGACAAGGCTTCCAAGGAAGTGGACATTATCCCGGTTTATGAATTCAGCCACTTCGAAGCTGAAAAGCAGCTCACGAACGCCGACTGGGTCCCGCAGACCATGACCCTCAAGGGCCACTGGGAAAAGGACGGCCACGTGGTGCTCGAACAGTACGCTTACATGAAGCGTGACTTCGCCGTGAACTACGTGACCGCTAACTGCAAGGTCGGTAGCTTCGATGGCGACCGCCGCGTGTTCCTCGGCGCAAACGAAATGGGTTCCTGGGCCGCTCCGCTCAGCCTCGCCAACAAAGAACTTTCCAACAGCGAATGCGACCGTGGCGACAACATTGCCGCTCTCATGATCCACGCTGGCAAGATTGCCGCCGGCAAGACCTTCCGCACCTGCACCCAGCTCGGTCAGGAACAGAGCCTGAAGGTTGCTGCCAAGGCTATCAAGAAGTACCGCGACTTGAAGAACGTTGACAAGGCTTTCGACGAACTCGCCAAGTTCTGGGAAAAGTACCTCTCTACGATCCAGGTGCAGACTCCGGATGCAGCGTTCAACTCCATGGTGAACGTTCACAACCCGCGTCAGTGCCACACCACCAAGAACTGGAGCCGCTACCTGTCCCTGTATCAGCTGGGCTACGGCACCAGCCGCGGTATCGGTTACCGTGACTCCAGCCAGGACCTTATGGGCGTGATGAGCCACATGCCGGAAGAAGCATTGGAACTCGCCTTGAACCTGCTCTCTGTGCAGCGTCCGGAAGGTAACGCCATGCACCAGTACGCTCCGCTTGCTCTTGCCGAAGACAACGGCAACGAAGCTAACGCCGGTGACTCCCGCGAAAAGAAGGGTGTGCTCGACGAAAACGGCAACCCGGCTTACGCTGACTGGTACGGCGACGACCACCTGTGGATCGTTCTCACTATTGCCAACTACCTCAAGGAAACCGGCAACATGGACCTCCTCAAGAAGGAAGTTCCGTTCTACGAAGCCGGCAAGAAGCGCGCCCAGCGTGAAAAGGGCACTGTGCTCGAACACCTCAAGCGCTCCCTCAACTTCACCCGTACTCACCTCGGTAAGCACGGCCTTCCGCTCCTCGGCTTTGCCGACTGGAACGACTGCATGAACCTCCCGCTCGGTGCAGAATCCTCCTTCAACACGGGCCTGTATGCTAAGGCACTCCTTGAAATGATGGACATCTGCGAAGCTCTCGGCGACACCAAGTCTGTCGAAATGTACAAGGGCTGGTACGAAGACGTGAAGAAGGCCTTCAATGACTGCGCTTGGGACGGCAAGTGGTGGGTCCGCTGGTTCGACAAGCAGGGCAACGCCTACGGCACCAACAAGGCCAAGTACGGCAAGATTTACTGCAACAGCCAGTCCTGGTCTGTGATTTCTGGCATTGCTACTGGCGACCGTGCCGTGATGGGCATGGACAGCTTGAACAAGCTCCTCAACACCGCCAACGGCGTGAAGAGCTCTACTCCGGGCTACCGCGGCTTCGACCCGAACGTGGGTGGCATCTCCACTTATCCTCCTGGAGCCAAGGAAAACGGCGGTATCTTCCTCCACACCAACCCGTGGGTGATGATTGCCGAAACGATTCTCGGCCGTGGCGACAAGGCCTTCCAGTATTACAGCCAAATTAACCCGGCTGCCAAGAACACCAAGCTCGACGAGTTCGAATCTGAACCGTATTGCTATCCGCAGAACATTCTCGGTGACGAACACAAGCAGTTCGGCATGGGCCGTAACGCATGGCTCTCCGGCACCAGCTCCTGGACCTACCAGGCTGCGACGCAGTTCATCATCGGTGTCCGTGCAAGCTTCAAGGGCCTGATTATCAACCCCTGCATCCCCTCCAAGTGGGACGGCTTCAAGGTAACCCGCAAGTTCCGCGGCGCTACCTACGAAATCGAAGTGAAGAACCCGAAGCACGTGTGCAAGGGTGTCGCCGAGATGATCGTCGATGGCAAGAAGATTGATGCTGACGTGGCCCCGATCTTTACGAAGGGTGTTCATAAGGTCGTTGTCACTTTGGGTTAAGAAACACATATAGCCGTCGCGATAGTTCGTCACTCTCGCCCTCACGTACGCTTTGTACGCTACGGGCAAGCGTTCCTGCTCTCGCTAGGCTCTCTGCGTTTCTTGTTTGAGAAACGATTAAAAAAATGTCCGCTTCTGACGAAGTGGACATTTTTATATTTGTGCGCATGAAGAATCTCGATACGACGCTTTATTTTATTACGGATAGCACGACTGTGCCGGAAGATCGTTTTTTGCCTGTGGTGGAGGCTGCTTGCAAGGGGGGCGCGACGATTATTCAGTTGCGCGAAAAGGATCGTTCTACCCGCGAGTATTTGCAGCTGGCCGAGGCAGTGCATGCGATTACGGCTCGTTACGGGATTCCTCTGATGATTGATGACCGCGTGGATGTGGCGCTTGCGATTGGTGCCGAGGGCGTTCATGTGGGGCAAAGCGATATGCCGGTGAAATTTGTGCGCAAGCTCATGGGCGAAAACGCGATTGTGGGGGCGACTGCAAAGACGGTGCCGCAGGCGCTTGAAGCTTATGAGCAGGGCGCAGATTACCTGGGATGTGGCGCGATTTACCCGACGACGACCCATGTGAAAACGGTGATTACGCCGGTAGAAACCTTGAAAGAGGTGGTGAAGGCGGTGCCGATTCCGGTGAATGCGATTGGCGGGCTCAATAAGGACAACATTTATGTGCTGAAGGGCTCGGGCATTGCGGGCATTTGCGCCGTGTCTGCGATTATGAAAGCGGCTGATCCGGAAACGGCGACGCGAGAATTGAAGCAAGCTTTTCTAGAGCTTAAATAATCGGTGTAGATCCTTCGACACGAAACCTAACGGTTTCTGCTCAGGATGACACAATGAGTCATTGTAATGACACAAAGAGTCATTGTAATGACTCTTTGTGTCATTTGCTGCCGCGGAGCTTCTGGCCTGCCTTGAGCGGAGCGCCGGGCTTTAAATCATTGATGCGGCAGAGCGATTCGATTGAAATATTGAACCAGTTGGCGACATCCCCTTGGGAGTCGCCGGCTTGAACAACATAAAAGTTGTAGTTGCGGAGTTGAGCCTGGATTTTGCGGTGATCGTTGCGGGCCTTTTTCATCGAGAATTTGTCGATACCCGGCTTTAGCGACCAGTGCGGGAAATCGATGACGGTGGTGGGGTCGATGTTTACTTCGCCAAACCGGATTTCAAAATGCAAGTGCGCCGCCGATGACCTGCCGGAGTTGCCCGCGAGGCCTACGATATCGCCGGGGAAAACCTTGTCGCCGACTTTGAGCAGGCGCTTGGAAAGGTGGGCGTAAAGAGTCTCGATTCCGTTCGGGTGCTTAATGAGTACGTAGTGGCCGTAACCGCCCTTGTTGTAGCGCGACATGGTGACTTCGCCGGGGTAGGCGGCCACGACGGGTTCGTCCTTGATGACGTTGACGTCTACGCCGCGGTGCAGGCGGTGGCTGCGGATGCCGTAGGGCGAGCCGATGAGAGCCTCATGCGTGATAGGCGGGAGGATTGTCGAAAAGTCGAAGGAGTCGACCATTTGTGCGACTTCTTCTTCCTTCTTTTGCTGCTTAGCTCTTTCGCGCTTTTTCTTTTTGGATTCGACGATTTCGTATTCGACGCCCTGCTTGTCGTAGAGCAAGGCCTTGGTGAAGGCTTTCGGGTCGTCTTCGCTGAGTTTGATTTTCTTGGGCTTCTTGGGCTTGGCTTTTTTTGATTTTTTGGAGGACTTTTTGGAGTCGGACTTCTTTTTCGTCGTTTGGGCCGAGGTTTCTTTTTCGGATTTTTTGGCGGTTGCGGTTTTTGCGTAAGCGGGGGCACTCGTGAAAGAGATTGCCACGATGATCGCGACAAATAAACCCATCCACTTGTGAAGTCCCAAAAAGCTCATTTAACCCAAAGAAAATTCTAGTGAGTGAAATTTACTTTAAAAATGCGAAGAATACGGCTGCAATAATGCAAACGAAGGCTACAATATGGTTCCAGTGCAATGCTTCGTTGTTGAAAACGGTCGTCGCGATGATGGTGAATACTGTTAGGGAGATGGCTTCCTGGATGATTTTTAGTTGCATCAGGGTGAAGGGACCGCCGTTGATGCGGCTGCCGATGACGTTTGCCGGAACGGCGATGCAGTATTCGAAAAATGCGATTCCCCAAGAGGCTACGATTACGAGAAATAGCGGCCAGTCGGTGCTGATGTGCATTTCCTTGAGTTTAAGGTTCCCGTACCAGGCGAAAGTCATGAATACGTTGGAACAGCAAAGGAGAAGAATGGTGAAAATGCCGGCTTTCATAATATAGTAGACAGTAGGAAGTAGACAGTAGTCAGTGGTTGGTGGTTAGTGATTGGCTCGCAAACGGTAGGGCTTTCCGGTGCTCATCTGGTAGGCGAGGCGGGCGCGCACTTGTTCAAGATAGTTGATGTATTTTTCGCTTTGGTAGTCGCGGTAGGTCCATTCGAAGGCATGGAAATGCCCGTCTTGAAAGTACAGCGTGGGTTCTACGAAAATGCCGCGTTGCATGTATACGCGCTGGCGCTGGTCCTTGGTGGTCGCTAAGAAGAATTGCCCGAGCGTCATGTAGCCGGGGTCCAGGTTCACGGGGCGAAGCCCGGGCGTGCCGTTCTGCTTGGCAATTTCGAGTTCGACGTCGTTGCTCCAGAGCTTGATGTCGACGATGGTTTCGCGGTCGACCAGAGTTTCGTAGCTGAAAAAGGCACGCACGGGGGCGTTCCCGATTTCATCGACGTAGTAGTTGGTGAAGGTAAACGGGAACGGCGGGAGCGCAAGCTCCTCTTCGCCGAAGCGGTTGCGGAGCGTGTCGCGCACTGCCTCAACTGCCTGGGAATCTTTCGCAAGAATCCCTACGATTATCTTGACCTTGGCTGGTGTCCTTAGTTCACCCATGGGCCGTAATTTAGTAATTTTTGCCCATGCGTTTTCTACTTGCCTTTTGTATTCTCGTTTCTATCGCCTTTGCTGAAGCACCTCGTGTGGTTCCCGAAATTGTAGATTCGATTCCTCACGAAAAGACCCATTTTACGCAAGGCTTGTTCTTTGATGGCAACGACCTGATTGAATCGACCGGCCTGTATGGAAAATCGGGCTTGTACCGCCGCACGCTTGACGGCAAGATTCTGGATTCCGCCAGGCTTGAAGACAAGTATTTTGGCGAAGGCTCGATTGCGGTTGGCGACGATATTTTCTACTTGACCTGGAAATCCAAGAAGGCCTTTATTTACAGCCGTAAGCCTTTTGCAAAGAAAGGCGAATTCAGCATTCCTACCGAAGGCTGGGGCCTGACCTATTGGAAAAATGCACTCCTCATGAGTAACGGTTCCAGCGAATTGTTACAGATTGCCTTGGGCGGATTCTACGTAGTAGGAGTCATTCCCGTGACCGATGGCGGTCGCCCGGTAAAGCTCTTGAACGAACTTGAAATCGTGGGCGATACGCTTTATGCGAACATCTGGCAGACAGGCGCAATAGCTGTCATATCTCTCCCGAGCGGAAAGGTAATTCGCTACCTGGATTTAAGCCGCAAGGTTGCCGAAATCCAGCGCAAGCACCCTGACGTAGACGTGCTGAACGGCATCGCCTACGACGGCAAGAATCTTTGGATTACCGGCAAGAACTGGCCGTTTATTTATAAAATTCGGAGTTCAGAATTCTGATTTCGGAATTGTTTTTTAACTCTGAAATCCGAAATCTGAATTCTTAATTCTTGAAGCTCCACACGATGCCGTAGGCAAAGCGCAGCCCCTCGGGCGTGTAGCCGCTAGCAGGCATGTAAATGCTGTGGTTGAAGTTTTCGATTCGGGTGTAGAGCTCGAACGAAAGAATCTGCATGCGGGCTTCAAAATCGAGCGCCAGGTACTTCTTCATAAGTTCCAGTTCGGGCCCGCCGTGTTCGCCAATCGTACAGTCGTAGCGTTCGCCGAACCACTGCCAGTCCACACGTACGCTCACGCCCAGGCGGTCTTGCACAAAGCGGTTTTGCCAATGAATGGAGCCCTTGTAGTAGAGTTCTGGCGTGTCGATGAGCTTGAAGCTGCGGTCGAGCGTTTCGCCGCGTTCCAGGTAAAATTTCCAGTTACCAAGCCTGAAGCCGACTTGCAGAATCCAGTCGAGGCTGTTCACGTTGTCGATGTTGCTCCAGGTGTAAACGTCGTCGATGGCGTCGGTGGAGTCGACCGCACCGCGCTTGACCCAGCGGGGCTTAATCAGGTTGTCGACGTTTTCGTAACGGAGGCCGAGTCCGTAAAAGACTTCTCGCTGCTGGTAGCCTAAATTGAATGAATAGCGGTCGCGTTCTTCGTACTTGAGGTCTTTGCGTGCAAAGGCGAGGCGCCCTGTTTCGTCAATCTTGAGCTGGCCTACATCGGGGAACTTGTTATCATGACGCCAGCCGGCGCTTGCACGCAGGTGGTACGGCAAGAATGCTAAAACGTCGGCGGAGTAGGCCGGAGCGATATCGACGGAATCGCGTACGGAACTGTTGCGCTGTAAGCCCGTTTGCGTGCGGAAAAGGAGCATGTTCCAGAGGGTGTCCTTGAGTTCCAGGTAGCCGACTTCGCGGTCTTGGTAGTAAGTGCGCGTCGTGTCGTTTGCACTCGTGTTGTCGGTGTTCAGGAATTCGTACTTGAACTTGATAGCCGGATTGAAGATGGTGTGGTAGGCGATGCCGAAGTTTCCGAGCATCGATTGGTAATTCGTGGTTCGCACGGTGTCGTAGAAGAGCGAATCAACGAGTTTCCTGCCCAAGGTGTCAGTGTATTCGTGCGTTTTCCTGAAAATACGGCCGAGGGAATCCTGTTCGATATCGTGTTCGGTGTATTGGAAATCAGTTGAAAGGGTAAGCTTACGGGTGGGGTAGAATTCGACTCCGCCGCCGTAGCCGAAGGTGTGTGTCTCGATGACGTAGGGGTCGGTCTGGAATGTGCGAACCGCCTTGTCGAGCGTGTCAAGCAGAACCTTGTGGTTCGTGTTGTCGGCGTTACGAAGGTTTATGTAGTTCAATTTGGCGAATGCCTTACCGAATCCGAATCTCCAGGTGAGAATTGGCTGGATGTGCATACTGTTCATGGCGATGTTTCGCCCGCCAAAAGGAATTTGCGTCGAGTCGCGGCCCATGGCGAAGTAGGGCGAGTGCGTCACGTTCTGGTAGCTGTATTCCTTGGAATCGACGTCGGAATGGCTGGCGAGTCCGAATTCAAGCGAAACGGAATCGGTCACGAGCCTGCGGAAGTCGAGGCGGAGCGCATTACCGCCAAAGGCGGGGCGTTCCCAGTTGAGGTCGGTCACGGGTGTGTCGACCGGGACTCCCTTGCGTTCTTCGGTCAGAATTCCGTTTTCACCGTTCAGCCCGAGGGTCGTGGCGTCGTAACCTAGCCGTGTGGTAAAAAGTCCTGCAAGCTTGCTCGGGTAACGGGTCTGGATTGAACCCATGCCTAAAAAGTCTGCATCCAGTTCCGGTGCGCCGAGAATCGAGGTGCCGAGCACCCATTCGGACTTTTGGCCGGAGATGTCGTAAGTGCGCTGCATGAGTCCGCGAAGGGGGAGTACCCAACGGCCGGCGTCAGTTTCACGCGGGGCAGGGTCGATTCCCCAAGGAGTCTTGTAAACGGAATCCTGCGCTTTCGGGAGGTTGTACGGATCCGGCTTGATCTGCTCTGCGAATAGGGATGTCGCCAAGAAAAGAAGAATGAACAATGAACAACGAACAAAGAACAATCTCGTATCATTCTTATTTTTTAATTCATCATTATTCATCACACATTCCACATTAAACATTCTACATCACTAACCACTTCCAACTTCCTACGGTCTACTTCCTACTCTCTTTAGTACCATTCCGCTCTCAGCTTTTCACGGCGTTCGCGCAGGGCGTTCACCACGGAGTAAGGCATTTTCATGCAGTTGGGCGGGTATGCGCCAGCTTCGGTATGGAAGTCCGAACCGCCGGTGCCTACGAGGCCGAATTTCTGGGCCATTTCTTTGTATTTGCGACCGACAGCTCCCTTCTGGGCGGGGCTGTAGACTTCGATCCCTTGTACGCCCCATTCCACCATGTTCTCGATGAACTCGTCGGAAAGGCCCGACTTGTAGGGGTGGGCGAGTACGGCGATTCCACCGGCGTTTTCAATGAGCTTGATAGTCTGTTGCGGGTTCAGGCCCTTCTTTTCGACAAAGGCTACGCAGCCGTCACCTAAATATTTGGTGAATGCTTCGGAGAAGTTCGAAATGTATTCTTCGTCGACCATGGACATGGCGATGTGCGGGCGGCCGATGACTTTACCCTTGCAGTAGCTCACGACTTTTTCGTAGGTGATGTCGATGCCCAGGGCGTTCAATTTTTTGATAATGGCCTTCGCACGGGTGACTCGCTGTTTCGCGAAATCCTGTAGTTCCATGTTCAGGGCGAGGTTCGTCGGATCGCAAAAGTAGCCTAGAATATGGATATCCTTGCCCTGCCACACTGCTGAAATTTCGATGCCGGGAATGATTTCGAGGCCAATTTCCTTGGCGGGTTCTACAGCCAGGTTATAGCTGTCCAGGTTGTCGTGGTCGGTAATGGAAATGCAACGAAGACCCTTGCGCTTGCAAAGGGTGAGCAGTTCTTCGACCGAAAGGTTACCATCCGAGAGCTTGGTGTGCATGTGGAGATCCGCATAGCCACCGTTTTCGGTAATGATGGTAGAATACCCTTTTTGCATTACTTGGCCCCGTAGTAATACTGTCTAATCAAGGCCGCTTCGCTGGATTGGGTGGGCTTTAGGCACACGTTCAAGAAGGGGAAACAGTTTTCGTCTGCAAAGCCGATTCTGCAACCGGCTCCACTGACTTTCGCCAAGTAAAGGGTGGGGAGAAAAGCCTCGCCCAGGTATATGCAAACTTCTGGCTTGTAGGCCCTAAATTTGTTTTCCAACTCTTCGAAGGCGGTTTCACCGTAGCGACATTCCAAGTCGGTGTAGTAGACTGCGGTTGCACGCCTAGCAGAAACGAGAACTTGCTGCGATTCATGGGCGCATAAGAGGGCATTTTTGAAAAATATGTCGGGCATGGCGCGTATGAACGCGGCGGACTTTTCCAAGGTGCGGTCCAAAAATACGAGAGTTTTCGGATTTCCTTTCAAAGATGCTGGAAAATCGAATACGCCGGAGTCTTCTCCAGCTTGACTTAAAAACCATTTAAACAACGATTCTTTTTTGCTGAATCGTTTAAAAAAGTATTTAAAAGAATCTTTAAAATATGGAGACGGTTTCACATCCAAAATATACTAATTTTGGGCCATGCCTAAACAGAAATTCTATGCGATAAAGTCCCCGAACGAAAGTAAAATCGTTATGACTTGGGCCGAATGTGAAAAATTGACCCATGGGGTCAAAGGTGTACTCTTTAAATCCTTTGGTTCCCGCGCCGAGGCGGAAGCGTGGATTTCTGGAATGGAAGCTCCTGTGCCCGAAGGCTTACGCGTTTTTGTAGACGGATCCTTCTCGCCGGGATTTGCGAAATCGGGTTGGGCATTCGTTGTGACCGAAAATGATAAAGAAATCGCCCGCGGTTCTGGCATTACGGCCTTCGATGCTGAAAGTCGTAATATTGACGGCGAAGTGATGGCCTCTTACCAAGCCATGCGCTGGCTCGATGCCAACGACAAATGCGGCGTCATTTGCCACGACTATGAAGGCATTGCGCGTTGGGCAAAAGGCGAATGGCAAGCGAAGAGCAATATCGCCAAGCGTTATGTGGCTGCGGCCCAGCCTTACTTGCATCGCGTGAGTTTTGAAAAGGTGGAAGCCCATACCGGTGTCAAGTGGAACGAACTTGTGGACAAACTAGCAAAGGATGCCATTGCCCGCGCCAAGAAATGATTCTTGCAAACAAGGTTTGACAAATTGTAAAAAATGAAGATTCCTGCAAATACTTGTTTGCAGGAATTTATTTTTTTTTGCTGTTTCGGCTGGATTGTGACTAAATTTGATTTTGTCGGCGAATGTCGGCAATTTGCTATCCACCCGATGGCGAATTTTCAGTTGGGAAGCTCCGCCAATTCTAGGTGCGGCGGGGCTTCTTTCAAAAGCGCAAGAGCGTTATTTCTTGCGGTCTTGCCAGGTACTTTCGTTAAAGAGCTGGCCTTCGGAAAGGCCGTACTTTTCTTGAATGCCCGCTTCGCGGATGGCGTCTTCGATAGAGATTTTACCTTGGATGGCCTGCGTGTAAATGAGCACCTTGCGGCGCACGGTTTCGGCGTCTTCGGTGAGCATTTCGAGGCGGAAGTGGTTCACGCCTGCGGTGCGGAGGCGGGGGAGCAGTTTGAGGGCCGATTGTGGCTTGCCCACAAAGAGCGTGTTGCGGCATTCGGCGTCGCTCTGCAAAAAGTGGCGTTCGCCCTTGTGGTCCAGGATTTCCACCTTGTGCTTGGTGCAAATCTTGTCGCATTCGGGGAAGCGGCGGCCTGTGGTGAGTGCGCGGGCGAAGGCGCAGTATTCCGAATGGAAGGCGGGCATGTACTGGTGCAGCGTGAGTTCCAGGCGCTCTCCGTCGATGTTTTCGAGAAGGTCAAAGAGCTGCGTGCTGTTGAGGTCCCACGATGGATGGAGCGTGGTTAGCCCCTGCGAGAGGAGCCAGTCGTAGCTTGCGCTGTTGGCAGCGTTCAAGCTGTAGTCGCCGGTGAGCGGAATTCCACTTTCTTTAAGGATCGAGAGCGCTCCCAGGTTTCGCACCAGGGCAAAGTCCGGGCAAAGCCGCAAGATGTTCTTGAGGTAATGGCTTTCGCCCGGCTTGTGGATGCGAAGCGTCGCCATGCCCGCCGCAAAGCCGAGGTCGCGAATTTGCTGCAGGGATTCGTCGTATTTGACGCCCCAGTCGAAATCCATGATAACGCGGTCGATATCGAGGCCCTTGAGGGCTGCAATTTGGTCGGGATTGCGGACAAGGACACTGATAATCGGGTGCGTGGTGCCGTTGGCGGCAGGTGCACCGCTGCTAGCTGCGCCGGACTTGAACTTGATGCGGGTCTCGTTCAAGAATTTTTTGCCGGCCTCTGCGCTCGGGTTCAAAACCTTCCATTCGGTGCGCTTTTCGTCGAGCTTTTCGATGGCGGCCTGGCGGAGCGTACGAAGGATTTTTCCGGGGATGAATGCGCCGCGGTCCACTTGAATGTCCAAGTGCTTTAGCTGGTAGGCTGTGGCGCTCAGGCCCGAAAGTTCTTTTTGGGCAAGTTCGCGGAGCGCCTTGTCGGCATCGTTTCCTTTGTTGCGGGCTTCTTCGAGAGTAAAATCGGCCTCGACTTCGACGGCGTTTTTCGGCGAGTCGTAAACGGAAAGCTTGAGCGGGCCGCCGATTTTTCCTGAAAGCGTCATGTGTATCGGCAAGCGTGCGAGTTGTTCGCGGTCGGTAAAAGTCTTGCGCAACTCGCGTTCAAGCGCGGGCGAGTCGTTGCGGTAAACTTGCATGCCCACGGCAATCTGGCGGGTATCGAATTCACGCCCGAATTCAAGTTTCAAGAGCTTGGGGTCGCCGCGCTTGGCGTGCGGTAAATGGGTGACTTGCGCGGCGTACAGGCGGCTGCCGATACTCACGCCGAGAGCCGCATTTTCAAACAGAATGCCGTCGCCCGGTTGCGGGTAGCAAGCGTTTTCGCCGGCGTCGGAGATTGCACTGTCGAGATCGACAATAATCTGCCCGCGGTCTGCCTTCACGACTTGCCCGAGGACCATACCATGGTGATTGCTGAAGGTGCCGTTCACCAGCTCCTGGTGATTGTCTCCGTCGAGCCAACCGGTGGTAAGCCCGCGGCTGAATAGCACTTCGAGCGGTTCCATGTCCTTGGCGTCAAGCGGAATCCGGTTCAACGCCTTACGGTAGGCGCGTGAAACGGCGGCTACGTATTCGGGGCTCTTGAGGCGACCCTCGACTTTGAGCGAATTCACGCCGATTTCTTCGAGTTCCTCTAGTTTCGGCAGGGCGCATAGGTCGCGAGTGCTAAAGAGGTATTGGGCGTCGGTGTCGCGGAATTCCTTGCCGTCCACAAAAATGCGGTAGGGGAGTCGGCAATTTTGGGCGCATTGGCCGCGATTCGCGCTGCGGCCGCCGAAGTTTTCGCTGGTCAGGCACTGGCCCGAGTAGCTGACGCAAAGCGCCCCGTGAATGAATACTTCGAGTTCGAGATCGGTGGCGGCCTTGATGGCGGCAATTTCTTTCACCGAAAGTTCGCGGGCGAGTACCGCGCGGTTGAATCCGATGGATTTCACCAGATTCACGCCCTCGGCGCTAGCAAGCGTCATTTGTGTGCTGGCGTGGATTTCCTGGTTCGGGCAAATGGCGCGAATCAGGCGGGCAAGACCGATGTCCTGGATAATGAAGGCGTCGGGTTCAAGCGAAATGATTTTTTCGAGGAATTCAGGCAATTCTTGCAGCTCGCGCTCAAAAACAAGCACGTTCATGGCCAAGAAGGTGCGCACTCCGTGAATGCGGGCGTAGCGGATCATGTCGCGCACGTCGTCAAACGTAAAGTCTTCGGTGCGGCCGCGGGCGTTCCAGTGGGGGACTCCAAAGTATACGGCGTCGGCTCCGTTGTTCACGGCTGCTTCGAGCATTTCACGGGTTCCCACCGGTAAAAGCAGTTCCGGCGTTATCTGCGCGATTGAATTCATGTGGGGAAAGATAGAATAATAGTTGGCAGTAGGCAGTAGACAGTTGGCAGTAGGAAGTTTTATTATATTTGTTGCATGAATCGAATGGTTACTTTGTCTGCAATTTTCTTTGCCCTTTTGTCCGCTTTTTCGCTTTCTGCCTGTACCGACGAGGCGGCTGAGGCCGAAATGAACCGCCTGAAGGCTGAAAATGCTGTGCTCCAGGGCCAGGTAGATTCGTTGCAGAAAAACCTGGATTCTCTGACCGCTTACGGCGATTCGGTCAAAAAATCGCTGGAAAAGCTGGATATGCACCCCTAACCGCCATCGGCGGAGCGGTTTTGGGGGGAGTTTCTTAACTATCAATCCCCAATTATTTAACAGTTTTGTTATATTTGCGCCCGTGGCTCACCATGGTCTGCTGCCGCGGCAGCGACCCCTTAATGTTTCGCTGGCCCAATTTGCCCGAAACCTTATCGCCGTCAAGCCTCTCAGGAGGCGCTAGTAAGATGGCTTTAAGCACACACAAACACGAACCAGCCACACCGCCTGCGGGTTTATTTCCAGCCTGCACCTGCGGTCAACCCTTACTTATGAGGTGCCCCGAATGGAATACATCGCACTCGCACTCTCACTCGTTGCAGTGATTCTGTGCATCGTTATCCTCACGAAGGTTAACAAGCTCCTTACCATGCTTCGTACCCCGATTTTCAAGAAGCTCACCCCGGACATGAACTTGAAGCCGGCTTCCCGTCGCCCGATCAGCGCACAGGAAATGGCTCAGCGCGGTGAACGCAAGGAAAATCGCCAGAACAACAATGGCAAGGACCGTCCTGCTAAGGAAAATCGCGACAATCGCGCTGCCGACAAACAGCAGCAGCCTGCTCGCGACCGTAATGAACAGCGTGACCGCGGCAACCGCCGCGATCGTCGCGACCGCCGCGAAGGCCGCCGCGAACAGAACGTTGAAGCTCAGAACGTAGCTGCCGAAGCCCAGGCTCCCGCAGCTGCAGCTCCCGCCGTCGAAGCCGCCCCGGCCGCCGCTCCCGAAGCACGCCGCCCGCTCGCTCCGCGTATTCCGGTTGAAACTCCGGCCGCTCCTGCCGTTGAAGCTCCGGTTGCTGCTCCTGCAGCACCTGTCGCTGAACCCGCAGTCGAAGCCGTCGAAACCACCTTCGATCCGTCCAAGGTCCGCTACGGCCGCCGCAACGTGATCAAGAAGGCTCCGGAACTCGCCGACGAAGACTAATTGAGCACGCGCTAGCGCGAAATTGAAAGCCTCCGGTCATCGACCGGAGGTTTTCGCTTTTTTCAAAGCGAACAAAAAATCCCCGGATCTTGCCGAGGATTTTCTAATTTGTATAAAATTTCCCGCTTTGGCGGGAATGCTTAATTTCGCCTAGAATTCCACGAGGCCCTTTTCGGCGTCGGCGAGAATCACCTTGGTCGCCATGCCCACGAACAGGCCATGACCCACGATACCCACGATGTGTTCCAGGTTGCGGGCGAGCTTGTCGGCGTCTTCGATAATGCCGAACTTGGCGTCTGCAATCAGGTTGCCGCTATCGCTAATCACCGGACCGTCCTTGCCCGGAGCGCCCATGCGTACCTTCAAGTCGCCGCCGAGCTTTTTCACGCGTTCGGTCACCACGGCGATTGCGCCCGGAATGATTTCCAGCGGTACCGCGAACTTTTCGCCGAGCTTGTTCACCTTCTTGCCGCTGTCCGCGATAATCACGTAGTTGTCCGTCATCGAGGCCACAATCTTTTCGAGCAGGTGGGCAGCCCCGCGGCCCTTGATCAAATTGCGCTGGTCGTCGATTTCGTCGGCACCGTCAATCACCATATCGAGGTGGCTCACTTCGCCCATTTCTTTGAGCGGAATGCCGAGGCTTCGGCATTGCAGCGTGGTGCTCCAGCTCGTGCTCACGCCCACAACATGCAAGCCTTCTGTCTTGATGCGCTCGGCAAGGCGGTTCACCATGTGGGCGGCGGTGCTACCCGTTCCAAGACCCACGGTCATGCCGTCCTTGATCATATCTGCCGCGCGTACGCCTGCAGCCTTCTTGAGTTCGTCCATCGATGCCATTAGCGCCATCTCCTGTTGTGGTTGTTGTCGTCAAAATCTTCGCCGTCGGCCCCGTCGAAGCCGTCGTCAAAATTGTCAAAATCCTCTTCGCGGTCGGGGTAGCCGCTTTCGAGCTCGGTAAAACTCGGCTGCTCGATAGCGACCACCGTCACGTCGAAAGTCAGGTCCTTTCCTGCAAAGGGGTGGTTCCCGTCCACGACCACCGTGTCCTTCTTGATTTCCTTGATCGTGTAAATCCCGTCGGATTCCTCGTCGTCGTCCAGATTCAGCCCGTCCACGAACTCGTCCGCCGTCTCCGGCAGCTGGAATTCGCGCACGTCCTCGTCCATGTACATCTCGAGCTCCATTCCGAGCCAGATTTCGCCCACCTCGCGGAGTTCGTCCTTCGGGACCTCCATCACCAAGTCGGGACGGTAGGGGCCGTAGCCCTGTTCAAACGGAATATCGACAGAAAAACTTTCATTCAAGTGACGGCCTTCCAGCGCGTCTTCAAGCCCCGGAATAATGTTGTTGAACCCGTGAATGTACACGAACGGGTAGCTCGCGGGCACTTCTTCGAGAATCTTTCCGGTGCGTTCCTTCAAGGAATAGGCAATGCTGACCTTCAGCTTGTCTTGAATAATTTCCATACGCGCCCAAATATAGCAATCCCCGTACGAAGTCATGCTGACGAAGGTCAGCATCAGCTTCTCGTACCGGCAAAAAAACTATATTTCGCCCGAATTATTGTTTTGGGAACCTAGGAGGTCTTCAGTGAAGATTCTTAAATACATACTTGCATTGCTCGTTTTTCTGGTAATGTCTTTTGCGGCTGTAGCCTGCGATGACAGCTCCAGTTCTCCATCTTCCGATGAAATTCAAAAAACGGATAAGGATTCATCGTTTTCTTCGGACAGTCGCGGCTCCGGAAAGAATTCTAGTTCCTCCAAGATTGAGATGCGTGACGCCGAAAGTATATATGACGAAACAGCCAATACTCTGACTGATGGTCGCGACGGGCATGTTTACCGGACGGTAAAAATCGGCGACCAAATTTGGATGGCCGAAAATCTGAACTACGCATATCTGCAACCGACCTTGAATATCGACTCTTCCAGCTTTTGCTACGCTGATGGCGATTCCACATGTGAAAAATTCGGGCGACTTTATTATTGGAGTGCCGCGATGGACAGTGCTGGAATATTCTCCAAAAGTGGTAAAGGCTGTGGCTTCAATAATGTTTGTTCGCCGATTTATCCAGTGCGTGGCGTATGCCCCAAAGGTTGGCATTTGCCGATGACTGCAGAATGGAGCGTCCTATTCACTACAATAGATGGTCGTGATCCTTATTTTCATAAAAATTCTGTAAGTAGTGATGCCGGTTGTCCCCTGAAGTCTACTACTGGTTGGAAAGTGACTGATGAGAATTGTCGCGGAACAGATGATTTTGGTTTTTCTGCATTAGGCGTGGGGGAACAATCTGCAAATTTTTGGAGTTCAATAGATGATGGCGGTCTTTTTGCTCATAATTTGCTTTTGGATTATTACCATTGTTCTGCACATGAAGGGAGTATATCAAAAGAAAAAGTATTCTCGGTTCGATGCATCATGGATGACGAGGCTGCCGAAAATGCAAAGAAAGATAGGAAATCTATAGAACCTGTTGCTGCCGTTCCCCAGCCCGTAAAAAAGATTGAACCTTGCAAAAGCGATTCTTCGGATACTTGCAAGTACGGAACATTGACAGACAGTCGAGACGGAAAGACATACAAGACGGTGGTTATCGGTGTATATACATGGATGGCTGAGAATCTGAACTATGAAACCGAAAACAGTAAATGTCCAGATGAAGGAGTAGACTGCTTAAAGGCGGGCCAGTACTATCTATGGAGTGACGCTGTTGATAGTGCGGGAAGGTTTAGTTCCAATAGTAAGGGTTGTGGTTACGGCAAGATTTGTATGCCAATTTATCCGATACGTGGAGTCTGCCCTGAAGGATGGCATCTGCCGCAATCAGCCGAATGGCAAGAGCTGTTTGATTATACTTCACCCGGCAGCAATCAAGGGGACAAATTTAAATCGTCTACCGATTGGAATGGATATGATCTCTATGGTTTTTCTGTCATTCCTTCTCAAATAGATTCTTCTCAAACAAGGGATAATGAATATGCGGCCTTTTGGACTTCTATTGAGCTTGCGTATAATCTAGTTCATTCTATTTCTGTTAAAACAACAAGCTCATGGGATAAAACTGATGATTTTATTTTGTATGGCGATTTAAAAACGAGTTATAAATCTGTTCGTTGCGTTAATGATACGCTAGCAAAAGCATATTCAAAGCAATCGATGGATTATTGGCATTGGGATGTTCCAAAAGAAAAACGTCTGAACCCCGATATCGCTTATGAAACCATGAAAGACCCTCGCGACGGCAAGGTTTATAAGGCCGTAAAAATCGGTGACAGAGTGTGGATGGCGGAAAACTTGAATTATGAAATTCATCCAGAGTATGCTTCCGACCCTCCCATCAGTTGGTGCCCTTATAATAAAGAAGAATGGTGTACTGTGGCGGGACGATTCTACAAGGTAAAGGCTTTGGCAAACGCATGCCCTGAAAAATGGCATTTGCCGACGAAAGAAGATTGGCTTGCTTTATATGAAATTGTTGAACATTCGGGAGACAAGCTTAAATCCACAAGTGGTTGGGGGGCTGACGCCAATGGTACGGATGATTTCGGTTTCTCGGCAATTCCTGTCGGAGGTAGCCAAGGAAACGATTATTTCTATGATGCGGGTGAGCTTGCGACTTTTTGGTTGGCACAGGAAGATAATGGTAAATTTGGCACTATCTCTTTGCTCAGTGATCGCTCTCAAATTTATCAATCTAGTAGCGCTGATAATTATGGTTTCAGCGTCCGTTGCGTCAAGGATTAGCCCTAGTTATCGACAAGTGTAAGACATTCATCCCCTCATTTTTTACTACATTACGACCATGCTTTACGGAATTTGTTCTGATATCCATTCGAATGCGGTTGCCTTTGAAGCGGTTATAGCTTCTATGAAAGACAACAACGTCGATAGGAAAGTTTGCCTTGGTGATTTGGTGGGTTATGGTGCCGATCCGAACGAATGCGTTCGTCTTGCTCGCGAAAATATGGACATTTGCATTATCGGTAACCACGACAGTGTGGCGATCAAGCATGAATCCAGCGCCGGGTTCAACCCGTATGCCAAGCAGGCGATTGAATGGACCCAGAATCATTTGTCCGACGAATCCGTCTCGTTCTTGAGGACGCTCCCGTACATTTGCGAAGAAAACGATATTTGTTTTGTGCACGCCTCTCCGCTTTCGCCCGCGGACTGGGTGTACGTGACCGAGCTCGAAGACGCCCTCGACGCTTTTGAACATTTCAAGGGCCGCTACTGCTTTGTGGGGCATACGCACAGCCCGGTGATTGTGGCGAGTCGCCCGAACGCCATCCCTAAGATTCTGGATGAATACGAATACAGGATCGAAGACACGGAACGCTTGCTGGTGAATGTGGGCAGCGTAGGTCAGCCGCGTGACCGTGACCCGCGTTCTTGCTGGTGCTTGCTTGATACCGAGACCAAGTGCGTGCGCCTGATTCGCGTGGACTACGACGTATACCAGACGCAGGAACGCATGAAAAAAGCCGGCATGCCGAGCTTCCTCATAGATCGTTTAAGCGTGGGAAGGTAAATAGTAGACAGTAGGAAGTAGACGGTAGACAGGATCTTCCTACTTTTACTCTTAAACATAAAACTTCCAACTTCCTACTTCTAACTTCCTACTAAACAATGAAATGGGTTTTAGCAGTTTTTGGTAAGGCGGGTTCGCCGTTTATTGCCGACGAGGTCGACAAGTACGTGAAGCGCTTGCGTGGGGGAGTGTATCCGCTCGAAGTTGTGGAACTCAAGGAATCCAAGATAGACGACCGCGTGCAGGCGCTGGCTCAAGAGGCGGCCCTGTTCGATAAGAAATTCCCGAAGTCGGAATACAAGCGCGTTATTTTGTCTGAAGAAGGCAAGCTGATGGACACGGTCAAGCTGTCGGACACCTTGCGCGACCGTTTTCCGGGGAATATCGTGTTTTTGATCGGGTCGGCGTACGGCATCGACGAAAACTTGAAGAAGACCGCCGACTTGCTCCTGTCGCTTTCGCCGCTGACTTTTACCCATGACCACGCCCGCGTACTTTTCGCGGAACAGCTTTACCGAGTCCAGATGGTCATGCAAAACCACCCGTACCATCATAGATAAAAATTCAAAATATTGTGTAAAATGCAAGTGAGAATGACGTTGATGAAAATCAATGTTGTATATCGTTGTGGAAGCAATAGCGTTGGCCAAGGATGGGGAGGGTGCAGGGAGGGGCCCGTGCGGCCTTCGCAACTCCGAGCTGGGGCCCCGCCCGCATCAAAAAAAGTTTTTTTTCTTGATTTTTTATAAAAAAAAGCTCGAATATCCCCTTGACGGAGTCAAAAATCTTTTCTATTATTGTGCGCGTCCAAGCGACTATGGATGATTAGCTCAGTTGGTAGAGCAGCTGACTCTTAATCAGCGGGTCGCAGGTTCGACCCCTGCATCATCCACTTAAAACCGTCTCACCCCGAGGCGGTTTTTCTTTTTTTGCCTGCAAGTCATTCCGGCCTTGAGCCAGAATCAGCATTGTTTAATTGATTAACATTATTCTATATTTGGCGCCATGAATTCCGAAATCGAAAAACGCCGCACTTTTGCCATTGTCAGCCACCCTGACGCAGGTAAAACCACCATCACCGAAAAGTTCCTCTGGTACGGAAACGTCATCCGCGAAGCGGGTCACGTGCGCGCCAAGGCGAACCGCAGCTATACGGTGAGTGACTGGATGAAGATCGAACAGCAGCGCGGTATTTCGGTTTCGAGTTCCGTGCTGAATTTCCCGTTCGAAGGTTGCATGTTCAACCTGGTTGATACCCCGGGGCACCAGGACTTCTGCGAAGACACCTACCGCGCCCTCACCGCCGTGGATGCCGCCCTCGTGCTTATCGATAGCGTGAACGGTGTGGAAAAGCAGACCATCAAGCTCATGGATGTGTGCCGCATGCGCCATACGCCGATCATCACGTTCATCAACAAGATGGACTTGGATGGCCGCCACGTGCTCGACTTGCTCGACGAAATTGAAAGCATCTTGAAAATCAAGGTCGCCCCCTTTACGCTCCCCATTGGCGTGGGTAAGCTTTTCAAGGGCGTGTATTCCATCGCTGAAAACACCTTCCACACCTTCAATAAAGAAGAAGGCCATCAGGAAATCATCCAGATGGAAGGCCCCGACGATCCGCGCCTTGTAGAAATGTGCGGCGAAAACTGGGTCGCCCAGTTCAAGGAAGAATACGAGATGGTGACCGGCGCCATGGATCCGTTCGACCACGAAAAGTTCCTGAAGGGCGAAATGTGCCCCGTGTTCTTCGGTTCTGCGGTGAACAACTTCGGTGTGCGTCAACTGTTGAACGCTTTTGCAAAGCTTGCGCCGCCCCCGATGGTTCGTGAGACCGACAAGCGCCCGGTGAGCCCCGACGAAGATGCCTTCAGTGCGTTTGTCTTCAAGATTCAGGCCAACATGGACCCCAAGCACCGCGACCGTACGGCATTCCTGCGCATTTGCTCGGGCAGCTTTACCCGTGGCGAAAAGGTTTACCACGTGCGCACGGGCCGCGAAATCCGCCTGGCTGCTCCGACCGCTTTCCTCGCGAAGGACAAGGAAGTGATCGATCACGCCTGGGCGGGCGATATCGTGGGTATCAACGACCCGGGACTGTTCCGCATCGGCGATACCTTGACCGACGGCGAAAAAATCAACTTCACCGGCATTCCGGATTTTGCTCCGGAACACTTCGCCCGCGTAACGCTTTTGAATCCGCTTAAGTCTAAGCAGATGGCGAAGGGCCTTGCCGAACTTAGCGAAGAAGGCGCAACCCAGCTGTACGAACCGCTCAAGTCCGCTATTCCTGTGATTGGCGTGGTGGGCGAGTTGCAGTTTGACGTGCTCAAGTTCCGCCTGCAGAGCGAATACGGTGCCGATGTGTCGCTGGACCGCGTGCCCGCACACGGAATCCGCTGGGTGTCGGGCCCCGAAGCCGATGTGGCCAAGTTCGCCGAAGAATATGCGATGGATTGCATGATGGACAAGGAACGTAATCTCGTTTGCCTGTTCCCCAACGAGTATCGTCTGAACCTCGCCATCAAGAACTACGAAAAGCTGACCTTCGCGGCTACCTCGCAGGGCTAGAATCAAGGTAAAATCGAAAATTTTACTTGCATAGACTCCGGTCTGAATATACATTTAGAATGGTGTTCGGATTGGAGTCTTTATGAATTTTACAGGGTCGCTTAAGTTCCTTACATTGTCTGCAATTTTGACGGTATGCCTTGCCGGCAATGCATTCTCAGCTGTTGAATACACTTTGCATAATAAGTCGACGAATCCAACCGCCGACGAGCAGGATGCCTATAAGCGCATCACGACCGTCATGGATTCGGCGGTCAAACTCTACAATACCTACTCGAACCTCTCGAAGTTCATCAACGTGTATTACGCACCGGGCGTGCCCACGGCCGAAGCCAGCAGTAACGGAGACTTGCGCTTTGGCGAAAACCGCAGCTACATGGTGGTACCGACAGCCATGCACGAGATGGGCCACACGATGGGTATCGGGACCACGTCGGAATATGCGGCAACGTGTGTAGATGGAGTCTTCAGGAACGACAAAGTTCAGGCGAAACTTCGTGAGATGGATGGCCCGAACGCGGAACTCCATTGCGACCGTCAGCATATCTGGCCGTATGGTTTGAACCAGGCAAGCGAAGCCAAGTCCGAGCAGGACCTGATCAACCACGTGATTCTCGTGGAGACCATTTACCAGCAGCTGTTCAAGGTGGCGTTCTACAAAGAGGGGAGAATCAAGTCCCTTGGCGATACCAAGAAGTGCATGGGGATTACTTCGAGTAACGCTCTGGAATTGATGGATTGTAAGGATACGGCGACTTTTGTGAAGATTTTCTCGGTGGGCGACAACCCGGTTACATACTACATTCAGCTCGGGAACCGCGTCGTGGATATCCCGAACGAATCCACGGCGGCAGGCATTAGAGCGGCCACCTACGGTTATAATGGCGGCGCTCACCAGCGGTACGTATTTGAAGGCGCTCCAGTCAATACACCGAATGCATTCTACCTCAAGAATTACAAGAGCGGGCATTATCTGCAGTCGGTGGAAAATACCGTAGTGCAGAATCCGAAACAGCAGAACGATTCGTTCATCTGGCAGATTCAAGAAACTATCGAGGAAGATACTTCGGCTACAGACACCTCGTCTGCAGATACCTCTGTCGCGGATACGAGCAAGAAGGATACTTCCAAGACGGATATTGCTGCAAGGCAAATTGTACACACGCAGCAGCTCCGGTTGCCGACGAGAACCTTCGACCTGAAGGGACGCGCCGTTCGCAA